>NZ_CP083953.1:0-300000 GCF_006442545.2 Mesorhizobium sp. B2-1-8
ATGATTACGCGTAGAGACATTATGATTGGCGCGGGAGCGCTTGGCGTGGCCGGCGTGCTCGGCAAGGTCGCGGTGCCAGCCAATGCGCAGGGCAAGAAGTCACTCGTGCTCGCGTCGATGGGACCCGTCACCGGCAATTGGGATCCGACTTCCCACACGACCCTTGGTCAGGGCAATTTCGAAAAGTTCGTTTTCAACGCCCTGACGCGCGCCCCGATGCGGGACGGCGAGGCTGACTTGCTCGAACCCGCGCTGGCGGAAAGCTGGAAGCTAATCGACACCAACACCTTCGAATTCAAGCTGCGCGACGGCGTGAAGTTTCACGACGGCAAGGAATTCAGCGCCGAGGACGTCAAGGCGACGCTCGAATACTCCTGCGACCCGGCCCGCCCGGCGGCTTCCTTTTGCCCCGGAAAGGTCGATGTCGAAATTGTCGATCGCCTTACGGTGCGACTGCACACCGAGAAGCACGGCTATCCGGCATCGGCATGGTGGTTCATTTCCAGCGTGATCCCGATCCTCTCGGCGAAGGATGTCGCTGATCCGAAGATTCTCCAAAAGCGTCCGAACGGCACTAACGCCTTCAAATATGTCGAGACTAACGGCGACAAGAACGTTCTGCATGCCTATGACGACTTCTTCGGCGGACGTCCGAAGATCGACGAGGTCGTCTACGCCTATGTTCCGGATGCTAATACCCGGGTTCTCGGCCTCTTGAACGGCCAGTACCACATCGCCGAGCGGCTCGAGCCGGAACAGTACGCATCGCTCGCCGGAAATCCTAAGGTTACCACCCGCAAGGGTCTTACGACCGAGAACAAATATCTACACTTTCGCTGTAACAAAGCCCCGTTCGACGATCCGCGCATCCGACTGGCGGCATGCCACTCGATCGATCGCAAGCAGATCCTCGAACTGATGGGCGAAGCAGCGCTCGAATCGAGCTGTTACGTCTCGCCGATGAAGTTCGGTTTCACAGACGTCAAGGGGTATCCGGACTACAATCCAGAGGAAGCGCAGCGTTTGCTGGCCGAGGCCGGCTTCCCGAACGGGGCAGGGTTGCCGCAACTCGAATACATAACTTCGATCGGCTTCTATCCCAAGACCAAGGAGTATGGCGAGTTGATCGCAGCGATGCTCCAGGAGCAAGGCTTCAACGTCCAGATGACGGTGCTCGAACCGGCGGCCTGGGAAGTGGCAATCTATCGCCGCGCTGACGGCCAGGGCCAAGGCCATATGTGCGACGTCGGCTGGATGACGCCGTCCCCGGAGCCTGATCTCGTCCTGCGGCCGAACTGGCATTCCAGCGCGGCCCTAATCTCGGGCATCAACGATCCCGAGATCGACGCTGTCCTGGACAAGGAGCGCAACGCGCCCAATCCGGAACAGCGGCTGAAGATCCTCACCGAAGAAACCTTCCCGACGATGGCCAAAAAAGTCCCGAGCTTCTCACTGTTCTCTGCGCTCACCTTCCACGGCGCCGCCAAGAACCTCGAAGGCGCCGTCTATCTGCCTTACGGGCCGATCGACCTGTCGAAGGCGGATCTTGTCTAACCTTTGGTCTAGCAGCGTCGTCATCCGGCGGCGCTGCTCCTTCGTGAGCCTGCCGCAATGCTTTTCGCCATAGACTTTTTCGTTCGCCGTCTCGCACAAGGCGTGATTATCGTGGCGGGCATCGCCCTGTTGATCTTCACCCTGCTGCGCGTGGTGCCCGGCGACCCTGTGCGGCTGATGCTCGGCCCGATGGTTTCGCAATCCGTGGCGGAGCAGACGGCCAAGGAGCTCGGCCTGCGGGATCCGATAATCGTCCAATTCGGACGGTATATGACCCAGATCGTCCGCGGCGATTTCGGCCGATCCTTCGTGCGCAGCGCCCAGGGCGGCAGCACTGGAGGTTCACGCGGCGAATCGACCTTCGATGCCAGCAACCGGGCACCGGTCATCGAGCTGATCGGCGCAACCCTACCCTACAGTTTGCTGCTGGCGGGTCTTGCTTTCTTGATCTCCCTGGCGATAGCGGTTCCGCTCGGCATATGGGCCGGCCTCAACGCTGGGAAGGCGCCGGACCGGTTCGCGCTCTACCTGAGTTCGGTGCTCGTCTCTCTGCCGAATGTCTGGCTCGGACTGGTATTCATCTATTTGTTGTCGGCCAAGACGGGCTGGCTGCCTGCAATCGGCTACGAGAACTGGACATATGCGATCCTGCCGGCCTTGGTTCTGGCGGTGGAACTAATACCGATCATCGTCCGGTCTCTCTCGGTTTCGGTCTCCTCCAACCTCCTCGAGCCCTATGTTTATGTTGGCCAGATCCGGGGGCTGACACGACGGCGCATGATCTCGGCGCATGTTCTGCGTAACTCCGGCATACCCCTTCTGAACGTGTTGGGCATCCAGGCGGTCGGCCTGATCCTCGGCTCGCTCTTCGTCGTCGAATACCTTTTCAACTATCCCGGGATCGGCCTGCTCATGATCAATGCGGTGTTCCAGCGCGATTTCCCGATCATCCAGGCGATCGCGATCTTCGCCTGCGCCGGGCTCGTCGGTGTGAACATCCTCGTCGATTTCGCTTCGACCACGATCGACAGAAGGCTCCAGTACTGATGTCCGAACAAACCATCGTCGACGCGGACGTCAGCGTTCCCCCAAAAGCCCGAAGCCTCGGCGCTAATATCTTCCTTCAGGCTTTCAAGACGCCGGAATTCCGGGTCGGGGCAGTCATTTTCATCGCCGTGATCCTGCTCTCGGTAGCCGCGCCGAGCCTGCTCGGACTTTCTGCGACGAAGTTCAATGTCGGCCTGAAGTTCTCGCCCCCCTGGCCTGCCGAAGGCTCGGTTTGGCCTCACGTGATCGGCACCGATCAGCTCGGCCGCGACCTGTTCGCGCGTTCGCTGATCGGCCTGCGGAACGCGCTGATGATCGGTATTACGAGCGTGGTGGGCATGTTCGTGCTCGGCTCGGCCGTCGGGATGTTGGCCGGCTATGTCGGTGGCTGGACCAATCTGATCCTGATGCGCATCACCGATGCCCAGATGTCGATTCCGGTGATCATCCTGGCCATCACCATCCTCGGCGTGACGCGGCCGACGCCGCTGACTGTCATCCTCGTCTTCATCCTCGCGGGATGGCCCGGCTACGCTCGCGTGGCGCGCAGCGTCACCATGTCGGAACGGCGCAAGGAATATGTGCGCGCGGCCAAGATCCTGGGCGCATCGGACCTCCGCATATTGCTGGTGCATATCGCGCCTAACATCTTGCCGCCGATCGCGTTCGTCGCCGTGCTCGACGTCGCGCGCATGATGATCTTCGAAGCCATCCTTGGCTTCATCGGCATCGGCATCCAACCGCCCACGCCTACATTCGGGACGATCATCGCAGACGGCACCAAGTATCTCCTAAATGCGTGGTGGATCACCACCATTCCAGGCCTGCTGTTGGCGATATCCCTGTGCAGCATCAACCTCATGGGCGGTGCCCTTGAGCGCTCCCGCAACAAGCTACTCCAGGGTGTCCTATGAGGAGGGAGAGTGTCAGCATTATCGAGGTTTCGGGCCTGTCGGTCGATCTAGCGCTGCCAGGCGGCGCAAGGCGCGCTGTTCTTCGGGACGTCAACCTCTCGGTTTCCCAAGACGAGGTCCTCGGCATCATCGGTGAAAGCGGCTCGGGTAAGACGGTCTTGTCGCGCGCACTCGTCAACTGGATAAGCCCGCCGCTGGTCGTGACGGGCGGGACGATTGCCTACCATGGCCGCAACCTGTTCGATCTCGCGCCCGCCGAAATGCAGAGACTGCGAGGACGCAAGGTCGCCTATATAGGCTCCGACCCCGGCAGCGCGCTCGATCCGACGATCCCGGTCGGACAGCAGATCATCGAGAAGCTGCGCGCGGTCGAGCCAGGCATTTCGACGGCGGAAGCAAAGGCGCGCGTGCTTCGTGTCCTCGACGCGGTCCGCATTCCTTCGCCAGCGCAGCGCTTCCAAGAATTTCCTTTCCAGTTCAGCGGCGGGATGATGCAACGCGTGCTGATCGTCGATGCCCTGGTCACCAACCCCGACCTGCTCGTCGCCGACAACATCACCCAGCCGCTCGACGTGACCGTCGCTGCCCAGATTCTTCGCCTGCTGAGGGATCTCCAGCGCGATTTCCGCACGGCGGTCATCTTCGTCTCCTCGGCGCTCGGTGTCGTTAACGAAATCGCAGACAACGTCCTCGTGCTCGCCGATGGCCGCGTGGTCGAGTGCCAGCAGACCCGTAAACTGATTGACGAACCCCAGCACAACTATACGCGCAACCTCATCAAGAGCGTGCCGCGCATCTGGGGCGCCGAGCAGGTCACCGCCGCGCCGGCCTTAGCCAAGGACGACACACGCGAAATCATCCTTTCGGTCCGCGACGTCTACCGTTCCTACGCAACCAAGGACCGTGAGCGGCTGTTTGCGTATCGGGTCGTCCAGGCCGTCCGGGGCGTCTCCTTCGACGTCTATAAAGGCGATAATCTCGGCATCGTCGGCGAATCCGGTTGCGGGAAGTCGACGCTTTCGCGTCTACTCAGCCGCCTCGAAGCACCCAATCGCGGCGAGATACTGTTCAAGGGCCAGGACATCGCGCATCTCGGCCGAAAGAAACTGCTTGATCTGCGCCGCCGATTCCAGCTGCTGCTGCAGGATCCCTACAACGCCATCCCACCACATCTGGCCATTGGCCGGACGATCGCCGAACCGCTGCGCATCCATGGCGGAATGAGCGCCAAGGAGATCGGCGAGAAGGTCGCTTACACGATGAACGAAGTGGGGTTGCGCCCCGAGCTGACGGACAAACTGCCGGTAGGGCTCAGTGCGGGCCAGCGGCAACGCGTCAACATCGCCCGCGCCATGGTGCTGGACCCGGAACTCCTGATCCTCGATGAGACGCTGTCGGCACTCGACCAAGTGGAACAGGGCAAGCTGCTCGATCTTTTCGAGCGCCTGCAGGCCCGCCACGGCATGACCTACATCTATATCTCGCACGATCTGAGCATGGTGCGCCGCGTCTGCAACCGCGTGGCCGTGATGTATCTCGGTCGCATCGCCGAACTCGCCGGCAACGAGGCGACATTCTTCGATTCCGGCCATCCCTACACGCGGGCACTGCTCAGTGCCGTTCCGGCCATCGAGCACAAGCCCTACGACACAGCGACCTATCTCCTGGAAGGCGAGCCGCCGGACCCCATCGACATACCTTCCGGCTGCACCTTCCGAACACGCTGCCCGTTCGCTTTTGACCGCTGCATAACGGAGGATCCGGCGCTGCTGAAACGAAGCGACGAGGATTATGCGGCATGCCATCTCGTCGAGGCCGGCCTGTCGGCGCCAAAGCTGATGCCGGCGGTCGATCTGAGCGGCCCGTAACGGCGGCGCAGTCCCTGACCGCGCCGGCCCCCTGGCCCCGGCGCGGTGCCCCGCAATCCCGATGAGGCAGGCGTATCATGGAATTCGACTATATTGTCGTAGGTTCGGGCAGTGCGGGTTCACCGCTCACCGCCAGGCTTGTCGAAAAGGGTGCGAGCGTCCTTCTCCTCGAAGCGGGCAAGCGCGAGAAGCTCCACCTGACGCGCGTACCGGCCGCGCTCATGTATACGATCGGTAACAACCGGTACGACTGGAACTACGTCACCGAGCCCGATCCGAGCCGTAACGGACTGCAGGAGGCCTGGCCGCGCGGGCGGGTTCCGGGTGGTTCGTCGGCCATCAACGGGATGATCTTCATTCGTGGCGCGGCCGCCGACTACGACGCTTGGGAGGCGTTGGGAAATAAGGGCTGGGGCTGGAACTCCGTGCTTCCCTATTTCCGCAGGATGGAGACGGCGGACGATGACAAGGACAACTCGCATCGCGGCGGAATGGGGCCGCTCCGGGTCTCGTCGCTGCGCTGGAAACACCCAATATCCGAGAAATTTATCGACAGCTTCGTCAATGCCGGCGTGCCCCGCAACCCGGACCTGAACGGGAGTTCGCATGAAGGGGTCGCTTGGAACCAAGGCTCCACGATCGGGGGCGTGCGCCACTCGGCGTTCGACGCCTTCGTTCTCCCCCGCCTCAGGGACAAGAAGCTGACCTTCATGGACGACGCGCTGGTCGAGCGCATCGTCATGGACGGCAAGCGGGCGACCGGAGTTGACATTATTCGCGGCGGCCGGTCGATCCGCGCCAAGGCGCGCCGGGGCGTGGTGCTGTCTGCCGGCTCGATCAATTCGCCCCAGCTCCTCATGCTTTCGGGAATCGGCGATCCGGCCGAACTGGGTCGCCACGGCATCGATGTTCGCGTCGCGAGCTCCGACGTCGGCCGCAACCTGATGGAGCATCCGGGGCTCTACGTCAGGGCGGAGATGAACACGAAAACCGGCAACGCTTACGCGACGCCTCTGGGCCGGGTTCGCGCAGTCGCCGAATGGGTGCTGTCGCGCAGTGGCGTGTTGAGCGTGCCGACCGCGCAGGTGCTCGCCTTCCTCAAATCCACACCCGAGCAGGAGGTGCCCGACCTCCAATTCCACCTCTTCCCGTTCGGCTATTTCAGCGAAAGCGGACGCCTGCGCGTCCCCACGCGCAATCTCGTCACCATTCTGGCGAACGTGAATTACCCCAAGAGTACTGGCCGTCTGGAACTACGCAGCAGCGATCCGCGCACGCCGCTCGCAATCTATCCGCGGCTCCTCGACCACCCCGACGACCTCGACTGCGTTCTGCGGGGACTGGCCTGGATTCGCCGCCTTGCTTCGACGCCGCCATTCGGAAACCATGTGCGCGAGCTGATCGACGTGCCGCCCGAGCGGGCGGGCCGCGAAGCCGAGGAGCAGTATGTGCGCAAGGCGACGGTTCCCTTCCTGCATCCGGTCGGAACCTGCCGGATGGGCGTCGACAAAAAAGCGGTGGTGACGCCGGAATTGCGGGTGCGCGGCACCGAGGGGCTTTGGGTGGCGGATGCCTCGATCTTTCCGCGCCACATCGCGGGCAACACCAACGCGACCGCCATCATGATCGGCGAGCGGGCGGCGGATCTTATCCATCCCTGATCGGCAAGCAACAGGAGCCAGACGGGCAATGACCAGGAATTTCAACCACAATTTCATCGGCGGCAGGCGCGTCGACCCGCTCGGACCGGCGTCCATCGAAGTTCGTTCGCCCTATGACGGCAGTCTGGTCGGCACGGTTCCGGCGGCCGCACAGGTGGACATCGACCTTGCCGTCGACGTGGCGCGCAAGGCGTTCGACGAAGGGCCATGGCCGCGCATGCCGGTAGCCGAGCGCATCGCGATCATCCGCAAATTCACCGACCTCTACGAGTTGCGGTCCACGGAATTTGCCGGACTGGTCACGGCAGAAATGGGCGCTCCCGCTTGGTTCGCCGCGGCGATCCAGTCCCTGATCCGCGATCAGGGCCAGGCTTATCTGACCGCGGCCGAACACTATCCCTGGGAAGTGAAGCGCGAGGGCTTCCCGAAAGGGACGTCGATCTGGATCCGCGAGCCAGTCGGCGTGGTTGCGGCCATCATCCCGTGGAATGCACCGCATCAGGTCGCGCTAGCGAAACTCTTTCCGGCTCTGCTTGCCGGCTGCACGGTGATTCTGAAATTGGCGCCGGAGACGGCGATCGACGGCCAATATCTGGGCGAACTTTTCAGCGAGGCCGGGCTTCCTGAAGGCGTGTTGAGCATCCTGGTCGCGCACCGCGAGGAAAGCGAACATCTGGTCACGCATCCCGGAGTGGACAAGATCGGCTTTACCGGGTCGACCGTGGCCGGGCGCAGGATCGCTAGCCTCGCCGGGGAGCAGTTGAAGCGGGTGAGTTTGGAATTGGGCGGCAAGTCCGCTGCAATCATACTCGACGACGCGGACATCGGACAGACGGTCGAGGCCTTGCGTTACCGGTCGTTTCCGAACAATGGGCAGGTGTGCGTCGCGCAGACGCGTATACTGGTTTCGCGTCAGCGCCACGATGCCTTTGTCGATGCGCTCGTGGACAACGTCGAACGCATGCCGATCGGCGATCCTGCCGCCCCCGGCACGTTCCTCGGCCCGGTCGTTACGGAGCGGCAGCGGCAGCGCATCAGCGACTACATCAACTCCGGGCTAGAAAGCGGCGCGGACCTGGCCGTTGGCGGTCTGGGGCTGCCCGAAGGCATCAATCACGGCCTTTTCGTCAAGCCTACCGTCTTCGCCAATGTGCACAACAAGTCGCGCATTGCCCAAGAAGAGATCTTCGGGCCGGTCGTCTGCGTCATACCCTATGACGGCCTGGACGATGCTGTGCGGCTCGCCAATGACACGGCCTACGGTCTTTCAGGTTCGGTCTGGACCACCGATGCCGATACCGGTCTGGCAATCGCGCGTCGTATCCGCACCGGGGGGCTGACAATCAACAACGCGGCCCCTGATCTGCTGTCGCCCTTCGGTGGCTTCAAGCAAAGCGGCATTGGACGGGAATTCGGCCCGGAAGCCATCAACCACTATGTTGAGCACAAGACCGTTGCCGTCTGAACAGGGGGATTCCATGAGCAACAGTCCCCGAGTATGGGAACATGTCGACGGCCTGGCCGGGCGCTTCATCGAACTGAGCGATAAGGTCTGGGAAACGCCCGAGCTGAACTATCAGGAATACCGTTCGTCAGGCGAGCATCTTCGCATGCTTCGCGAACATGGATTCCGCGTTGAAACCGGCCTCGCCGGCATGCCGACTGCCATCATGGGCGAGGCGGGGGAAGGTGGCCCGGTGATCGCCTTCCTCGGCGAGTTCGATGCCCTGCCGGGGCTGAGCCAAGAGGCCGGCGCGACCGAGTATCGGCCTTTTGCCCGAGATGAACCCGGGCACGGCTGCGGCCACAACCTGCTCGGTGCCGGAGCAATGCTCGCCGCAACGGCGGTCAAGGACTGGCTGGCCGCGAACAATCTGCCGGGGCGCGTGCGCTATTATGGCTGCCCCGCGGAGGAAGGCGGGGCAGGCAAGGCGTTTATGGTGCGCGACGGCATCTTCGCGGATGTGGACGCGGCAATATCCTGGCATCCGTTCGCATTCGCGGGAGTGATGGAGCCTGTCGCGCTCGCCTACGCCATACTCGACTTCTCCTTCACCGGGCGATCAGCCCATGCAGCTGGCTCACCGCACCTTGGGCGCAGCGCGCTCGATGCCGTCGAGTTGATGAGTGTTGGCGTCAACTATCTGCGCGAGCACATTCCGACCGATTGCCGGGTCCACTATGCCTATCTCGATTCCGGAGGCCCGGCGCCAAACGTCGTGCAGGCGTCAGCGGTGGTGCGCTACATCGTGCGGTCGCCGCGTGCGGCCGAGGTGCTGATGCTGATCGAGCGCGTCAGGCGCATTGCCGAAGGCGCGGCGCTGATGAGCGAAACGCCGGTGGAGCCGCGCCTCGTCTGCGCCATGAACAGCCTGCTCGGCAACCGCGTGCTTGAGGACCTGATGGCGCGGAATTTCGAAATACTCGGGCCCCCCGTATTCGACGAAAAGGACGAGGCGTTTGCCCAGCAGATACAGGGCACGCTGACGAAGGAGCACGTACAGTCCGCCTACGCGATGTTCGGGCTCGAGCCGGGCAACACGGCCCTGTGCAATCGAATCGTCCGCACGGGTTCGGGCGGCAAGCAGATGCTCGGCTCCACGGACGTCGGCGATGTCAGTTGGGCCATTCCCACCGTCCAGGCCTACGGGGCGACGCTCGCAATCGGCACGCCGCTCCACACATGGCAGGTGACGGCTCAAGGCAAATCCCCCCATGCGCAAAAAGGCATGATTCATGTGTCGAGGGTCATGGCGGCGACGGGAGTGGATTTGTTCGGCAACCCCGACCTGCTGGCCCAAGCGAAGAAGGAACATGCATCCAGGCTGGCGCACGATCCGGTCGTGCGCATCTTGCCGCCCGATCTTATGCCTCCGCTCGACGGGTAGCGCTCAAATGTACGTACATCTACGCCACGCGCCTTCTTCTACGGCCTCGCCGCCGCTCTCGGCGCAGTGATGGCGTTGCGGAAAGACATTCGACCTAGGGAGCAAGGTATGAGTTCGCGAGCGCCGGTTTCGGCTGATGATCTTCTTTCCGGACTGAAGGGGCAGCGAGTACTGGTTACCGCCGGTGCGGGGGGGATCGGTTTCGCCATAGCCGAGACCTTGTCCCGGCTGGGTGCTCGGATCGCCATCTGTGATGTCTCTGACGAAGCGCTCGTGACGGCCTCCAGGAAGCTCGACCCTGAAGTAGCTGAGCTGGCTGACGTCTCGAGCGAGCAGGACGTTGATCGGCTCTTCACTGCGGTCTCAGGCAAATTCGGGGGCCTGGATGCGCTAATCAACAATGCCGGCGTCGCAGGACCTACGGGAGCGGTGGAGGATATTAATCTGGACGACTGGCGGCGTTGCCTGGAGATTGGCCTTACCGGACAGTTCCTCTGCGCGCGGCGGGCCGTACCAATGCTGAAGGCAGCTGGCGGAGGCTCGATCGTCTCCATGTCTTCCGCGGCAGGTCGTCACGGCTATGCGTACCGCACGCCCTATTCCGCTGCCAAGTTCGGCGTCATCGGCTTCACTCAGAGCCTGGCTAAGGAACTCGGCCAGAGCGGCATCCGGGTCAACGCAATCCTGCCGGGAATAATCGAGGGGCCGCGCATCGAGAGCGTCATCTCGGCGCGAGCACAGCAGCTAGGCATCAGCCATGAGGAGATGACTGGCCACTACCTGAAGAACATCTCGCTGCGCCGCATGACCAGCCCTTACGATGTGGCGACAGTGGTCGCTTTCCTCCTTTCGGACGCCGGGCACAACATTTCCGGTCAGTCGCTCGGCGTCGACGGTAATGTTGAGACGCTCTAGAAGGTCGTCATCATGGTAAGAATAGCGATCATCGGAAATGGGCCGTGGTGCGAGCATGGGCGATCAGTTTCGCCCGTGCCGGGCACCACATCCGGATGTGGGACAGACGGCGGCCACGGAAGGCGCGCGGGATTATATTGGAGTTCAACGACCTCGCTGGAAACGACCCGTTACGCGGCCCCTGGTCGAGCCAGGTGCTCGCCCGTATCGTCGCCGGCTTCCAATCTAGTTCAGGACACGCCGGAGAAGCGGGATGACAAGTGGAAGGTGTTTTTAAAGATCTATGAACTGGCTCGCCCGGGCGCCGTGATCGCCAGTTCCACCTCGGCGCTTCTGCCCGCTGATGGCGCTTGCCGCCCACAAGACAAAATCCCCGGAGGAGTTTGAAATGAGTGAAACCAACCGCAAGTCGAGCGGATTTGTCGCCAAGGGTAAAGTCATTATCGCCTGCGCGGTAACGGGGGCGATCCACACGCCGACCATGTCGCCCTACCTGCCGATCACGCCCGACCAGATCGCCGCGGAGGCAATAGCGGCTGCAAGCGCGGGTGCCGCGATCCTCCACTTGCACGCGCGCGATCCCGAAACTGGCAAGCCCGACCAGACGCCGGAGGCGTTCGCAAAATTCCTACCGCTCATCAAGCAGGACACCAGTTCCGCGATCAACATCACCACCGGCGGCAGCCCCTACATGAAGGTCGAGGAGCGCGTGCGGCCCGCCGCCCAGTTCAAGCCCGAAGTCGCCTCGCTGAACATGGGTTCGATCAACTTTGGGCTCTACCACCTCGCCGACAAATACGAGACCTTCAAGTTCGACTGGGAAAAGCCACATCTGGAAGCAACGCGCGACCTCGTCTTCCGCAACTCGTTCAGGGACATCGAGTACATTCTAGCGACTTGCTACGACAATGGCACACGCTTCGAGTTTGAGTGCTACGACATCGCCCATCTCTACAACCTTTCCCACTTCGCCGACCGCGGGTTGGTGAAGCCGCCGTTCTTCGTGCAGTCGGTGTTCGGGCTGCTCGGCGGCATCGGCACGCATCCGGAAGACGTGGCGCATATGAAGCGTACCGCCGACCGGCTGTTCGGCGACCAGTTCCGCTGGTCGGTGCTCGGCGCCGGCGCCAGCCAGTTGCGCATCGCCGCGCAGTCGGCAGCGCTTGGCGGCAACATCCGAGTCGGGCTGGAGGACAGTCTGTGGGCCGGCAAGGGCCGGCTGGCAACGTCGAACGCCGAACAGGTGATGCTGGCCCGCAAAATCATCGAGGGGCTCGGCATGGAGGTGGCGACGCCCGACGAGACGCGCCAGATTCTTCAGCTGAAAGGCGGCGATCAGGTGGCTTTCTGATGAGCATTGGGGCCGGAACAAGATTTGCTTTCCCAGACACGCTAAGGTCGAACGAAGCACGAACATCTGTTTGTCCCCTGGAAACGCCCAGCCTGGCGCCAGTGTCGATACGTTTGCCGAGAAGCTTGGTCGCCATCGCTCGACGATTTTCGGCAGGATGGCGCGCAACAAGTTCGAAGATCGGGGCTTTCAACCTAGCGACGTTGAGCTTGCACTCTTAAGCCGTTGATTTATCTACAGAACAGACAGTTCCATAAGATAGATTCTGCGACTTTCTGTTGTAGGCGCAAAGTAAGTCAGACTATCCAAGCTCGGATGTAAGCCCATACGTGACCGCCGAGGCGCTCGTAGAAGAGCACGCGGATGACGCAAGTCGTAATAACCAATCTGACGATGGAAACGACGACGAGAACAGCGACGAATAGGACGGTCGTGTCTCGTCGGGCCTAGTTCCGGGGCAGTTTGTGGATTTCCAGCCGGACCGGCCCGCCACGATCGCAACTCGTGCAGAGAAGCGCTCGC
The DNA here is from genome assembly GCF_006442545.2 of Mesorhizobium sp. B2-1-8. Taxonomy (NCBI): domain Bacteria; kingdom Pseudomonadati; phylum Pseudomonadota; class Alphaproteobacteria; order Hyphomicrobiales; family Phyllobacteriaceae; genus Mesorhizobium; species Mesorhizobium sp. B2-1-8. The sequence continues at coordinate 12,721 of NZ_CP083953.1, forward strand.
TCAACCGTGCTGAATAGCGCGTCCTTGCCGTATCGGCGGATCAGCGCCGCCGCCTTCACCTCGGCGTGATGGGAGCAATTCTTGCACCACGCCCGCAGCTTGTGCCATTCGCGCAGATCCCCGAGCGCGACGTCGAGACCGGCGTGAATGCTGCCATCGATAATCGTCTGTGGCGGGATTTTCACATCGCCAGGCGTGATGATCTTTTCCATGACGTGGCGGCTGTTGAAGTGGATTAGCAGCATGCCCGGCCGGCGCCGGATCGCTGCCTGCCAAGCCGCCTGGCTGACCATCGCGTCCGGCGATCGAGATATTGTTTCGAGGTGGGTCTTTTCCTCTCGGTCCCATACCTCGATGCGGAAATTGTCTTCGGCCGTGTCTGCCATTCAGGATCGCGCCCTATGCCCTCCGCGAGAGAAGCCGTTGGAAATTGCCACGCGCGACAGCGCGAGCTCACGTTCGAGTTCCACGTTCCTGGCCAGAACATTCTGCAGCGCAATCACGGGATCACCGCCGGCCGCAGCGATGGCCTGCTGCGCCGCCATTTCAAATTCCGACATAGCTTCGCCACTCGGCGCGTTCTGGCGCTTTCGCATAGCCTTTCCTGCTCAGATCGCCTTGAGGAATAAGGAACATATTCCTGGTCGGTCAAGAGGCTCTTGACAATTTTGTTCCTATTTTGTTCACTGTCGCTCATGGCCGACGAAGTCAGATTGCCCGAGCCCGATTACGCCACTCCGGCGGGAGTACAGCACCAGGCTTGCGAGCACGGCGGATGCACCAAGGATGCGGGATGGGGCTTTGCCAAGCCGAAGCATGCCCCGGACTGGTTCTGCTTTGAGCATGGGGACGAAGGAGAGAAATTCCTTTAAGGAACAAGCGATGTCTCGTGATCAATTCGTGCATGAACTGGAAAGCGCCGCCGATCAGATCGCAGACGCTTCGCGAGCCGATTTGCAAGTAATGCTACGGAGAGCCGCGCTACTGCTCAGAAACGTCGGCGGGCTCAGTCTCGACCCCCGGACCGACGAGGTACTGAGCGGCCTAGCTGCTGAGATGGGTAAGGCGAAGCTGGATCTGGTGGATACGATCATCGCCGAGTGGCTGGTGGCTAATGCCTATCTGCCGGTGCCGCACCAGTTGGACGAAGAGAGCACGGTGGACGGCAACGCATGATTAATGCACCAAGGCACGATTGCGAGTACGCCGATCGCGAGGTCGATTGTCAGGAGGCGATGGAGCCCGGCTTTCAAGCCATCGTCGACTGCATGCTTGAGGTAGGCTGGACGCGTGGCGAGGTGATGCGCGCGCTGCGCCGGCTGATCGCGGCCGACAACATGACCCAGAAAGAGAATGCGAAGGTCGAGGCAGAGTTGGCGATTGCCAGAGCAATGATCCGGGCGGGCAAGTCGCTCTAGATGCTGACCGTGGCTTCAACTTTCTTCGCGGAAATCCTGCAGCGAAGCGTGACGCAAGTCCTCTTCGCCGCGCAAATGCTTTACGCGGCCGATGATACCCGGCTTTACCCATTGCGTTGCCGGCCGCTTCATGCCCTTCGGCGCCGGCCCAGCATGCTCCTGAACGCGCTTCCATAAGCGCTCGCGGATTGCCCGGCTCGAATTGATGAAGGCTGAGCCGACATACTGTCCCGTCTTGCGATCGGCCATCAGCGCGAACGCCGGCTTGCCTGGCTCTCGTTCGACGCCTAGCAGCTCGTATTCCTCGACCGTATAGCATTTCGCCTTCAGCCAGTTCGTTGATTGGCCGCTGCGATATTTGCTGTCCCTGCGCTTCGAGACCGTGCCTTCCATGCCGGCCTCGTCGATCAGGTGGAAGATAGCGCTGGCCTCCCCTGGTAGCGCCTGGCTGAATTGGATGCGCTGCCCCTCGGGGATCATCTCGGAAAGGATTTCGCGACGGTCTTCCAGCGGCATGTCGCGCAGATCGTGGCCGTTGACGTGCAGGAGATCGAAGGCGACGAAATAGAGGTCATGTTGCCGGCGGGTGATTGCCTTGCGCAGAGCGCCGAAGTCAGACAGCCCGGCATCGTCCAGCACGATGATCTCGCCGTCGATGATGGCGCTTTCCACCTCAAGCTCGTCGGCCGCCTTGGCGAGGTCGCGGTATTTCGCCGTCCAGTCGAGACCGCGCCGCGTGAAGATGCGCACGCCGCCCACGTCCTTGATCATCTGCGATCGGTAGCCGTCGAACTTGACCTCGTGAATCCAGCCGTCGCCCTCGGGAGGCTTCTCAACCAAGGTCGGCATCAGCGGCTCAATGAACTTCAAACGCATGCACTGGACTCGTGGAACGGCGATTCAATCAGCTTTAGCTAAAATAGTTCCGGAACATTTAGCATGGCCGGATGTTGCAGCCCGCATGACGAAGCTATCTGACCTTGGCCCCCCGATTCCTGGCAAACTGCATGAAGGGCGGCAGATCGACGAGCACCTTCACTTCTACAACTGCCCTGCATGTGGCCAGCCGGTCGACCAACGCGATCTGCGCCAAGTCTTCTGGCATGAGCGGCCTGGTCATGAGCCGCTTGAACCGGAACCCGAGGCCAAGATCCTCAAATTCCCAAAGCGACGGCCGAGCAATAGAAAAGCCGGCTCGAGCTAGCGGCCCCTTCCTTCGTTCGCATGTTTCGCTGATGTTGCTGAGGCGCATACATTCAGCCACCCCGTTGAATGGAGGGCGCTGAACAGAAGGAAGGCGTCATGCTCCGGACTGACAATCGCGCGGCACTGAGGCTTTCAGATTTTGCCAGTCCTAGCGATGCGGCAGATGCTGCAATCGAGCTCTATGGGCCGGAAGCGCAGACAGCAGCGGCCTATTGTGCAATGGAAGCACACTTCGCCGGGCGACTGGCCGATTTCAATTTGTGGTGTGCGGTCTTCCAAGACCTCTCCATCGCCAAAATCCCCAAAATCCATTGACGCGCTTCGCGACAACGGCGGATGGTTTGGTTGCGCTGACTTGGCCATGTACGCACTCTTCTGGACTCTAGGCAGAAACAATCGCATCCTCCCTCGGGGAGCGAGGGGGCGTGGACAAATACCGATACGGCAATCGTTCTGACCAATGGCGCAAGCGCGCCGGTGCCAGGCGCTCGCGCGCACGCAGATGGGCGAGCGTCCCGCAGCGCCTGATCGTTGTCACGGTCACTGCGGCCGGCGCATTGGCCGCTCAAGCCTTCCTGCAGCACAGCGACCGTTTGCCGGAGCTCAACCTGTCGAACTTGCTCGAGCCGAAGCCGGAACCGATCGCTGGCGTGGCATCCGTCATCGACGGCGACACAGTCGAAATCCATGGCCAGCGTATCCGCTTCAATGGAATCGACGCGCCCGAGAGCCGGCAGTATTGCGATGATGCCAAGGGCTTCGAATATCCGTGTGGCCGGCGATCGGCCGAAGCGCTCGACACCTTCCTGGCTGCCTCGAGGCCGGTGCAATGCAGCTTCGTCGATTGGGACCGCTATCACCGCTTTGTCGGCAACTGCCGGCGCGCTGATGGCGCCAGCGTCGCCGCCTGGATGGTCGAGCACGGCCAGGCCCTGGATTGGCCGCGCTACAGCCATGGCGCCTACGCCACTGAACAGGCGAAGGCGGAAGCGGCAAAGGTCGGTCTGTGGGTCGGCAAATTCGAAGCGCCATGGGACTGGCGTGCGTCGCATGCCGGCGCCGCGGCGCCGGCGAGCCAGCCGCTCGGCATCGTCAGCCGCAAGCTGGTCGCGCAGAGCGGCTATTCGTGCGAACCGCGGCGGACGTGCAAGCAAATTGGCTCGTGTGATGAGGCCCAATGGTATCTGCACAACTGCTCGTGGGGCGGGAAGCTGGATCGGGACAGCGACGGCGTGGCGTGTGAGACGCTGTGCTGAGTGGAATCGAACAGGCCGGAGCGCGAGGCGCGAAATGTGGCTGCTTCTGAAAGCTGACACAGCGGATCGACGTGATTGGCTGGATCTGTTTCCGGCCCCATTCGACCCATCGGTTGAAGTGCTCAGCCAAGATGGGCAGGAGTACTTTGTTTTGAAGGCGGCCCAATTGAGCGCTGTTTCAACCCCGCGTGAAGCCTATGACGCCGGTAAGTTGGCCGTCAGGGAAATGAATGCGATCGTCGCCGGAATTATCGGCCAATCGCATGTTGATGTGATTGGTACGGTCCGTTCGTTCGAGGGCCGGCTATTGGTAGATTTCATTATGGAGTTGGAGACAGCGCACTTTAGGTTTGGTAGGGGCGTGGCCAAATTTCAAATCCTCGACCAGAATGGTCAAATTGTCATCGACAATCCGGCACCTTCGGTTGCGCAAAGAAGATTCAACTCCGCTGCTGGCAAGCCGATTCTTGCTGAAGCTTTGAGCTATTCAGTGGGAGAGCCAGATTGGTTCGACCTTTACAAAGCGTGCGAATGTCTCCTGGCCGCCGGCGTCAAACTCGATAGAGAGATGAAGGAGGTCAAACAAACCGCCAACGTATATCGGCATCGCCCTAGCGGCAGCATCCGGCCGCCCGCCAGCCCACCCACACTCCTTGAGGCGGCGAGACGAACGAGAGCCTGTATAAGTCGAGAACTAGACCGCTAGGGGGACGGCGTGATCTTCGTGCACCGATGGAATGGCGAATATTTTGGATGGCTCTACGAGGGCGCTCTTTACAGCAAAGACGGCCGCCACGTTGGCTTTCGGCGACGGGATCAAATTGTCAGTGTCAAAGGCAAATACCTCGGCGAGGTACGCAACCATCGTCTTCTTACGCAGACAGCCAAGGTCGGCAATCAAACAGTCGGCGGCGTCCCAATGATCCGGATGGTCGGAACAACTGTAAATGGACGAAGTGCCCTTCGATTTGCCAGGCGGCTACGAGGAATTCCCGCTGCCGGAATCAGTCTGACGCTCAATTGCCGCCGCTTTAGGGAGGGGAGAGGGGAAATGAAGCTGCTGGCGAAACTGCTCCCCGCGTCTGTCTGCTTGGCGGCTTGCAGCGCGCAGGCAGACGATTCAAGCACCTACACCCTCTATCGTGGTTCGGTCACGGGAGAGATGCGAATCCACGTTGCGACCTTCGATGCAACCGAGAGCGAAGCCTATAATCACGAAAACTGTCAGATTGCCGCCGATCTGTTTCAAGCACAGCCAGGTGTTCTCGTCAGGTACTGGTGCGAGAAAGGCCGCTATCGAAAATGACGGCTCGTGACCGAGCGGGTCTTTCTACGCCCGTTGGGTTTCCTGCCTCGACGCGCCTATGTGGGACCAATCTTGACGCAAGGTCGTCGAAAGTAGAAGAGCAATCCTTATAGTGGGCTTTGGTCCTTCTGACTCGAACCCCGATGGGCGACAATACGGCCTCTACGAGGATCTCGCAGTATCGTGAGACTCGTAGGCCGCAGTTTATTCTAGTTCAGCCCTTGGAGTGACACCGACAAAAATACATTGGAGCGCCTGATCATCGAAATGGCGTCGGCGCGTGGTTTGCCAATGCCTCTCGTGCTTTGCAATGTCGGCAAGGGCGAGAGACGTAAACGTTGGGCGGTAATGCAGTGGTCTGGCAATGCCAGCATCCACCAGAGTGTTAATAATGTGACCGCTTGCACGTCACCCTCAGCGCAATGGGACGTTGCACCTTAAATCCTGCCGTGCATGCCATAGTACATGGTCCCTCATCAAGGGCCGGAAGGGATTATCCCTGTCTCCAGCCCGAGTTCCGGTCCGGCATCTGGTACCGTCTCGTCGAATATCGCCGACCAGTCCCTCCCTCCCTTCCGGATTTGGAGAGCTCTCGATCTGATGGCAAGAGTCTTCAATCTCCGCGCAGCCGAATCGAATTGAGCTTCAATTGCCTCCACCGTCTGCACTCCGCGCACCAATCCCTCAGAGTTGCCATTTCCTTTTGATGTGTCAGCAGGCACGGCCGAATGTCGTTGGCCGGATGAAACCTCGCCGGTCTCACCCGAATTCTCATAGGTCTCGGTCGTCGCAGGAACGGCCCTTCGCGGAAGGAATTCCATTGCCGGAACGGAAGGAACGTGGCTGCGTGAGAAAGCCTCTAGCTCTCGGAAAGGCTTCGTTGCGAAGAAGCGCAGCTTGTCAGCAAGGATCGGGTTCTGTCCCTCGACAAGCACGAGCATCTTATCGGAGGGGAGCTGACGGATTTCCTGCGGCATTAGCAGGTCCCGCTCCCTTAGCTGCTCCACCTTGGTGCGGCGATGAAGGCCCATCAATTCGATCGTCCGCGACTCGGTCTTGTAGCGAACTGTGCGCCGACCAAGGCTTTTCGAGACGGCCTCGGCAGTCGCTTGATCGTTCGCACCAAGGACAAGCTGATAGCCGCAGTTTCCCATCAGGGATTGCCGCGCGGTCTCGCCGTAGATCTCGTCCAGGTTTTTCAGATCCTGGACGATGAAGGCCATCTTGATGTTGTAGCCGGCAACATAGGGCAGCTTGCTGGTGATCTCGCTGAGCTTCTTCAGCTGGCGGAACTCATCGAGGAGGAAATAGACCTGGAGCGGCCGCCGATCATGCTCGAGCAGCAACGTGTCGAGCGTCTGCTGGACAAAAAGCGCCAGCAGCGGCTTCAACAGCGTTATGTCGGTGATGTTCGGCGCCAGATAGATCGAGATCGACCTGTACTTCAGAGCACGCAAATCCATATCGGTCACCGACGTCGCTGCGACCACCCGCTCGTTGCGGAAGGGCCGCAGGGCCTTCTGGATATCGAGCAGAGCGGAAGCCGCGGCGCGCTCGGAAAGCGCGATATAGGCATTGAAGCTCTCGACGGTAAATCGCGAGAGGCTCGGCTCCTTTTCCTTGATGAGGGCCATGAGAGCCTGAAGGTTTACACCGCTGTTGAAGAAGGCGGTCACTTCGCCGAGATTGCGCCGGTCGCGGTAAAACACGCTCTCGTTGATGTAGCTAATTGCGCCAGCCATCACCTGCTGGGCGGTTGCTTGCCAGATCGAATTTTCGGAGTCGACGCTTTCGGGAACCAGAATGGTGGCGATGTTCTGGATATCGGTCGTGCGGTCACCGCGGTCGGGCCGGATGAAATCGAGCGGATTGTAGCGGTGCGTGCGATCCGATCCAGGCGCGAAGAGGAAGACCTGGTTGCCTTTCGATTTTCGGTAGCCGGCCGTCGACCGGAAAATCTCCCCCTTTAGGTCGGTGACGATCATTGATCCTTCATGGGTGAGCGCGTTCGGAATGACGTAGCAAGCACCCTTCCCTGAGCGGGTCGGTCCGATGACCAGGTGATGCCGCTCGTCATCGACGCGCAGGATCTGGCGGCTGAAACGCCCGAGAATGTGCCCTTTGCGGCGAAACCATTTACCGCGGCGGAGCGACGCCATTGTCTGAAAATGCGCATCGCCAAGGGGGTTGGATACTGGCCGAAGACCGACATAGGCAACAATGCCAGCGATGAAAAGCGCGGGGGCGGCGGCTCCAAGACCGACCCGCTGGAGCACCGGATTGTCGGCATAGAGCGCGAGCTGCTGAAGAGGTGCCCACGGGTTCGTGGTGATCGTGGCATCGATGACGCGGGCGTCGCCGTAGAGAAGCTTCAACGCCAAGCCATAGCCAAGCAGCCAGATGGCGAATGCGATCGCCAGACAGAACAAGAGATAGACGAGGCGCAGGGTGCCGGTCATGGTCATTCCATGCGCGCGAAGAAGATCTCTGATACGCTGCGGCGGCCGCCGTCGCGGCGAAGCTGAATGACGATCGGGATCACGCTTCGGATATAGGAGAGCAGGTCTGCTTTCGGATAGGCAGCGGAAAGGCCCGACTGCATGACCATCATGGCAAGCTGCTCGTATGCGCCGAGCGGGGTATCGGCATGCACCGTCGTCATCGAGCCTGGATGTCCGGTGTTGATTGCTCGAAGGAAAGTGAAGGCTTCCGATCCCCTCACCTCGCCGACGAACAAGCGATCCGGGCGCATGCGAAGCGAGGCCTCGAGCAGGCTCTGGATTGTCACGTTGGCGGTGCCCTGGTCGCCCTTCGATGCCAAGAGATGTACCGAGTTTGCCTGGGGTGGAAACAGCTCCCGCGTGTCTTCCAGCGTGACGATGCGTTCGCGGCTGTCGACTGACTTGAGGCAGGCATTGAGGAAGGTCGTCTTACCGCTCGAGGTGCCGCCGCTGATGAGGATCGAAACGCGATTGGCGATCGCTGACCGGACGAAGCCGTGGACATCCTCTGCGCGGAGGAGCCGGATCAGTTCACGGTCGATATCACTCACACTACCGATGGCAACGGAAACCCGCTCGAACGCACCGTTATCGCGATAGTCGTCCAGGCTGAAATCGCTGAGGACCTGCTTGCGCAGCGAGACGGCGCCGCCGTCGGGTGCCGCCGGCGGCAGCACGACCTGGATGCGCTCGCCCGTCGGCAAGGCAGCGCTCAGGATCGGGTTGGTGGGACTGATAAACTGGCTTGTCGAGGCCGCCACGCGCTCGCCGATGTTGACGATCTCTGCCGTCGTCAGCTCGGGAACGGAAAAGAACGCCATATGCTCGTCGCCTAGCCGCTCGACATAGACATGGCCCGGACGGTTGATCGAGACCTCCACGACACGAGGGTCATTGAGGAACGGCTTCAGCGGCTCCAGCGCGCGGTAGAGAAAATAATGGCGATCGTTGCGGCCGAACTCAGTTGAGACCACGTTCATGACGGATCTCCTTGAGCGCTTCGGATAAGGGATCATCGTAGAGCGCCGAGAAGTCGAGGTCTTGGCGCACGAACACGAAGATGCGTTCGCCTTGAGCGACGCTGATGGTCGGCGGAATCTTGAGACTGTCGCTAAGCGCCTGATTGGCCATGTCGGAAATGGTCTGGGCGAGCGTGGTGCGGGCGATGTCCTCAGCACGCTGACCGTCGTCGCTGTTGTCCGTCGCGGATTGACTGCCTAAGCCGGTCAGATAGCTCGCGCCGCCGCCGACGATCGAAAGCAGGATGGCGGCGCCGAAGCGCTCCCGGAACTTGTTGTCGATCCGTCCGGTCAGGCCGGAACGGCCGAGGCTGTCGGCACCGATGGAACCGAGGCGAACGCTGACGCCGTCATCGCGAAGCATGCGCGTCCAGATCACGAAGATCCGCGTCTGGCCGCGCACGATGTCCGACTGATATTCGCCGATGAGGCGCGTGCCGGTCGGAATGAGGACGCGCCTACCATCGAAGGAATAGATGTCCTGCGAGACGATGGCGCGGATCTGGCCGGGCAGGTCGCTGACGATCGCGGTCTCCAGGATGCCGGGGATCAGCGTTCCTTCCGGCACCAGCGCGTCGATGCGATCGATCTTCCGGGCCTTTGCGGTGCGGTCGCCGAGGCGGATCGCTGCCGCCAGGAATTTGCTGTTGCGATCTTCGCCGGCGACGGTGGCGCCCTGCCCTTCCGTGGCTGCCGATCCGAGCTGTTCGCCGCTCGAAGCCTTGTTGTCGAAGACGATCATGTTCGAGCGGTAGCGCTCCGGGAATTCATCTTCCGGCGGAACCGCCGTCGTTTCGGGCGTGCGTGTGGCCGCGGGCGGAGGCGGAACGTTGAACTCCGTGGTATCGGAATGCTTTTCCTCCTTCGCCGGTGGCGGAGGTGGCGGGGGCAGCTGGATGACCTCAGGCACAGTCGGCTTCGGCTGCGGCTCACCATCGGGAACAAACGATGGCGGCCGAAACGTTGTGGTGGAGAACTCCTCGTCACCGGCGAGAATGTCGCGCTGCTGCGGCCGCCCGCCGGCGACGACGAAGTAGCCTGCAATCATGCCGGCCAGGATGAGAGTACCACCGCCGATCAACTGCTTGCGCCGAACGGTTCTGTCGGAGATCGTCGGCTCATCACGGCTAGCCAGGGCCTCAAGCTCGGGGCTGCGCTGGATCAATTGCCGCTCCTCCTGCGCTTGATCGCGTGAGGATCCTCTTCCGGTCCAAGAACGCCAGGATCAGGCGCGCCAAAATCGGGTTTTCTGAGATTGAAGATGCAGACCCATTGGTCGCCGTCGCGCAGCGTGAACTGCGTGGCGGTCCCGTCGACGACGATGTAGTCGCCCTCCTTGCGGAAATTCTCGAGTGTCTCGGAGAAGTCCGAGTTGACGGCAAAGATCGCGGGCACGCGGCGGTCGAACTTGAAAAAAGTCTTGGCTCCGTCGTCGAAGACCATCAGCGGCTTCAGCCGTACATCGCCCGAGAAGGAATAGTCGATATTGACGTTGGCCTTGTCGATGCCGGCAATGTTCGGCCAGGCCGCGCGCTGCTCGGCTTCCTTGCGCAAGGAAGCGTTGAGGTTCTTCTCAGGATAGATGAAGCGGATGCCGAAGACCTCCCTAGCCGCTTCCGGCGCGTTGTCGCGCAGCTCGAGATAGTAGATGCGCTTGGTTGTGACCACGTTCATGTTGGTGGTGGCGTTCTTTGCGATCGGCTTGACGAAAAGGATGTTGCCCTTCTCCGCGGGGACGACCTGCCAGCTGTCGGTGTCGCCAAGCGAGATCGTCTGGAACTTCTCGTCCTCGTCGAAAATGAGCATGGTGGAGATGCCATAGGTGGCAAAGACCTGGACGACGTTGTTCTCCTGATAGACGACGCTGGTGATGCGCCGATCAAGAGCCCCGCCCTTCGGCGTCTGCGCGGCATTTGCCACAGAGCCGAGTACTGAAAGGCACAACGCCGTGGCGAGGATTATCTTCGTCCCCATCACTCGCTCCCCGGCGTCACGGTCTCCTGGTCGCGCCGGTAGCTGGTGACCTGGAAGCCGAGCGGGTTCTCGAAGCGCCACTCGTTCTTGATCGGCGTGTCGGTGTAGCGGAAGCGGACGACGGAGATCCAATGCCGGTCGATTGCCTCGGTCTCGCTCTTCTCGGTGGTGGAGAAGCGCACGATCGCCGTCGATCTGTTGGGGAAGCTGACCGATTTGATGTCGACCAGCACCCGCTTCAGCTTGCCATAAACCTTGGCAGGGTTTTGCGGATTGGCGGCGCTGTAGAGCGCTTGCAGCTCGCGCGCGGCATCGCCAGTCGAAAGAAGGGCAGCGATCCCGAATTTTTCCTCGATCGCATAAGGGTCGTAGGCTTCGCGGTTGCGGATATAGCGCACGACATTGGCCTGGGTTACCGCCTCCTGCTCGGTGAGATTGGCGGGCCGCGTCAGGCCCGACTTCACCTCGATGTAGCCGGTGTTCTTGTCGACCTCGACCAGGTAAGGCTCGAAGCTCTTCAGCGGCAGCATCAGCACGACGGCGACGAGGCTGAACGCCGCGATCCCCGCAAAAACCAGGGCGAAGAACCAGGCAACGCGGCTGGAGCGTTTTGCCCGCTTGATGATCTCGGCCTCCCAGATCTCTCCTTCCTGGAAGTACGATCGCAGTCTGTCGTCGGTGCTGTCTGCCATGCTTTCCGTCGAGGTTGGTTCGGGCAATCATCGGTATCGTTCGATCGTCTATCCGGGCGTTCCGGTAGCCATGATCGCGCGCTGCATCGCCTCGCGCGCAAGCGTGCGCGGCGGATGAAGCTGCGCCTGCACCCGGTGGACCGCGGCCTGCATCTGACGCGAGGACGTACCGATCGCCATGCGCCCGAGCATGATGCCTCGGTCGGTGAAGGCGCGTGATCGATGGCCGATTGGTGTGGCCAGACCGCCGACGATGCCTTGGGCGAGCGACTGGATCTGGATGAGGACGAAGGAGCCTGCGAGACAAAGCATGATAAAGGCGGCGAAATCGCTGAGCTTCAGTTCCCGATTGCCGGAAATCGCGTTGATCTTCGTGAGTTCGGGCGCCATCGCCGCGATCAGGAAGGCGGCGATGACATAGACGAAGAGCGGGATCAGCGCATAAAGCAGCGACTGATTCAGCCAGCCGATCGCGTAGTTGCGTGTCGGATTGAAGAACATGCAGGAGATGAAGATCGGCGCGGTGCCGAGCAACACCCACAGGATCACCTTGGCAAGGACCAGGATGCCGAGCGCGATCGCCACGAAGAGCCCGGCGAAGACCATGATCACCATGCCGATCAGCGCCGGCAGCACCGAAAAATAGCCGGCCTGTTCGGAAAAGGTTGAGGCCGCAACATTGGCCGTTTTCCAGATCTGCGAAAGCCCGTTGGTAGGCTCCGTGACGCCGGTACCCGAGGCGGCCAGCACCGCGCGGCCGGCAGCCTCCGGCACCTTCGTCAGCCAGTCATAGATGAGTGCATCGAAGTTGGACCAGGTGCCGACAAGGATGAATATGATGATGACGCGGGCTAGACGGCTGATGATCTCGACGACGCTCAGCCGGGAGGTTCCTAGAAAAAGTTGCGTTCCGTAGAACAGAACGACCAGAACGAAGAGCAGCCTCAACAGCGGCTCGATGTCCTTGGCTAACGCCTCGTATGCGCGCTGCGAAAAATTCTCGCCGGATGCATCAATGCGCTGCAGCAGCTCTCCAATAAAATCCTCCACCGCCCTGCCCTACTCCGATTGCTGTGCGCGACTATCGATCGCCGCAAGCGCAGCTGTGCCACCCGGGTTGACCAGTCGCATGGAACCGCACTCGGTACGGGTATCCTCGGCATAGCCGGTGAGATTGGCCGGCCGCTTGCACGGCGCGCTCTTCTCCTTGGGCGTGCCGCAGCCTCCCGAGACAACTGTGATCGCGAGAACGATCATACCCGTCAAAATCCTCGCCTTGCTCATTTGTAGGTGAGCGCTTTTCTGGTGTTGGAAATGTCGGTGAGTTTGCGCTGATTGTCGGCCTGTAGCGACTGCACGGCGCCGTTCATCGTCCCGATCATCTCGTTGAGGGTGAGGCCGGTCTGCACCTGGAGCTGTGTGTTCTGATCGATCGATCCCTTGATGTCCTTCGAGCTGCCGATCCCCTGCCCCGCACTTTCCAGCGCCGACCGCCGGGTCTCGACCGCCTGCTGCGAGCCGGTGATCAGCGCCGAAACGCCAAGGACGGTTTTCACCAGCTCCTCATAGGATTTGTCGCTGGCGAGCGAGCTGTCGTCCTTGCCCGAAAGCGACTTCACCAGCTGCAGCCCGTTCACGAAGAGCGTCGCCGCCTTGGCGATCTCGGGCCCCATCGAGCCGAAATTGGGCATGCCGCTCTGCAGGAGGCTATCGAAGGACGGCACCGAGGTGACGCTGAAGCCGTTGCCGATCGCGATATCCTTCAGCGACGCGGCATCGCTGCCGCGGTCGCCGGTAACCGCCTGCAGCGTCTTATCGACCGTCGTCAGAATATCCTTGTTGGTGTCGAGGATCTTGGCGGTCTTCTCGGCGGTGTCCTTGGCGACGGCATAATTTGTCTTGTCGATCACCGGAATGTCGGCATGCGCCACCGTCGTACCGATGGCGGTCGTGGCGACCAGAGCGAGAAAGCATTTCATAGAGGGCCTCCGATCATTGGGGGACGAGGAGCAGCTCGGCGTTTTGGTCGGTTTTCTTGACGCAAGCCTTCGCCTTGGAATCCCAGAAGAGACCAGTGCGATCGTCACAGAAGCCTGTGACGTCTTGCGAACTTCCGCCGCCGCTGTCCTGATAGCGGCCCGAGCGGCTGGCTCCCGAAATGTCGCTCAGGGTAACCGCGTTTTTGGAATTGACGAGATCGGCGAAGCTGGCCCCCAGCGCGACCATACGGTTCAGCATGTCTATGTTGGCGTTGCGGGCGCCGGAGTTCTGGTCCCAGCTGTCCTGCACCGTGCCGGTTGCGGTTCCGCCGAACTGCTCGAACCAGGATGCGACATCACCTGACCCATCGCCTGTGGCACTCGATAGACCCATGGCGTTGACGGTGCTTGAGCGCATGCTTTCATAGGCTGTACTCGTGCCGCCATAGTTCAGCGGAATGGCCGACTTGTCGGATCCGCCAAAGGCCGGCAGCCATTTCTGGGTAATGTTGTGGACATAATCCTGCGTTTCGCGAAACGGCGGGACGCCGCCATAGCTCTCGACATTGCCCGAGCCGGAATTATAGGCGGCAAGCGCCAGTGAGACGTTGCCATCGAAGCGTCGCAGCTGCTGCTTGAAGTAGCGCGCGCCGCCGCGCAGGTTTTGCTCGATGTTGTAGGGATTGACGCCGAGATCCGCGGCTGTGCCCGGCATAAGCTGGGCAAGGCCGATCGCGCCGGCGCCGGATTTGGCGCAAGGGTTGAAGCGGCTCTCCTGATAGACCAGCGCCAGGAACTGGTTTTCGTCTATCCCCTCCTCCCGCGCCACGCGCCGCACCAGGCCGGCGATCGAGGGGTTGGCGTTGGCTGCCGCGACCGGGTCATCCTTGCGGCCGGGTCGATAGACCGCGCAGGTAACGCTCTCATTGTTCGTGTAGCGGTCACGGTCGACCTTGTCGATCTTGGTGGTCTCGTCGTTGCGATCCCGGCGCTCATCCAGCACGGTCCCGTCGATAGTCGGAATGTCGGCCGCAGCAGGTGTGCTCAGAAGGATAAGCATGAGAGGGAGACGTCGAATCATGCCGCTCTCCCCCAGCCGCAGAATTCGGAGAGCCATGCCGCCGGATCCTCGCCAAAGCGCGCCCTCAGCGCCGCGCAGGCCTCGATCGTGTCCTTGCGCCCGGACAGGACCTTGACGATGTCTGGCATCGCCGAGAGGTCCAACCGGGCGATGACGGAATCGTTGCCGTGCTTGATGAGGAAGGTCCGCCGCTCCGGTGGCGTGTTGCGGATGAAGGAGAATTCCTTGGCTGTCAGCCCGAAGCGACGGATGTAGCTTTCCTCATCCGCGCGCGGATTCGGAAAGTGCAGGTTTGTCGCGGATTGCTCGATCAGCGTATGTGACTGAGCCGCCTTCGCAATGTCGGCGGCGGATTGGGTGCCAAAGCCGACGATCCCGTTCAGCTTGCGGATCGTCTTCATCTTATCGACTATGTAACTGGAGAAGGCTGGGTCCTGCAGCAGCTTCCAGCCCTCGTCCATGAAGATCAGGACAGGATTGCCGGTGAGCAACTCGTCGATGCGGTGAAAGAGGTACATCAGCGCCGGCGTGCGCACGTCGACATTGTCGAGGACGTGCGTCGTGTCGAAGCCGAAGATGCGCCGGCCGGAAAAGGACAGCGCATCGCGCGGCGCGTTGAACAGCCAAGCCTTCTCGCCTTCGAACCAGGGCCTCAGCCGCGATTGCAGGTCGTTGGCCTCCGAGCGCGACCGCCCCATGAGAAGTCCGGAAAGATTGGCGAGGGTCCGCTGTTCAAGGGGCTCCTGGCAGATGCGGCCGATCGCCCGCTCGAGTGTGTCTTCCTCTTCCTGAGCGAAGCCGCGGCCGTCGGCGGGCTGCAGCATGGCCTTCAAAAGGCGGAGCAGGAACTCGCGGTTGGCGGCGGTGTTTTCCAGCTGAAGCGGATTGAAGCCGGTCGCCTGCCCCGGCTGCAGGACCTCGTAGTTGCCGCCGATGGCCCGTATGAAGATCGAGGCGCCTTCGTCCTTATCGAAGAAGACGGCTCTCGGCTCGGGCGCAACGCGAAACGACTGCGCGAGCAGGAAGGTGAGCGCGACGGTCTTGCCAGACCCTGTCGGGCCGGTGACCAGGAAATGGCCGACGTCGCGCTGATGAAAGTTGAACCAGTAGGGCGTCTGCGACGTCGTCTCCAGGATCGAGATCGGCCGACCCCAATGCATGCCTGACGTCCTCCCTGTCGCAAAATTGTGGAGGGAAGAAAAGCCGGCGAAATTGGCGCTCGACAGCATGCAGGAGCGGGCGATGTAGGTGTGATTGCCGGGAAGCTGCGCCCAGAACGAGGCCTCCATGTTGAGGTCTTCGCGCAGCCAGTTGACGTTCATGTCGGTGAGGCAGGCGCCGAGTTCCGACACGGCTTTGTCGAGCCCGGTCAGATCGCCCGACAGGCAAAGCAGGCTGAAATGGTGGTAGCCGAAGACCGCCTCCTGGTTGAGGAGGCTATTCAGGGCAAAGTCGATGTCGGTCTCGACCGTGCTGCCCGCCTCATCGGAGGCGCGGATCTGCCGCTGCAGACGCGAGATCCGTTCCTGTGCGACCGGCTTGTCGGCCAGCGTGAAGGACTGGGTGAGGATGAACTCGTGGTTGACCTGCAGCAGCCCGTCGAGCATGCCAGGACCCGAAAACGGCGGATACTCCTTGATCGACAGCATGGCGCCGAAGCGATTGTCGGTCTCCGTCGCTCCTTGCGCTAGCAAGGTCCGCCTGGAGAAGTGCAGCCGCGATGTTCCGACATAGCTCCGGATCCCCATACGTGGCAGGCGCATCGGCCGCGACAGGCCGCAGGTCAGTATGGCGTTGAACAAAGCGCATGGCTCTGAATAAGGTTCGCCGTCGCGATAGGTGATGCCAAGAACATGCGCACCGTATTTCTGCAACTCGCGCGTGACGTTGCCGATGACCTCTTCCAGTTCGTTTATGCGTTCATGCGTGCGCTGTTGACGAACTTCCGGTCTGGCAGATCGATCGAACAGCCGTGAAATGGCCTCGGCGCTTCCAAGCGGCCCGCGCATGCCGGCCCGCACGATTGTGAGGTAGAGCTCGTTTGTGAACATGCGCTTCTCGCCAAGCGCCGCCATATAGCGTCCATTGAGAAGATCGCAGAAGGGATCGGAGAACGACCCACCAAGCTCCGGTTTGACTTGCCTGCGGATGACCGTCGACCAAAGCGAATAGCGGCTTGATCCGAGCGCCCGGATCAAGGTGTTCTGGACGCTGGCCCGCATGTTAAGCTCGGCCTGGTCCTCGGTCTGGAAGAACAGACCATCGAGTTTGATCACGGAGAGCACCGCGCCGCTTTCGAGACCGATCACGGTGTCGGAGAGATGCCGCATATAGGGAATGTGTGTCGCGATCGATCGTTCACGCCGATGCTCCCGTCCAAAGCCCAGCTCATTCGCAACGACGCTCAACATGATCATGGTCCGTAGGAGTTCGTGCCCCAGAACAGCTTGTTCGGCGTCCGGGGCGTGCGGCGGCCGGCGACCTG
This sequence comes from Mesorhizobium sp. B2-1-8, assembly GCF_006442545.2. NCBI lineage: Bacteria > Pseudomonadati > Pseudomonadota > Alphaproteobacteria > Hyphomicrobiales > Phyllobacteriaceae > Mesorhizobium > Mesorhizobium sp. B2-1-8. The sequence goes on from NZ_CP083953.1 coordinate 29,638, forward strand.
GGCGAGGTCCAGGATACGGATGTCGCGGCTGGTGAGAGCAAAGAGCGCCAGATAGGCGACCGGCGCGATGGCCGCGGCCCAGAAGCTGGTCGTCACCAGGAATGCGATCAGGGTTACGCCAATGATGAGATAGAAAGCGGTGAGCGGAATGCCCCACATCATCGGCGGCCGCGTCAGGCCGATCACCAGCGGCGTCAGATGAGGCTTGTCGTCGGAGGGCTCGTTCATGGCTCACTTCCCGACCGCAGAGATCATCTGGTCGACGATCGCTGGTGCGCCGAAGACCAGGCCGATGCCGATGACGACGGCACCGGCGGTGAACCAGGACAGGCGACCAGCAAAGGCGAGGAAGCCGAGACCGATAACCGCGATGATCGCCAGCAGCCGACCGAACGGCCCGGTGATGAAATCCACGATCATCTGCACGGCGGTCTCGAGCGGGGCGAAAGCGCCCGATGTCTGCTGCGCAAAGGCCGGTTCTGCGGCCGTGATTACGAGCGCCGCAACGACCAGCAGGAGAAATGCTGGCCGCGCCCTTGGCGAAGCGAAATTAGGGACGATCTGGTTCTTCATGTCGGCCTCCTTCTAGAATTGCATGACGCCGCCAACCCACCGGCGGGCTTCTCCGGTGGCCAGCACGCCGGTCTTCGGGTCGTCGTCAATGTTCGGATGCGAGGACACTTTCCTGCCTCCGTCCTTCGGTCCCGGCAACTGCAAGCCGAGCTGGCGATTGGTCACCTCCGCGACGAAGCGGACGGTTTCCGGAAACGGCGGTACGCCGCCATATTTGTGGACGTTTGCCTCACCAGCGTTGTAGGCGGCCGCCACGATCAGCGGATTGCGATAGGTCTCGAGCAGCGATTTGAGGAACCGCACACCGCCGTCGATGTTCTCGGCGGGATTGCAGATGTCTGCGACGCCGAGAAATGCCGCGGTCGAGGGCGTAAGCTGCATCGGTCCGCGCGCGCCCTTCGGCGAGTTGCGATCGCGATCCAGCCGGCTCTCGGTTGTCGCGATTGCGAGCGCAAAGCCGGGATCGACCCCATAGCGTCGCGCCACTCCGACCACCAGCTGGGCGATTTGTGAAGTCGTTAGCGGTGAAGGACCGCACGCGTATTCCGTATCGCTTTCAGATAAGTCAAATTGACTATGTATGGCAACGCTTCCATTGCTGGTGATGGCAGCGTTTGTCCCATCCGTATGGCCAATGGCAAGCGAGCTGTCGGTTGGTTGAATTTGGCCATCAGTGCGGACGACGTACTCCCTGTCTCTGTCCAGCCAACGGTTCCGAAAAACCGTGTCGACCGCGTCTGGAGGGGCAGCAGAATTCACAAGCCGTTCCGAATGGTTGCGAGATTCTCCCTGCCGATCGACTTGTTCGGCCAAAGACGCAGCCACGGCGAGATGCAAGCTCGTGACCGTCAGTACGACTGACGCTGGTAGGCGCCATGCTCGTGAGTGAATACGCGGCTGAACCATCCCAAATCATCCAAGACAAACAGCGTCGAATGCGGCAATCGGTATGTCAGATAAAAAAGAATGTCAATTTGCCTATGATTTTTTCTTGCGGCGGGCGTGCGAAAAGAGCACATTGCGATCAGCGACCACGCGATTGCGGAGGAAGGTTGGTATGAAACGCTGCGTTTGCAGCCTTGGTCTTTGCTTGGCGATGGCTATGCCAACTCTCGCAGCTGGACCCGTCGATCAGGCCTACATTCGCTCGCTTGCGGCTCCGGGAAAGACGGTGCTGGTCATCGAGTACTATGACGGCAAGGGCGGCGTGGGCGATCGCACGGGCTTCGCTTCAGCAAGCGGGTTCAAGGCGGTCTCGCCCACCGATTTCGCGGCCAACGACAAGATTGCCATCCATCTCTTCGGCATCGAGCCGTGCGACGGCGACATGGTGAACCGCCGTGAGAATTTCGCCGGCAGCTGCGCCGATTATGCCGAGCGAGGGCTCGCGACGCTGTTGAAGTCACCGAAGGTTATCTATTGCCGGGCCTTCGTCAGCGAAGCCAACGCCCCGGTCCAGGATGCGACCTGCTATGGCTACTACAACTATCCCGGCAGCCTCGACACGGTCGACATGTTCGAGGAGCAGCTCGTCTCGCTTGGTACGCATCGGATCGCAAAGAAGGCGGACGGCAGTCTCGCGCGGCCCGATCTCGAACAAGCCGAAAAGATCGGCCGCGGCGGATACGGTATGTGGGCCGATCCCAGGATCAAAGTCCAATGAGGGTCCTTGCCGCCCTCATCGCCGTTTCCGTCTCGGGGCCTGCCGCCGCTGCACCGGCAGGGTACTTTGATCTGCGACCCGGGGTGGCGCTCGAAAGTGGTGACAGCTGGATGGACGCCGGCAAGAGATACCATCTCTACGGCGTCCAGGCCTGCCTGCGCGGCACGTTTTATACGGATCGATCCGGCCATCGCGCCGATTGCGGCGAAGCCTCTTTGGCCGTCCTGGCGGCATTCATTGCCGATACCAGGCCCGTCTGCGCCCCCGTGGCAACCATCGCCAACGTAGCCCACGTTGTCTGCTACGCCTCGGTCGGCGCCGACCGGCTGGATTTCGGCAATCTGGTGATTACGTCCGGCTACGCTTTTGCGGCCCTGCAGCCAGATGGCCTGCCCTATTCTCCCGCGTATGCCGTTGCCGAGCAGGTCGCCCGCGAAAAACATGCCGGTCTCTGGCAGTTCAAGGATGTGCAATACCCCGCAATCTTGCTTGGCCGTGCCGCAGCGGGAAGTTCGAGAGACCGATGAGAACCCGAACGACCTGTTTGGCTTGGCTGCTCGCGACGTCAGTCGCCTTCCCCTCCCCTTGCTGGCCAGCTGACGCCGTTAGACTGGAGATGGCGCCGCAGGCGATCAACGAGACTGTTTCAAGAATGATCGTCGGTCGGGTGGCGCTGATCGATGGGCGCACCCTCTGGTTCCCGCGATCAGCGCAAAAAGTCCGCCTCGCCGGTATCGATGCCTGCGAACTACCGCAATGGAGCTTCGATCCTACGCGATATGGCAAGAGCACCCTCAAGCCCGTACCGTGCGGACCCCTCGCCAGAGCTTGGCTGAAACGCATAGTGGGCGATAGCCGGGTGACATGCACGGTTATCGCTGTCGATTCAAACGGCGCCTACGTCGGCAGTTGCTCCGCGCGTGGACACGACCTCGCTGTCGAAATGCTCCGTGTTGGCTGGGCACGGGTAAACTCCCCCTCGCCACCGGGATACATCAGCTGGCAACGCTACGCGATGGTCGCTCGCCATGGCATGTGGGCCACCTACGTCCTCGACATGGATGAGTGGCGCGCCGGGGCAGTCGATCGAACGCTGCAAAGACAACCGATCGCCGACTTCAATCTGTTGGCGGAACGAAAGCGCGAGATCTCTCCGCCGTTCATCGACGCTCGGAAACGGCCGGCTGGAACCGACCGGTAAGTTGTGCGTGCTCAGGAGGCAGGATCATGCGGCTCATCAAATCCATCATCACCGTCGTGGCGATGGCAGTCATTTCACCTCCAGTTGGCATTCTGAACGCGAAGGCTAGCGAATGGGGATGCGAAGTTTTGCTATGTGCATCGTCCACGAGTCCTTCCTGGCACGGGGTCCCCGCCTGCCACCCGCCAATGGAACGGCTTATTGCCGCCATGGCCAGTTGGGGGTTTTCGTGGCCGACCTGTCCCGAGGCTGGAACCGGCAAACCGGGCTATGAAAAATACGCCGATTGCCCGGCTGGTTGGATCGTGGGGCACAGCGAAGTCGGGCATGGAAGCCGCAGCGAGCCGAATCTCTGCGTCAAACACAGCGGGGATTGCGGTCGACGCGACGGATGCCGCGAGACGGCCTCGATCGTGAGGCCAGTACGTGACGACCCCTATTATTTCGACATTCCGGCCGATAGCGGGCCGGCAGCGAGACATTGGTTCAATCTACGGCACTAGCCATCGATCCCAATCCGAGCGCACTTCGATCGCAACTACGAAGTTGAGGGCGGCCGGTTCGCAGTGCTATCGGCCAACTTTTCCTAGCAATTCACCGAGTCGCCCTTTGAACTTGGCCACGCTAGCGACGATTTCGGAGACATCGCCGTCCTGCATCGTTTTTGGTCGCGCGAATATCGCAGCGATCACGTAGAGGGATTTTTGCTCAGCCTCTAACATGGTGCGAGCCTGACGCTGAGCCAGATGTCGCCACGCGGTCCGTTCGAGAAACCGACTAATTTTTAACCCGGTCAAGATCGCAATGTTATGCAGGGCGCTGGTGCCGAGCCTATCCCTTCGCCTGGAGAACCAACTTGCACTTAGCAGCGAGCGTCGATGCAGCTCGATACACCAAGCCATGCCACCAAGTCTGCCAAGACGTCTGACCAAAGTCTGTATTTTGAATTGCTGGTTCATTCACGAATAGGCGATCTCGCGACAATCGATCGCGACCGAACATAGATCATTCGTTGCGTGGCAGGTCGCGCTGGTCTGTTTCGCATGAATGTCAGCTGTCCCAGCCGATTGCGCGGCCCGACGCCGAAGCCTCCTGAATGTCGATCTGCGCTGCGGCGAGTTGCATGCCGGCGGTTTCGACAAACGACCCAAGCAGTTGGTAGCGAAAGCGGGCGGCGTCGAAGCGTGACAGCCAATCAGGCTCAATGACGCTGGTGAGACTGGTTATGCCAAGGAGCTGGCACGCCCCTGGGACGGAGCCGATCAATTGCCGGAAGAGACTTCCTCCGCGATAGCCCTCTCTTATGAAGAACCGCGACCATTCGTGGATCTCACGCCCACGCGGCACCGGTCCGTCGACCAGATGTGAAAAACGATCCTGCAGAAGGTGGGGGGCGGTCGTCGGCAATAATCTGTATCCGCCGACGACGCCACCGTCGTCGAGCGCGAGCACGTAAATGGTCTGCGGCGTATCATAAGCGTCGATCTCGCGCCTGTCGGGTCGGGCGATCGCTGACCACCCGCGTTCGCCAACAAATATCTCGTGACGCAACCTGTAGTGCTCTTCAAGGAGATCCTGATGGCGGGGGTCGGCGCTCCCGGTGATGAGGCGAATCATGATGGCTGCCACTCCTGTTTGGAGCGACATTCACCGCGAGGCACCTGCGCCGCCATGGCCATCCTTAGCCATTGACGCACAGGCTCCGTTCAGCCGGCTATCTCCATCGCGGTTAAAGCCCTGGCGACGGCCTGTGTGCGGGTGACAGAGCCCGTTTTCCGCATGGCGCCGGCGATGTGCTTGTTGACAGTGGAGTCGGATATCCCGAGGATCCGGGAAATCTCCCATGCCGTCTTGCCCTCTGACACCCACATCAGCACTTCACGTTCTCGCTCCGAAAGCATCAAACCTTTAGGCCGGCGCTTATGGTCGACCAGCAACTGGAGCCTGCTTGCGAAGGTAAGAGAAAGAACGTTCAGGGGTCCGATGGCATCTGTCTCGGTGATCGGCACTTCTCTTGCGAGCGAAATGCAGCCGGCGAGCGCGTTGCGCACAGGAATGGGTACACATACGCCGTCCCTGAGGCCGGCATCGGCTGCTTCCATCATGATGCGATCGCTGGCGGGGCCTAACGCACTGGCGCGTAGCCTAGCCTCGTTCCAGGTGAAGGGCGTGCTGAGCACATTGGAAGCAATCGCGACCGGATCGCGCTTGATATAATCGCGCGAGACATAGTGCGACATCCAGTCTTCAGGCCAGAAGCGCTCTAGAACCAGATTTTCGAAACGCTGCCCGTGGCCCGGCAAGCCCGTGACTATGAAGTGGCTGAACCCGAAATGGTCGATTGCCGTGCGATAGAGGCCGACTAGTGCCTCGATGCTGGTGGCGTTAGCCAGCTGCAGTGCGTTGTGAAGCACTTGCGCGGTATTCATTGCCTGGCTCCCTCGCATGAACGCCACGGAAACAACGGGAGCTTTGTTATGTAAGCCCGCTCGAAGTTATTTTTAGCCTCTCGAAGCTATGACGCAAGCTGAAGTTGCACAAGCCTTGATGCTGCAACAATAATCGGGCGAGATGCGTCTTTAGTCTTCCTTGCCGCAGTGGCTACGGAGCGGCCGGCCCAACATCATCCGACCGGCGAGCCTTCTGCATTGGAGGCTCATCCCTCTCCTGCTGTCTTAGTTGCGAAAAGACAGTGAACCAAAATTGAAAATCGTCCTCGCTACCGGCATAGCGCGCGGTAAAGGCCGCGGACGCGGCTGCGAGCGATGCCTTCGAACCGTAAAGGCCAACAGCCGCATCGACAGCTTCAGAGGGACTGCCGAAATGCCACAATGTCAACGGATTGCCGCCTGCCAGTATGCCCTCGTAATCGTTCTGTGCCATGCCAAAATCTCCCGCGGGTTGCGTCCGGGCGCGGGCGGAGAGAGCCTTAAGGCCGGACGTTGAAACCCACGGAAATGAGCCACTGTCTCGGGCGTCTGCCCGGACGTTTCGTGCCGTCCCTGGCCTTACGATTGAGGCGCGGCATCGATGCCGTTAAGCCCCACTGGCGTCAGGGACTATTTCAGATCGATGCTGCAAAGGCAAATCGCAGGTAGTGTTCCCGACCCGGAAAAGCGTTCCGAGAAGGTGGTAATTATACCACCTATGCCGCTGCCGCCGATTGCGCTAACCGTGGGCGCTGACTGTGTCATCCTTTTAGCTGGTTAACCAGAGAGGGTGGCAGAGTTCCGGCGAGAAGAGAACGCCCGCGCGCTCTCGCATGTTAGGACCCGCTCGCCTTCGACTGGGAGCGGGCATGCCGATGGAGCCAGTGGCGATTATCTGCTCACAAGACGCAGAACTCTATATTATCCTTGACTACATCCTAAGTATCGACGGATACAAAACCGTTCTCGCCGGCAATGTCGAGGAGGCGACCGAACGGACCAGGGAAACCTCGCCCGCAGCCGTCATTTTGGACTGTCGCCGCAGCGGGCTTCCGGTTGCCGCGTTGTGCGCTCGACTGAAGCAGGACCCGGCGACCCACGCTGTTTTGACTATCGCGCTGATCGCACCGGGCGCGGAAGACCAGCATATCGCGCTTTTGAAAGCAGGCGTGGACGACAGCCTCGTGCGGCCTTTGGTACCGGCAAAGCTGATTGCCTCCCTGCGTTCGAAGCGAACGGCGGAGGCTCGCAGCACTGTCGGCCACCGCGTTCTCACCTTCGGCGACATGGAGATGCGCTCCGAAAGCTTTCGTGTCCGGCGTGGTGAAAGCGAGATCCAGCTCGGCGCGATCGAATTCCGCTTGTTGCGACACCTGCTCGAAAATCCAGGCGGCATTTTCAGCCGCGAGGACCTGATCGCCGTTGCCTGGCCAACCAATATTCATGTCAGCGCCCGTACGGTAGACGTGCATGTAAGCCGGCTGCGCAAATCGCTGCTGAGGCTTGGCGTTCGCAGGGTCATCCGGACGGTCCGGTCCGCAGGCTACATGCTTGATGACAAGAACGGTCCCTGAGCGACAGAACCGTTGTCGCGTTGGGGGCGGCCGGGGGTAAGCGCCTGCTGGCGGCTTCAGTGATCAAAACGAGTTCGCAAGTGACACGGCTGCTTGCATCTGTTATGTTCGACAAAATAACCGAAATGGCTAACAACGTGGGAGATGGTGATATGACCAAGACGCTGAAAAGGCCGTCGTCATCGACGGCTCCGCAGCAGCGCCTCGTCGCGAAAAAGAAGCGCGTGCGGAGCCTAATCCGCAAGGACGCCAACAAGGACAGGCCAGGCGAGCAGAAGTTTGTCGTTCGGCAGACGCTTCGTGCTGCCATTCGCAAAGGCCTGATCGGCTCTAAGGACGAGCGGATCACCGCACGTTTGAGCCATGCCCTCATCGAGCAGGCCAAGCGCCAGACGGGCATTGAGGGTGACACCGAGCTGCTTGAATTCGCTCTCGCGAATGTTGCGCTCGAGGACAATTTTCCCGCAACCATGAACAAGCTCGCGGGAACCATCGATCCAGACATCAAACTCGGCTTCTGATTGAGGTTTGAGTGTCAGAATTCGATGTTGAAGCAGCCCTTCGCTCGCTCCGTGGCTTTCCAACCAAAACACTTGCTCGCCGACCTGATGATCAGCTGCCCTTCGTGAACGAGGGCGAGCTCGGTGGGCAGGCCCTCTTGCTCGACACCTGTGTGTACATTGACAGGCTCCAAGGCAAAGCCCCCGCGTTGGTGACGCAGATCATGGACGGTCGGCACAATAACCATTCATCTGTCTGCATCCAGGAGTTGGCCCATACGCTTGGTGTCCTGAAGCCCGACGATCACCGCACCGCAGCCGTGCATAACGCCGTGTCCGAGCTCATCCGATCGATGCCCGGGCACCGAATCCTTACGCCCGATGCTGACGTCTTGGGCCGCGCTGCTGTTATGAATGGGGTGCTCTGTCGCCTGCAAGGTTACCAAGACGACCAGAAGCTGCGCTGCCTGCATGACTGCACTCTTTATCTGCAGGCATCGAAATCGGGGCTTGTCCTGTTGACTCGGAACATCGCCGACTACGACTTTTGCCGACAACTTATCCCTAGTGGCAAGGTCCTTTTCTACAGATAGCGCCACGTCTGCGTTCGCACCCCCAAGATCTCGAAATAGCCATTCCCCGTAATCGGCTGAATGGATGGTGATCTGCTGCCAAAATCGTGAGGATTTGTTTTGATGGATGGCCCGCCATCAAGCCTTTTCCAGCGGAATTGTGACGCCTGCCGCTAAAATTATTAAGCGATCACGCAAAAACTCTTAATATTAATTCACGCACAAAATACAGATTTTGACGTAGTACGGTTTTAACAAAGCTTTTTCAATAAAGCGACAGGAATGACTAGCCTCCTTCTACAATTGCTAATTTGTGAAAGGAAATTTTTCGATGAAAACAACAGAGGCTTCAGGCGGTGGGCGCACCAGTCGTTTCCGCAACACCGCTTCGGTGATCGATCGGACGCGATTGTATTTCGAAGAGGCTCACCGCCGCGGGCTCATGGCCGTTTATGGCCGCTCTGTGCCAGGGAGGGCTATATCGCTGACGGGAGGGGAGCGCAGAGGCAATACCATCACAGACTACGTGCGTTGTTCCTACCTCGGCCTGGACAATCATCCAGCCATCGTCGCCGGCGCAATTGGCGCAATAGAACAGTATGGAGCACTCCACTGGTCCTGTGCGCGTACGCGGCTGAACTTCGCACTCATAGGCGATCTTGAGGAGACGCTTTCCCAACTTTTTCGGGCACGCGTGATTGCGTATTCAACGGTCATGGTCGCCAATATGGGCGCGCTGCCTATCATTGCCTCCGGCCATCTGACGCGCGGGCAGAGACCCGTGATGGTCTTCGACCGCCTTGCCCATGCCTCGCTTGCCTTCCACAAGCCAGTGGTGGCGGAGGAGACGCAAGTCGAGGCAATTTCTCACAACGATCTCGATGCCTTGGAGCAGATTTGCCGTAAGCATCCGGTCGTCGCCTATGTGTGCGACGGCGTCTATTCGATGGGCGGCTTCGCGCCGATCGGAGGGCTTCTTCAATTGCAGGAGAAGTACGGGCTTTTTCTCTACATCGATGACGCGCACGGAATTTCGCTGTTTGGCGACAATGGTGAAGGCTTTGCGCGCTCGCTATTGCCGCGTGACCTCGGCGAGCGGACCATCGTCGCGGCCTCGCTCGGCAAGGGCTTCGGCGCGTCGGGTGGCATGCTCATGCTTGGAACGGCGCGTCAGGAAACTCTGTTTCGCCGCTACTCGATGCCACATGCGTTCTCGGCTTCGCCGAACGTCGCAGCCATCGGCGCCGCCCTCGCCTCGGCCGACATTCACCGCACCACCGAGCTCCAGACGCGCCAAGGCCGTTTGGCAGAGCGCATTGCCTTCTTCGACGAGCGCATCGATACGGATCAGCGCAACACACCCTTGCCCATTCGTATGATCAAGGTGGGCGACGAACTCGCCTCCATCGATTTCGCCGAGCGGCTGCTCGATGAGGGCTACTACACCTCCGTGACATTCTTCCCGACGGTTGCCCACGGCCACGCCGGCATACGGATCTGCCTGACCGCAAGCCATGACCTGACGGACTTAGAACGGCTCTGCGCCAAGATCCTGAGCTACGGACAACAAACACTGACTGCGGCCTGAGCCACCCACATCATCGAAGCCGACAACTCGGCTCACATCGAGGCAGCTCTTCTCCGAACGAAGTCTCATCCGGACGACACTGACTACTGGAGGTTCGAATCATGGCCAGCCATGACAAACTTGCGATCTCCCGGCTTGCGCATGAGCGTGCCAAGAAGGTCATGCCAGGAGGCAACACGCGCAGCAGCGTCTATGAGACGCCCTTTCCGCTTTATCTGGCAGCAGGAAAGGGAGCGTATGTGACCGACATCGACGGGAACTCCTACCTAGATTTCCAGAACAATTTCACGGCGCTGATCCACGGTTATGGCCACCGCGATGTCAATGCGGCCCTCGCGGCGCAAATCGGCAAGGGGCTCAGTTTCGCCAATCCGACTGAGTGCGAGATCGATCTCGCCGAGATCGTTTGCGCAAGAGTGCCCTTCTTCGAGCAGGTGCGCTTTACAAACACCGGATCGGAAGCGGTGATGATGGCCATCAAGGCAGCACGCGCCATCACCGGGCGCCCGAAGATCGCCAAGTGTGAAGGCGCCTATCACGGCAATTACGACTTTGTGGAAACGAGTTTGGATCCCGCTCCTGCCGACTGGCAAACGAAAGCCGCAGAAGCAAAGGCATACAACCGAGGGACCCCGGAGTCCGTCTTGGGCGAAGTGATTGTCATTCCGTTCAACGACGTTGTTGCGACGAAGCTGGTCCTGGAGCGCCACAAGCAGACGCTGGCATGCGTTATCATCGATCCGCTTCCATCGCGGGTCGGGCTTGTGCCCACTGATCTCGCATATCTGCGTTTTCTGCGCGAGTTCACGGACCGCCACGGAATTCTGCTCATTTCGGATGAAGTTCTGAGTTTCCGGCTGAGCTATCGCGGGGCGATCGCCACCTACGGGATTGAACCGGACCTATGCACCTTCGGCAAGATCGTTGGCGGCGGCCTGCCGATTGGCGCCGTTGCCGGCCGAGCCGAGACGATGCGGGTATTTGACCCCAGCCGTGGCAAACCGCCCGTCTCACAGGCCGGCACCTTCACCGCCAATCCACTGAGTATGGTGGCGGGGGCTGCCGCCATGCGCGCCCTGACCGAAGTCGAGATCGAGCGGCTCAATGCTCTCGGAGCACAAACGCGGTCTGAACTTAACCAAGCGCTCGCCGCCTCCGACATAGGAGGTCATGTTACCGGCGCCGGTTCTCTGTTTTGCATATTCATCGGTGATAGGGACGTGAAGGACTACGCAAGCGCCTATCATGCCTGGCAGCAAAGGCAGCGCCTCTCCCAGTTGATCTCGTTCTGTCGCGACGAAGGGGTTCTGCTTTCGCGCATCGGTCTGGGCGCCCTCTCCACTCCCATGGCTGACGCCGAGATCGCAGCGCTGGTCGTCCGGTTCGGTCGGGCTTTGGCCAGGCTTGCAGACACAGCGCTTTCCCCCGCCGTCGCATGAGGCTGGAGAATGACGGACATGAAGAGCGCCCTTGCCGCTGCGAGCGACCGCTTTTCGCTCCTGGCCTACTGCCTGCTTGCCCTCGTCTCCATTTGGTGGGCGGGCTCCTATCTTCTGATTAAGATTGCCGTTGTCGATGTGCCGCCAGCGACGCTTGCCACGGCAAGGCTCCTGATCGCGTCCTCCGTGTTGCTCGTCTGGCTGAGGCTCAGCCGTGCAGGCTCGCTTCCCTCGAAGCTCGGTTCATGGGCCGGTTATGCCCGGATTGCGCTGTTCGGCCACGCTCTTCCCCTTTATCTCATCGCTTGGGCATCGATGACCGTGCCGGTCCGCGAAATGGCGATCCTGGTTGCCACTACCCCTCTCTTCGCAGCGTTCTTTGCCCATGTTTCGCAGCGCGAGTGGCCGTCGAGCGCGACCGTCTTCGGTCTATTGGTTGGCTTTTTCGGTCTAGCCGCATTCCTGGGCCATTCCGCGGGATCCATTTTGCACTCGAACGCGAGCGCGGCACCGCGTCTGGCCCTTTTGGCCGCAGCCGCAAGCTATGCTCTATCCAGTCGCTCGGTGGCCCGGCTGAAGGACGCAAATGCCATCGTGACGGGAACGGCAGTGATGATCTGCGCCATTCCCATGCTGCTGCCGCTGAGCCTCGCCTTCGAGCGTCCTTGGGCGATCGCCCCGACGGCTCCCGCTCTCACAGCCCTGCTGCTGCTTGGCGTGATGTCCACGGCAGTGGTCTACGTCGCCTACTATCGACTGATAAGACTGAGCGGGCCTGCCTTCGCCAGCATGCATCACTACCTTGTTCCGGCTGCAAGCATCACGCTTGGCGCGGTATTTTTGGATGAAAGATTAGATCTAGACCAGATCGCATTCATGACGCCGGTAATCGCGAGCGTCTTCATTGCGCGCGGATTGATATCACGAAAATTGTGACCCGACTTTTAGGGAGAACGATCATGCCTGTGCTTGAGACGCCACGACTTTCCATGCGCCCCGTGGCTATGTCGGACTTCGAAGCCATTCATCGCCTTCATACCGATCCTCTTGTCGTGCAATCGCTGTTTTCCGGAGAGCCTCCATCGCGCGAGAGCACGGGCGAAAAGGTCGAGCTATATGTGCGTGACTGGCAGCAGAACGGCTTCGGCTTTTTCTCGGTGTTCCTGAGAGGAAATTTACAGGAGCAAAGCGAGTTCGCCGGCCGGGCAGGCTTGCGCCGCTTCGAGGACACGAGCGATGTCGAATACGGCCTTTGCCTGTTTGGCCATATTGTCGGTCGCGGGCTCGGCCCAGAACTCGGCCGGGCGATCCTACGCCACGCATTCGAGGAACTCGGTCTGGAGCGCGTGGTCGCGCTGATCCGGCCGGAGAACGAGCGTGCTGTTCGCGCGGCGCAAAAGATTGGGTTCAGCCACGTCGAAGATCGACGATATGGCGACCGCGTGAAGGGCTTCTACGACGTGCGCCCAAGCCAGTACGGAGTCGCCCTGAAGACCAGTGGATCCGGGAGGCATGCGAGCTGAACTCGGGCGCCCGTTCGCCTGTAACATGGAGAGAACTCATGAACATGGTCACCACGGACATCGGTGAGAAGCAGGTTTGCGATCTCGTTGTTCACAACGCAGTGCTTCTGACGGTCGATGAAGCGGACCGGGTTATCGCGAACGGCGCCATCGCGGTTCGTGACGGCGCGATTGCTGCCGTCGGCGCCGCTCACGACATCCTCGCCAGGTACAATCCCCGGCAGTTCCTCGATGCCGGCGGCGGTATTGTCCATCCAGGATTCATCGACGCTCACGTTCATATTTCCCAGTACACTTCTCGCAGCGTTCTCTCCTGCATGGAGGGAACCGGCGTGACGATGGGTGACTGGAAGAGCGCGCTTACGCCAGAAGATGAGCACGCCAGCGCAGCCCTGGCAGCCATGGACTACCTCAAGAGCGGTTACACCGGTTTCGTCGACCCAGGGACGATCTTCTCGCCGGACGCAGTCGCGTCGGTGGCGGAAGAATTCGGTATTCGCATATGGCTGACCGACCCTTATGTCGCTGACGCCGGCGTGGAGCTCAAGAAGCACTTTCCGGAACTTGTCAGCGATTCGTTTCTTGCCCGCTGGCCGAAAAATCAGGAGGAAGCCTTTCGCCGCCTGGGCTCTCAACTTTTTCGGAACAAAGAGCGGAACAGTCTCGTGAGGGCCTTTATCGGTCTTTATGGCGAAGGCACGGATTCTGAAGAGCTGTTTCGCGCCGCCTTCGACCTCGCCCGCCAGCACGGCGTGCAGATGCAGGAGCATCTGGGCTACTCGCCCCTCCCATACCGTCAGCGGGAATCCGCATTTGGGGTAAGCATGATGCAGCACATGTCCGAAGAGGGCCTTCTCAACGGCCATGTCACCTTTGTGCACATGAACGCTGTCCACGGCGGCGACGTCCCGATCCTGGCGGCGCATGAGGTCGGCATCGTATGGTGCCCTTACGGGCAACTTCAAATGCTCGGCCGAGGCGGCGCCGAAGGCCGGATGGTGGAATTGCACCGCGCAGGCGTAAAGGTCGGCATCGCCAGCGACATTCCTCGCGCTGTCCATTTCAGCGGCCTCGGATCATTGGCCGCGGTCACTGCCGCGGCAACGGGCCTGGCTGCGTCGGGCCGCGAAATCCTGCGCATGCGCACGAGTGGATCCGCGGCCACGGTAGGCGCCGCCTCGGAGCTCGGCAGCCTCGAAGTCGGAAAGCGCGCCGATTTCGTGGTCCGCAGGCCAGACGTCTCCGAAAATCTAGGGCGCGATTACGCCCTGGAATTCGCGGTCATTGCCGATGCCAACAGTATCGAGTTCGTTTTCGTCAACGGCGAATGCGTCGTAAGCCAGGGCGAGGTCCTGCGCGCCGACGATCATGCCGTGATTTCTCGCGCCCGGGATTCGGTGCGCGGACTTGCCGCCCGCATTGGCCTTGCCTAACGAGCGCCTCAGGCGCGAACGCCAATTCGGGAAGCGAGCGATCGTGCCGATCGATGCGCGTCGGCGACAATGGCGCCCGCGTCCAGATTGGCGACCTGCCCGCGGTCAACGACTTGGCGGCCGCCGACGAACACGGCTTCGACCGTGTCGCGACCGCCTATCACAGCCATTTCAAGCGCTGGATCGAAGCCGAAATTGACGGACGTGGTGGGGCACCGGACGACGAAATCGGCGCGCTTGCCGAGCTCAAGGCTGCCCAGATCTCCCTCGGCGCCGACAGTTGCAGCGGCACCGTGGGTGCGCATCCGCAGGATTTCACGTGGCGTTGCCGGCCGTCCAGAAGCCGCGGCCGCGGACATCGCCAGCGTTCCGAGCGCGTCGAAATCCGCGACCCGGGGGATGTCGCTTGCAATGCCGACGGCCACGCCCGACCGCTGCAGTTCAACCATGCGCGCCTGTGCATCGGGTTGCCCGAGCATCTGCAACTGGCCCCATGGGCACCAGACAACGCGCACCCCATGCTTGGAGAGAAGGGAAACCTCGTCTTCGCGAACCAGGTTCATGTGGACAAAAGTTACATGCGGAGCCAGGAAGCCGCGTTCCTCGAACCATTTCAGCAGCGGCCGCCTCAGCATTAGCTCCCGCTTGCGCTGAAAGGCGGGAAGGTATCCAAGATGCTCTTGCAGCCGCACACCATGACCCTGGGCTAGGTCGAATGCGGCTTTGTAGAGTTCTGGCGAGTCGGTCGCCTCGCCGTAGAGACCCACAAAAGCCTTTACCAGGCTATCCGGATCTCTGTTTCGAAAAAGCTGCGACCCCAGTCTCTTCAGCGCTTCGTCCTGAGTTCTTGGCCAGCGCGCAAGAAAATTCGGGCTGACCAGTTCAGGCAGATTTTCGGCCAGCGCCTCGGCACCGTCAGCGACATAGGGATCGGTGAGCCAGATGCGAATGCCAGCTTCGTCCGCGACAGCCGCGACCGCGTCCGGCGAAAAGATGGTGCCGGGATCGACAAAACCGGTGTACCCGCATTTCAGGTAGTCGAGAGTGGCGAGACGTGCGCTCGCATACTCATCTTCCGGCGTCAGCTCGCCTTTCCAGTGCCCCATGGTAACGGAGGTCCCCTCCATCAAGGGCAGCACGCTGCGCGCCGAGTATTGAGAGATATGGACATGGGCGTCGATGAAGCCGGGATGGACCACCCCACCGTTCGCGTCGAACAGCGTATCCGAGGTGTAGCGGGCGAATATCCGCTCTCGGGCGCCAAGCGCGGCAATGCGCCCGTCTCGCACGGCAAACGCGCCGTGGGCAACAACGCGATCATGCGCATCGATCGTGAGGATCGTGGCATTGTGGACAATGAGATCACAGCGTTGTGGTTGCCCTGACTCGGACGGTTCTTTGAAGGTGGTGGTTGAGATAGGCATGATACGGTTCCGAGATAGGTTGTGTCGAAGGCGCCTAAAGGACTTACGGCGGCGTGAATTCACCGCCGTTGAGGTCGAGCACCGCGCCATTCACGAAGTCGGCGTCCGGCGCCACTAGGAACGCGACGGCGCGAGCAACGTCCTCTGGCCGACCTAGACGGCCAATGGGTATGCGCGCCAGCGATTCCTTGTTGATGGGCGACTCCGTGGGACCCGCCATATCGGTGACGATGCGACCGGGCGTAATCGTGTTGGCCGTGATGCCAAATTGCGAGTATTCGCTCACGATAGAGCGCGCCAGGCCGACAAGGCCGCTTTTGGATGCCGTGTAGGCGGCGCCGGCGATCCGCGGCATCGTTCGACCGGCGAGCGAACCGATGAAGACGATGCGCCCGTATCGACGCTCGGCCATGGTAGGCAGCACGCATTGGCAGCAAACCAGCGCACCGGTCAGATTGATCGCCAAGACTTCGTGCCATTCAGCGAGGTCGATTTCCTCGATGGGAACGCGCCCGCCATTGCGTTTCGGGGAGTATCCGGCATTGCAGACGAGGACCGCCGGCCCCGGCCAATCCGCTTTGAGATCTGTGAAGAATCCACGCACAGCCTCCGGATCGCGTAGATCGACAACCGCGGATCGTACGCGCTCGTTCCCATAAGAACCGGCCAAGGCGCGGGTGGATGTCGCAACGCGTTCCGGCTGCTGACTGAAGAAGGCCACACGGTAGCCGGCCCGCAGGAGGGCATCGGCGCTTGCAAAGCCTATGCCGCTTGAGGCGCCGGTGATGACAGCAACCGGTATCTCGTCGCCGAGCTCCACCATCAGACCTCCTCCATGAGAGAGCGAGACGGTTGAGACCGGTCGAGCGTTCCGTCAAAGAGAGACAACGGCGGATGGGCATCGGGGTCCGTGACGATGTCGATCAACCAGGGTCCGTCTTCAGAAAGTGCGCGTCGAAGCGCGGGGAGAATGTCCTCATGATGCTCGACTTTTATGGCGTTGCAGCCACATGCGCTGGCAATCGCGGCATGGTCGACCGGTGCGAAGTGGCAAGCGCTGGTGTATTGGCCAAATTTCACGGTTTCGGCATCCTTCTGATAGCCGAGGACGCCGTTGTTAAGGACGATGACAGTGAGGTCGATGCCAAGGCGTACCATTGTTTCAAGCTCCGCCCAGGAGTGGGCAAATCCGCCATCGCCGACCAAGGCGATAACGGGCGCGTCGAAGTCAGCGAGTTTTGCGCCAATGGCCATGGGCAGCCCCCAGCCAAGACCGGCGAGGCCACGCGGCGTGAGGAACCGCTGACCGGCTTTCAAGGCGGTGAGTTGGCCGACCACCCACATCGAAGAATAGCTGGCATCCGCCACCACCGTCGTCTGGGGCGTAAGGCAGCTCTGGAGCTCCATCATGATGCGCTCAGGGCGAAGCAGCGCAGCGTTGCGCGCCAAAATCGCGCCGCGATCTGCTTCAAACGCAGCACGCACTTGCGCGATTTTTCCCTCCAGTTGATCGCGTCCCGCCAGGCGATGCGAAAGGTCACGGCAATTGAGCATCTCCGACAGGGCTACCAGCGTCTCCGCCGCATCGCCGACGAGACGGAGCGCCTCGTAGTTACGACCGATCTCGACTGGATCGACATCCAAATGAATGATGCGGGCGGAGCGGGGAATCGAGCGCCAGCTGTCAGTTCCGTTCTGATTGGTGCGCGTCCCGACAAGCAGGATCACATCCGCCTCTTCTAGAAACCGTCTCGAATGGCGCCCCAATGATCCTGGCCCGTTGAGCGGGCCAAGCACGCCCAGCGAAAGTGGGTGGGTTTCATCCACGGCCCCCTTGCCCATGGGGGTCGTCATCACGGGCAAGTGTGCCAAGTCCTGCAGGCGAGCAAGCGCCTGCGGAGCACCGGTCGTCAGGGCCCCGCCGCCGGCCATGACGACAGGCTGGCGCGCCCCTGCCAGCAGTTCCACTGCCGCAGAAATGGCTGCATCGCCTGGGCGCGATCTGTCGATTGGCCATGAGCCGAGCGCCGCCAGGCGCGGATGCCCAGTTTCGGGCGCAATCTCCCGCAACAAATCCGCGGGCAGCAACAACACTGCTGGACCAGGCCGACCACTGCCCGCCGCTGCGAAGGCGGCATCGACATAGTCATCCACGCGGTCCGCAGTAATGATGCGCCTGACCCATTTGGCACAGGCCTGGAACAGGGCTATGTGATCGAGTTCCTGAAAAGCGTTGCGATCGAGATAGGGGCGCTCCACCTCCTGGACGAGCGCCACGATTGGCACGCTTGCCTTCAGCGCTTCGGCGAGTGGCGGAACCAGCAACGTAGCCGCCGGGCCGTTCTGGGCTGCAACCACGGAAATGCGGCCGGATCGTCGGGCATATCCATCGGCCATTGCGCCGCCCATATTCTCTTGGCGGTAGGCGATCTGGCGAATGCCAACCGCCTCGGCCGCGAGGATGACCGCCGACGGAAGACTTTGCGCGAAAATGAGCTCAACGCCGTGGCGTTTTAAGGCCTTGGCGATACGCATGGCGACGGTTTCGGCACAAGGCGTGGACATTACGATATCTCCTCAAGGAGCGCGGAATTTTCGGCAAGGAATGTTTCAAGGGCGTCGGCGATCGCATCGACCTCCGCTTCGCCCATGGACGTCGAAAGACAGGCCGCCGCGCCAACTGGCAGAACGATGCCGTTTGCCGCGAAAAATCGCGACATCTCTTTCATGACCTTGGCTTCGGCAGGGCTCAAATGCGCTTCCCGGAATTCGCGCGGAGGCGTCGGCTTCGGGTGAAGGCGGAAGAGCGAAGCCGCCCCGGTAATGCTAAGCGGCGCATTTGCCCGTGCAATGGCGTCCACCAAACGGCTGCGCAGTCCGTCACCCAACCGTTCAAGCCGGGCGAAGGCAATCTGATCGAGGGCCTCCATCGCGGCGTGGCCAGCCACCATCGAGATCGGGTTCGCGGAAAATGTCCCCCCTTGCGGAAGCAACGGGCGGCCGCGGCTGCCGTCGAACACGCTCATGACGTCGCCCAGACCACCAATCGCTCCAATCGGGAAGCCGCCTCCGATAATCTTACCCAAGGCGAACAGGTCCGGCTGAAGGCCATAGCGCGCCGCTGCGCCGCGATAGTCCTGACGAAAATTGAGGACCTCATCGCTGATAATGAGAATCCCGTGCTCGCGTGCCATTTCCTGGAGCGCGGAAACGAATTCCGGTGCGGGAGCGATCAGCCCGGCACGGCTCGGCATCGGATCGATCAGCACGGCGGCGATGTCACTGCCGTGCCGGGACAGCAACTGACGCGCTCCAGCTGGATCGTTGAACCGAAGCACCACCACATCGTCGAGCACCGAAGCCGGCATGCCGCGGTAATAAGGCGTCGCCGCCGGGCGATCTGGGGGTCCCCAGTTATCCGGCACGCTTGCCTGAGCGACCTCCACCCAATCATAGGCACCGTGATAGGCGCCTTCGATCTTGGCGATCCGGGATCGTCCGGTGAACGCGCGGGCTGCCTTGATGGCGAACATGACGGCTTCCGTGCCTGTATTGACGAAGCGGATGCGCTCGAGCCGAGGCACGCGGGTGCATAATAGGGAGGCGAGCTCGACTTCCGCCTCCGTAGGGTTGGCAAAGCAGGTGCCGTTCCTCATTTGGCTTTCGACGGCTGCGCGCACCGGTTCAAAACCATGCCCGTGAATGAGCGTGGTGAAGTTCAGATTGAGGTCAAGGAAGCGTCTTCCGTCGACATCGGTCAGATAGGCTCCCTCTGCGCGGGCAATGTAGCGGGGCACCGGATCCCGTTCGATGGTGACGCGTGTCGTGCCATCCGGGAAGACGGCATGAGCGCGTTCAAACAACGCATGTGAAAGCGGTCCAGGTGGGAACGCGGCTGCTTGCGTCGTTTGTGAACTGGCCGGAACAGGGATCACACCTCGCCTCCATGAGCGGTCGCGGCATCGAACAATGCGACCTTAGGAACATGGGGTGAGGAAAAACAGATTTTGAAATTTGATGCAACAAAAAAATTAGGAGATCGATCCTCCATCCTGCTCCCCGACAGCAGCGAGTTGCGAGGATAAGCGCCGGTAGCCGCTGCGGATGTCGTTTTCGATTGCCGCTCGCACCGCCGCGGGATCGCGGTCATGCAATCCTCGCAAAGCCCACAAATGGTTGGAAACGCCGGTGCGCGACTGCGCGAACTCCGGATAGAGGCCGTTGAACGCCGGCCCCATGCGAAGCCATAACGATTCAATGATGGTAACGAGCCGACGCATGCCGGAGCGGCGATAGATCAGGAAGTGAAAATCCTTATTGGCATCGAGAACTTCAGTGTATCGCCCCTCGTCCAGACCACGATTGATGCGCTCCTGTAGGTTTTCCAATTCATGGATCTCCGCCTCGGTCACGTGGTTGGAGGCCTGCTCGGCCGCCAGGCCCTCCAGGGAAAGGCGAATTGCCGTGATCTCGTCGAGGTCTGGAAGGCTCAGATAAGGCACGATGACGGTTTTAGGGCCGGCGTTGATGAGCCCTCCTTCGCCGATCAGTCTGGTGATTGCATCACGCGCCGGGGTGGTGCTGACCCCGAGGACTTGGGCGACCGAACGAAGCGTAAGCTTGGTGCCTGGCTGCATCGCTCCTCGAATGAGCGAGTCTTTCAAAGTCGCGTAGGCGCTCTCGCCAAGGCTGCTGTGCCGATCAATCGGCGCAAGATCGCCCAGAAGCGTTTCCTTGCCTTTTTTTGGCGCAGCAAACATCGGTGAACCATCCATCCTGTCATGCGTGCGATCGGGAAGCTGATGAGCCCCCGCCCGATTCGCTGTGAAATCGCGGCTAAACCCTAGTCTTGGGGCGTGCCCTGCGCCAGAGGGCGACAACGAGGGTTTCGGCGGCTTGACAGATGTATGAACCGTTTGTTACACCAAATTTCATATTTTAAAAAGGACGACATATTCAGGCACGCAGCAACGGGAGGATGGACAAATGGGCAAATTGCAAATCGAGGGGGCGCCGATAGACAGGCGCAAAATGCTTAGCCTGGCCGCTGAGGCGGTGGCGGCCGCGAGCGTTGGCCTGACATTGCCCGAGCTTGTCATGGCTGCCCCTGTGGATGAACTCGTCGAACGCGCACGCCAGGCTGGCGAGCGACAGGTGGTGGTGGCCGGCGGCACCGGCGCCTATGGGGATCTTGTCAAGAAACACTTCTATCTACCGTTCACGGAAGCCACGGGCATAGAGGTGGTCGCCACCGGCGGCGGCTATGGCGAGAAGCTCGCCAAGCTAAAGGCGATGGCATCGGTTGGAAAGGTCGAATGGGACGTCATTACCCTTTCGGTCGACTCGCTCGCCCCAGACGTCACGAACCTGCTTCGCGACCTTGGTGATTGCGCCGACTTGCCAGACGTTGTCAGCCAGGGTGTCGACGGTTCGTGTCTGCGTGAGGGCGTGATGTTTGATATCGGAGGCGGCGTCCTTGCTTTCGACAAACGCAGCTTTCCCGAAGGCCAGGCACAGCCGGCAAGCTGGGCGGATTTTTGGGATGTGAAGGCCTTCCCTGGACCGAGGGCGTTGCCGAACATCGGCAATCCGTGGTGGTCATTGATTGCGGCGCTTGAGGCGGATGGCGTGAGCCGAGATGCGCTGTTCCCGCTGGACATCAATCGCGCCTTTCGCAAGCTGGACGAGATCAAGCCGCACGTCACTGTATGGTGGAAGAGTGGCGACCAGAGCCAGCAGATCTTTCGCACGCGCGAAGTGGCGATGGCTATGCTGTTTTCGGGCCGCGCTTTCCGGCTGCGCAGCGAGGGAATTCCGCTCGGCATCAGCTGGAACGGTGCGCCTCTGGACGCGGCGTTTTGGGCCGTGACCAGAGCGGCTCAGCATCCAAACGCCGCGCTTGCGCTGCTCGATTTCATCTACACGCGACCGAAGGCGCATGCCGAATTCGCGGCGGAGTCTTTCGGCTCGACGGCGCAGCGCGGAGCCCTCGATTTCCTGCCAGCGGACGCCAAGCTTTCAAGCGTGCTGGAGCCAGCCAACTGGTCAAACATCGTTCGTGTCGACCGCGGATGGCTTGCCGCAAACCGCGAGAAGGTCTTGCAGCGCTGGAGCACGTGGATCGCGAGCTGAACTGATTTCTGAATGCCAGGACTGCCGGAACCTTCGGGCTTGGCGATCCTGAGATGTTGTCCCTGAACTTTGGACTTTTTGGAGGTAGCCGAGCAGTGGATGGAGCAAGTGTTTCAGTTCGGGGGCTAGGCAAGCGGTACGGCGCGGTTCGCGCCGTAAAGGGGCTGGGCATCGAGGTTTGTTCCGGCGAGTTCCTCTCGCTGCTGGGACCATCTGGGTCCGGCAAGACGACACTCCTTATGATGATTGCCGGCTTCGAGATGCCAACTGAGGGCGCGATCCGGATTGGCGATCGGGACGTGACCTATGTTGCGCCGAACCGGCGCAATATCGGCATGGTGTTCCAGCGATACGCGCTATTTCCCCACATGACGGTCGCCGATAACGTCGCCTTTCCGCTGCGCATGCGCAAAGTTGTGAAAGCCGAGATAGCGCGTCGCGTCGCCGACGCCCTCGCGCTGGTGCAACTTCAAGACTTTGGCAAACGTTTGCCGAGCGAGTTGTCGGGTGGCCAACAACAGCGCGTTGCGGTGGCGCGCGCTTTGGTGTTCGAGCCGCCCGTACTTCTCATGGATGAGCCGCTGGGCGCGCTCGACAAGAAGCTGCGTGAGCAGATGCAAATCGAAATAAAGCACCTGCAGCGGCGGTTGGGTGTGACCGTCATCTATGTGACTCACGATCAGGAGGAGGCGCTCACCATGTCGGACCGTATCGCAGTGATGCGCAACGGCTCGCTGGAGCAGATCGGTTCACCGATCGCGCTCTATGACAACCCCGCCACGCCATTTGTGGCGGATTTCGTCGGTAAGACGAACTTCCTGGAAGCTGTTTGTCACAGCTGCAACGGAACCGGTCTTGAGTTCGGCCTTGGCCAAAGCGGCTTCATTCACCTGAAAGAATGCCCGCCCACCCTGCCCTCGCCGCCCCGGCCAGGCGACAAAATGCGTCTGGCCGTGCGCCCGGAGCAGATACGAATCTTGCGTCCGGGAGACAGCGATAGGCCGCCGCTCAACGGCGTCGTTGAAGCCGTGATATTTGTCGGCTCATTCCGGACGTTTTTGGTGCGGCTTGCCGGAGGCGAGCTCATCCATGTCCAGGCCGGCACGGATCATGGCATGGCGTATCCGCAAGAAGGCGAGCGCGTCGGCCTGACCATACCAAGCCAGGCAGTGCAGGTCTTTCCTGATCGGAGGCAGTGACGATGCACGCCAAACCGTCCGCGGAGGGTTCACTTGGGAGCCGCCCAACTTCGGCGAGGGAATATGGGCCGGTGCTGTCGCTGCTTCTCGTCAGTCCACTTGTCCTGCTTCTCGTCGGGGGTTTCCTCTATCCGGTCGGAAAGCTCTTTTGGGGCAGTATCTTCGTACCGGAAGCGACGTTTGCGAATTACGCGCGCATCCTGCAGGAGCCGCTTTTCCTGCTTGTCCTGTGGCGGACGTTCGAGATCGCCTTCGTCGTTACCGCTCTCGCCTTGCTGCTCGGTTATCCCGTGGCTCTGGCGATGGCGCGCGTTCCAGGGCGCGCGGCAATACTGATCGCCGCTTGCGTTCTCATCCCGTTGTGGACGAGCGTTCTCGTTCGCTCCTATGCCTGGATAATGCTCCTCCAGCGCAACGGGGTCGTGAATAACGCACTGATCGAGACAGGGCTGACAGAGACGCCTTTGCGGCTCCTCTATACACAAGGCGCCGTGATCGCGGCGATGACGCAGGTGCTGCTGCCCTTCATGATCTTGCCGATCTATTCGGTGGTCCGCAACATTCCCGACGACCTTGTAAGGGCGGCGCGCAATCTCGGCGCCGGCAGCCTCCAGGCCTTCGTTCGCGTGACGCTGCCGCTGAGCCTTCCCGGAGTCACCGCAGGAGTGCTCATCACCTTCATTTTGTCGCTCGGGTTCTACATAACGCCAGCGCTCGTTGGCGGGCCAAGCACGCTCATGATGGCTACTTTGATTGGCCAGCAGACGACGGAACTTCTTGACTGGCCGTTCGCAGGAGCGCTGGCCGCCGTTCTGCTCGCCGCCACACTTTTTCTGGTCGTCGTCTTCCGACGCACACTGGCCTTCAACAAGGGGTTCAAACTTGGCTAGCGCTGACCTGGTTCTTGCTGAACGTGCCGTTCGAGAAAAAGGCCATATCGTCAACAGTGCGGCAGCATTTCTTGCCGCGCTGGCGATCGGGCTGGTCCTGTTCTTCCTTCTGCTGCCGACGCTCATCGTCATCCCGATGTCTGTCGGCACCTCACCCTACATTGAGTTCCCGCCACGGGGGCTCACCTTCAAGTGGTACGAGGCGTATTTCAGCGATCCGGACTGGATGGCGGCTACCTGGTTCAGCGTTCGCATTGCGGTCGCGACAACAATGTCAGCCACGGTCATCGGAACGCTTGCTGCCGTCGCTTTGGTCCGGGGCCGGCTGCCTGGCAAGGAGATCCTGCAGGCGTTCACCCTGGCTCCGCTGATTGTTCCCCACATCGTCATAGCCGTGGCGCTCTATCTAGTCTTCGCCCCGCTTGGTCTGACCGGCAGTTTCTACGGGTTCGTCATTGCCCATTCGATGCTCGCGGTGCCCTATGTGGTGATCACGGTCAGCGCTGCCCTCCAGCGCTTTGACCAGAACCTCGAGCTGGCGGCGCTCAATTGCGGCGCCACGCGACTGCAGGCGTTCCTTCATGTCGTGCTGCCGAATATACGGCCCGGCGTCGCCGCGGGTGCCGTCTTCGCCTTCCTCGCCTCTTTCGATGAGGCAACTGTCGCCTTTTTCATTTCGGGGATCGAGGGCAAGACCATCACGCGCAAGATGTTCGAAGACATCGATTTCAATCTGACGCCGGTCATCGCGGCGGTTTCCACCGTTCTCACCCTCGTCTCGCTCGTCCTCATGAGCACGATCGAGATCGCGCGACAGCGCAGCGGGAACGGCCGCCTAGGCTGAAGCACCGGGCGTCAATTGCGCCGTCGCGCCCGAAGTGTGAGACAAATTGGAGCGAGAACGATGCCCGAACCGAAACATCGCCCCAGGAAACAATTGGCCCGTCCACGTATCCTAGTCGGGCGCTTCTTTCATGAATCGCACAGTTTTAGCCCGCAGATTACTTCGAGCGACCGTTTCGAAATCAGGCAGGGCGAAGGGCTGATTGCACACGCAAGGCTGTCCGGGACCACCCTTGGCGGCATCGTCAATCGGACCGAGGAACTTGGTTACGAGGCGGTCCCCACGGTTTCGGCCGTTGCTCCACCCGGCGGTCTCGTGGATCACGACTTTTATGTTCAGATTCGCGACAGGCTGATCGCTCTGGCACGCCAGGAGAAATACGACGCCATCGCGCTTGAATTGCATGGCGCCATGGCAACGGCCGAACTTCCCGACGCGGAAGGGGATCTTCTTACGCGATTGCGCGAGGGGGTTGGATCGCATGTTCCGATTGGTATCGGCCTCGATCTGCACGCCCACGTCACGCATTCCATGCTGCGGTCGGTCGACATCTGCATTGCATGCAAGGAGAACCCGCATTCCGACGTGGTTTCCTGTGGCGAGCGCGTTGTCGACTGCGTGGCAGCCGTTCTCGATGGTGAGCTTGAGCCGGTTCTCACCATGGCCAAGGTACCCATGATCCTGCCGGGTGCTGCTGAAACCGGTGCCGGCCCGCTTGCCGAGCTTCATGCGCGTGCGCGGGCCCTTGCCAAGGGGCATCCGCAGATCCGGGACATCTCCCTGTTCAATGTCTATCCTCATGCCGACGACGCCGATATTGGCCAGGCAGTGGTCGTGCTGACGGATGGTCCGAGTAGGCTGGCGCATGCGGTTGCGACAGAACTCGCCCAGCTCTTTTGGTCCTGGCGCAAGCATTTTCGGGACGATCTTCTTACGATCGATGGTGCCCTTGATCTCGTTGCGCGAGATGCCAACCGGCGCCCATACATTCTCGCCGACATGGGCGATCGGGTTCTGGCCGGAGCGCCTGGCGACAGCACAGCGATTATCGAACGGGCGCTGGCTCGCGGCGATTGCCTTCGCGGTGCCATACCGCTGACTGATCCTGAGAGTGTCGAGACCGCCACAACGGCCGGGCCCGGCGCGCATGTCACGCTCGCCATGGGCGGGCGCATGACACCGGGGTTCGCGCCTCTTACGGTTTCCGGTTTTGTCGCAGACGTAGGTGACGGCCGCTTCGTGATAACGGGACCGTTCGGTGCCGGCGAAGAGTCGTCTCTCGGGCGAACCGCGGTGTTCGTTGTCGATGACCGGCTAAGCGTCCTGCTGACAAGCAAGCCGGGCTTCACCCACGACCCGGCAGCTTTTGTAAGCCAGGGCATCGATGTCGCGGCCCAGGATTTCGTCGTGGTGAAATCCGGCTATCACTTCAAGCTGAATTTTGCCGGGATAGGCACGCCGCTGAGCGTCGCAACGCCGGGAATTGGCTACTACACCCCAAGGCTACTGCAACGGAAGAAGGCCAGGTTCTGGCCCGAACACAAGATCCCTGCCCCTCAGATCAGGACTGTTGTATATGGCAAATCCGTGAGGGTGGCGACAGCACTGAGCGACCGTTAAAAGCCATCCCTGGCGTCAACCGCCGGCGGCTTCCTTCAGCCGTGTCAGGTGGGCTTGGCAGATCTCTTCGACGAGCCGGTGCAGATCGGCGGTGCGCCCGCCGAGCCAGACAAGCGCTTCCTCACTGATCGCGTAATGCTTGGAGTAGCGGGCTTTGACATAGGCTTCGTTGAGTGTGTTGAACCACGCGCGGTAGCGCTGCTGGTCGCGCGGCCATGCTTCGGCGAGCCGCCGGTCTTGCTCCTCTGCAAGCGCCCGGAGGAATGTGAGTTTGTGCGATGGCGGACTGTAATTTGTGAACACTAAGAGAAGAGCTGCATAGGTGTTCTCAATTGCCTGATGTAGCTGAAAAGATGCGTTCTTCAGCCGTCCTTTCTCCAGCGCAAACCGAAAGGCGTCAAGAAAGTCCCGTGCGCCAGGTATGCGATCATCAAAATGCTCTTCGGCAAACTTATAGGCAGCCGCGGGCGTAATCGCCTTCGGCTCGGCGAGCGGCTCTTCGTCGAGCTCGTAGAGCACGATGCCGTCGCGGCGAATATCGGTGAAGAAATACTGTCCCTCGCGCAGCGCCGTGTTCACCTCTCGCCGTGAATGTGTGATGAAGCTGGTCGGCGTCTTGATGCCCCTGTCGCGTATGAGCCGGTCCTTTGCCTTGTACCAGTAGGCGAAGTCGGCAAGCTTGCGGTTGTTGATGACGATGAGCAAGTCGTAGTCCGATCGGTAGCCTTTCATCGTATGCGGCTCGTCGACCCAGTCGCCGCGCGCATAGGAACCGAACAGGATGATCTTCAGGATACGGCCCTTTTTCTTGAACTCGGCCGTGCCGTTGTCCAGCGCATCGTCGAACTCCTCGTGCAGGATATCGACGATCCGGCCGAGTTCGCCCTGCTTGTGCTCAGGCAGATGATCGATGCTGGTCTTCATCATCACGGGGTGTTGCAATCCGGATCGAGAGTAGAGGACGGCTCTATCGCTTCTGCCATTGCTGTCGGTTAAGGGAAGTTCGCCAATGAAGGGAACCTCTCATCGATCAGCGACGATGCCTGATTGGGTTGTGCTGCGCAACTTCGCGGTTGCAATAATGGGTCATATCTGGCGGGTGTTTCAGGATCTCGATCACGAGGCGTTCCAATGGGACGACGACTAGCCCAAGAGCCAGTCTCGAATTGGCAGGAGCAAGCTTTCGAGCATTTGATAGGCGCCCAGCAGCCAAGTCTCCACAGCACCCAGCTGATGTCCAAAATAAATCATGGGACCAATCACGATCAGAGCCCACAGCGCGAGTCCCACAGAACCGTCCGGGCGATCAGAACTCTCGTCCGGCGGTGGAAGTGGATTGACGTGCCAATGCTGCTTCATTGACCTAGCGTTCCCGGTCTTCAAGCGTGCGATGATGGCGTTCTTCGACTTCGCGCTCCAATTCGCGTAGCCGCGGAACTTGCTGCTGCGGTGGATCCGCCCTGTGGTCCTGGGTCACCCGCGCGGTACGATCGCCCGACTCGGACGGTCTGGCTGCCTCGCGTACATTCTCGTGACGTCCTCGTTCAGCTTCTGCGCGACGCCGGATTTCCAACTGGATTTCGTTGTTCAGGTCGTGTCTGATCGTTGCCATGTCACGGATATAGCCGTTGCCGTCGAGAGCGGCCCGGGCCGCTTCCCGCAGCAGATCCGCATGTCTGATTTCGGCCTCACTCAGCCTCGCAATCCGAGCCACACCCTCGGCTTCGCCTTCCACGCGACCGGACCTCCCCGTCGAACGGATGTCCCGCGCTTCAGGCTCGTAATAACGATGGACATCTCTCTTTGCGGCGTCGATCTGGGCGAACAACGCGTCGCCGGCGCGAACCGCCTGCGCGTCATTTTGCCTCGCGGGGAGGTTCCGTGTGGGATCGTACATATCGATCGCCCGACGGGAAGCTCGGACCTGAGCCTCGTCGTTCAGTGCCTGAAGCAGGCTTTCCTCCCCCTTTGATCGCTCGTAGAGATAGGTGTTCCCATCAAGGGCTTCCCGGGCGTATCGTTGGAGCAAGGTGTCATACCGATTTGACTCCGCAAAATAGTCAGCGCGAACGGCTGCACGTTCATCATCGGATATGTCAGCGCGGAAATACTCGGTCGAGTATCTGTCGGTCGCGCGATCAAGCGAGTGGAAAGCAGCATCGTATTCCGCCAGGATCTCGTCTCCTTCACGCACCGCACTCTCGCCATGGCGAGCGACTGCATCATCGAACGGACTGTCTCGAGACGTGCTTGCCTGCCCATCGTTGTGCTGCTGATCCCGATCGGTGCTCGGTCTTCCTTCGATGCGTCGCTCGCCATCGTCGCGCTCGGTCGGCTGAAATCCACCCACCTCCTGAAGATGCTGCTCGTCCCTGGTGGAAGTCTGTTTGCCATTGTCATCGCGATCAGCCTCGACAGGCTCAATCCCACCCTGTCGTTCTGAAAGTTCGAGATATTCGCGGCGAATGTTCACCACCTCGCGCGCGGTCGCGGCGACCTCGTCGAATTCCTTGCGCTCGGCCGGCTCGATCGAAGCTTCGACAGCTGCCAGCACGGCTTCGACACGCTTTCCATAAGCCTCGAATTCTGGTCGTGTCATCGCGCGCATGGGAGTCTCTCCGGCTCCGATCAACTTATCAAGCTCTATCATATTGGCATTCAGATTTGTAGGGCTCAGCGAATTTTCAAATTTCTCGATGTCGATTTGACTTTCTCGTAGTGCCGCCTGTAGCCGGCCGATCTGCTCGGCAGCGAACTCGGAAACGGCCTTGTCGGAATCCGAGCGCACGACCTCGCCCCAGGCCTGCGCCGCTTCGACGGCATAGCCGACGCTGCGCTCCGATCGTGCCGCAGAGTGCCGATTGGCGCGCTTGGCATCGTAACGGGCCTGTGCGGCGCGGCTTGTGCCTTCATGCTCGGTTCGCCCGACATAGCTCACCGGCCGCGCCTGATTGCGGCCATAGGCCGGCGGGCTGGCGAGATCGCGCCGGTCGGTGAGCTCCATGTCGATGCCATGCTCGCGGGCTTTCTCAGCCATCAAAGCGCGCCATTGCCGAAACACCTGCGGGCTGGTCTGGATCCGCTCGCCTGTCTCGGAGCGCATGGTGACGATGGCATGGGCGTGGATGTGCGGCCGCCGACCGCCCTGCCGGGTCTCCTTCGGGTCATCGGCAGGATCGTGGAGCGCAAAAATATAGCGATGTCCACCAAACTGCTCGCCGAGAAAATCGCGCACCGCGCCGTGGAATGCTGTCGCATTCGTGCCTGCGCGCGCCGAGACGATGAGATGCATGACGTCCCTGCCCTTGCGGCTGTGCAGTTCGCGCCGCCACTCCTTCTGGACCAGATCGCCCGAGTGATCGAACGTCTGGATCACCCGTCCCGTCTCGTCCTTGACGTCGCCTTGCACGCGCTCGACGAGCTCCCGTACCCGCGCCGTCGCGAACTCAACGCCGTTGCCATGACCGCGGAACCGGAAACGGGCTTCCGCTTCACAGCCGACCTCGGAATTCGCAAATCTCTCCTGGGCAATGCCCGCTGCCTTGGCGTCAGCAGTCAGGCGCTCGCCGTTCCGGTCTCGCAGCACGACCACCCCACGCACCTCGATCTCGCCGGCATGCCCCTCCTCGACGGCATAAACAAAACGCCGGTCTCCAAAGCCCGCGCTCAGTATCTCGCGAACGAGTTCCTGCCTGCCACGGCCGACGAGCGTGTCGGCAATCGTAACCTCAAACATGCCGACATCGCGACTGGCGGCCCGGTTGTCGAATAGATGCTCCCAATCGCCGCGCTGTTCGGCGAGCGCCGCCTTTCCGGTGATGTGTTCGCCCCTCTCATTCTCAACCGGCAATTCCCCTCTGCGTGACGCGTAGCTCATCATTGCAGCCGCCCGAACGCCGCCACCATAGGAGGCAAGCTTGACCACTGCCGGCTGGCTTCCCCGCGCCAGCGCCGCGAACCGGACAGGCATCGGCCGAGCAGTTCCGCCCCGGAGGGCGGGGCCGCTTCCGCTGCCGGGCCTCCTGCCGCCACGCTGCCGCCGGCCAGCGCCCTCCTCCGGCAGATACGCCACCCCTCCCCTTCGCGGTCTGTCCCAATCGATCCCCTCATGCTCGCCCATTTGCAGCTCATGCAGCAGTGTAGCGCGCCGGTGCTCCCAATCCCGTTCGAAGGCACCGAGAAAAAACTCCATCAGGCCGCCTCGCCACGCCGGGTAGCACCGGCGCGCTTCGTCATGGACGCGAGTTCCGCGGCGACGGTGATGGCTATCGCGCGGGCGTCGTCGATCGCTCCCGTGAGATCCGAACCCGCCACCGACCGACTTGCGTTGAGGGCACGGGCGATCTGGTTGAGATTGCCGCCGACGGCGCGCATGTCCTCGACGAGCATCCCGATGATCGCCCGGTCTTGCCTGCTCATAAACGGTCGGACACCGGCGCCTTCCAACGAGAGTGATCGCATAAAGCGTGAAACCGAAAGTCCGGCCCGTTCCGCCGCGCCTTCTACAGCCGACATTTCATCGTCGGAAAAGCGGATGTGGGCGACCCTTTCTCGCCTGGCGGGCTTTTTGGGAGGCGATCCATTCGACGCCGTCATCGATGATCCTTCTTGGCCTTTGCGGCCACAGGCCGCGGATCGAGGGCTTGTCCCTCGATCGTCAGGAAAAATGTATCACATTTTTCCGTATCCTGCCAACCAAATAGACATCGATATTAAGTAATTCTGGCGCATATTCCATTTTTCTATGGTCAAGATGACTCTACATTTCTATATTCATCTGAGCCTTGCGTCACATGAATCCACATCCCTGCAATCGCGGATTCGTGTGTGAGTAGAAACCCATATTTGTAGGAGAAGAGGATGCCGACCGTGATCTCCGCCATCAACGGCAAGGGAGGCGCAGGCAAGACCACCGCTCTCATGAACGTCGCTGGCGAGTATGCCCTTCGAGGTCGAACCGTGGCGATGATCGACATGGATGCGCGCAGCAATCTGACCAAGTGGTGGAGCGACTGCCGGGAGAAGGAAGCCCAGGCCGAGCGCGTCGATGTCGTTGGCCACAAGACGGCCAAGGCGGTCGGCACTTATCTGGATCGCGCAGGCGCCGGCTTCGACTACATTCTGATCGACACGCCGGGCGAGGACACGGCGATCGTTGATCCGGTGATTGGATGGTCCGATCTTGTCATCTCGCCGATCCAGGCATCGAAGCGGGAGGTACTCGGCGCGATCGACTGTTTTGAATCCGTCCTGCGCGTCAACGAGGCGCTCGGCCGCGGCTGCCGTCACGGTGTGCTGCGGACGCGGGTCTCGTTGACCGTACGGCACACCGAACTTTATCGGAAGATCCGGCCGATCATCGAGGATAAGGTCGGAACCTATCTCTTCCGGACCGAGGTGATGGAGCGCAATGTGTACAAGGATATCCAGAACGGCATCGGGACCTTGCAGATGCAGGAACTGACGGAAGCGATCGCGAAGGCACGTCGGGAGACGCAAAGCGTTGTGGAGGAGATCGATGAGCTTTTGGGCGCTGATGGAGAGACGGGGGGCGGACGGTGAGCGGAAAAGAGCATCTATCGCTCGATGAGTTCGTGACCGCTCCCAAAAAGAAGGTGGCTGTCGACGTGCCGGACGCGCGCGCGCCTGAGGCAGATGCGAGGCTGCCGGAGCCTCCGGCCAACACGGCGGAAGCCGATATCAATATCCGTCAGGAGGCGAGAAAGGCGCTGCGGCGGGTGAAACGGGAGCGCGTGAAAGGGGAGAACTTTTTCGTCAATGTGAGCCTTGATCGGCGGACCAAGCGCCGGCTGAAGCTGGCATCGTTCAATGCGGAGACATCGATGCAGGCGATCATCGAGGCGGCGATCGTCAAATATCTCGACGAGATTGGCGCTTGATAGTCCGATCAGGTTCCAGCCTCCCGGCTCGCTGTCCAAGGACATTTGATCGGAGCGCCTATTTGCTGCTAGGCTGATGTCAAATTGGTCCTGATTTCACGGTGGAAGGACCAATGGGGGCGAAGACACGCGTCATAGCGACGTGTTTTTGGGGCAACAGGAGCGGGCTAAAGCCGTCGCCATGGCGATCAAGGACGTTCAGAAATATATCGACGAATGTGGGCTCGTCGAAACGAGCGACGAAGAATCGGAGAAGCCGATCTATCGCAAGCCAGGTTTCGAGGGCATTCGAAGCTTCGGCGAGATGGAGCAGACATTCAGCCAGTTCATCCGCGAGCATCGCGACGCGAAGCGCCTCAATCGCGCCCAGGTCGGCATGATGGTCGGGCTGCATGAGACGATTTTCGCGCGCTATGAGCGGGCGTTTTCGAAGCTGCAGGCGACGCGGCTGATCCACCTTTGCGAAATCCTCGATTGTTCGCCGATCGAGATGATCCATGCGGCAGCGCCGCATTTTTTCGGCGAAAGCCGCAAGGAGGCCGACGACAAGCTGAAGCTCATGCTGCGCATTCTGGACATGCCCGCCTCGACCGCATCCAGCCTGCTCAGCATGATCGAAGGTCTGGCGGGGGAAGATTGAACTTCCGAGCAGCCATCGAGGTAGTGGGCAAAGACGCCGACCGGGGCGCCGCGAGAGGGATCGTCGCCGGAGGCCGAGAGGGCGAAGCCGGCTCGGGGAGCGGTGGCACGCCGCAAGTTGTGCCCGACCGCCGAAGGTGGCTCGCCCAAAGCTAGCGGCACTTCCACGCATCAGAATTGTGAATCGATGAAGCCGCACTGATTCATCGAACTCGTTGGACGAGATGGACGTAAGCGGCGAATGTGGCGTCATGCCGACAGATGCCGCGACACATCTCCACCGCATCGATCCCGCGTGCAACATGGCGCGGTACTATAGCTTGTCGACAACGCCGAGCCTGTTCGGCGATATTTGTGTTGTACGGGAGTGGGGGAGGATCGGACGGCCGGGCCGTATCCGTATCGACCTCTACCAGGAAGCAGAGGAGGCGCACGCGGCTTGCTTGGTGATCGAGCACGCCAAAAGACGACGCGGCTATCATGATGCGTGAGGGAATGGTTGACGATTGGGATGTAATCGGCGGGACAGCAAAAAAAGGCCTGCGCCGGTGCAGGCCTCTTGGCTGTCCAGTGATTATTCGAATTGCGGCTTTCGCAGAGGTTCGCCGAGACAGTGGCGCGGCCGGCCGGCGTGTTCCGCCTTGTCGGCGGCGAGTTGCGCGGCGACTTCCTCGGGAAGCGGCGTGAAGTCGTACCCTTTGGCAAAGGCTGCTGCGTGCAGGGCGACAATCGTGTCGAAGTCCCGATCGTATGTGCCGAGCCACAGCGCCGGTTCGTCGGTCTCTTCGTGGGGGAACGCCTGCAGGAAGTAGGTTCGCAGCGGCGGGTCGTAGCCAATGATGGCCTCGGGGTCCGAGCGGCCGCGTCCGGTAACGGTGATGGTATAGCGGCTCATCATAGCCTCCTTGTTCCGGAAAGTGAGGTGAAGGGGCCGGCCCCTTTCGACGCCGGCCGCTCGTAGCTGTCACTGCGGGTTGTTCCAGAGGATGACCTTCTTGTTCTCTTCGCCGCCTGGCGCCGGGGCGAGGTTGCCGAAGATGACGCCGATCTCGGGGGCTTCCAGCTTGACCGAGAGGTACTCCTCTCCCGAACGCTGGGAGATGCGGTGCCAGCCGGCACCGATCTCAAAGCCCGTGCGCTTGTTGACGATCCGGTAGTCGGGCGCGTCCTCGCGCGACTTGTTGGTGTTCGGGATGAGGGTGATCGGGGCGTTGACCCGGAGCGTGGCGAAGACGCCTTCCATCGAGCCGTCGGCCTTGGTGGTGAGATTTGCGATCGTGGTGGCCATGGTAGTTCTCCTTCGGTTGCATCGGGACCATTCCCGATGGCGCCAAAGGAGAGGGCCGTCCTGCTGCGGTCATCTCGGCGAAAATTCTGGAAAATTCTATTTGCTAAAAAGCGCGGGCAGGCCCTTCGCCTGACCGCAACCAAAAACAGAAATCGAATTTTCCAGAATTTTCGCCGAGTGTACCCCCAACGGGGGTTGACCGCACAAAGCAGGCGGTCGTCTACAAAGGCGACATGAAACGGGATGGCCCCGGATGCGGCAGATGGACAAGAACCCAGGCCGCCATCGCTTGACCGCCGACGCAACGCTGCCGGATCGCCGGGATGCTTGCCGCGCACCCCCGGGTCATGTCGCCTGCGTCATCAACACCTCGAACAGCAGCATGGCGCGTGAACCGCCTTGGGTGTTCGGGATGGCGGTACAGCGGTTTTGAGATCGGAGCCGACTGGCAGCGAACTTTACGCCCCTCGGTAGCAATCCCTCGAAGCCACGATGGATGACCGCGCAAGCCAGGATGTTCGGCACGCTGCACCCGCTTCAGATGCGAGACGGGCAAGATAATCATCGTGCACAACGCCCCGCGGCTCTGCGCGTGGGCCGGTTTCGAAAGGGGTCGGCTCCGGCCGTTCATCGAAGGGAAGTTGGGGGCTCGGGCCGGATCAAGCATGTCGGATCGGACCCGCCGGGCTGTCGGCCGGACTGCGCCTACATCATCCCGGCAACGCCATACGCTCGTCCGGCGTCATGCGGGCTTCGGCTTGGCGGCGAATGTCGGGACCGGCATGCCGGAGCATGGCGCACCAGTCTTCCACAGTGTACGTCGTCGCCATGCTGCCCCTGGACAGATCGTAAATGACGCACGGCTTGTTCGCTATGGCCAGCCGAAGCACGTTGACGGCCGTGCCGGGTGATGCGCCGTCCCAGACCATCATGCCAAAGTCGGCGCGCCGCGCCATCTCCCGGTCTTTGGCGGCGTGGACCCAGTATCCTTCGGCGCCCGCGGGAGAAGGAACATGGTAGGCGGCCCAGTCGCCCAGATTGTTGCGGGGTTCCTTGCCCGCATGGAAGACCCCGACATGCTCGTAATTGTAGCCGGCGAGCAGGCCCTGCGCCTCGGTATCGGCTCCAGACGCGTCCCCAATCAGCACGCCGTGCTCGGCAGCAACGATCGCGCCGATGCGAGTGATGGCAGGTTCCGGCAGCTCGAATATCTCGCGTGATCCACCTATGAATATCATCGACATCGTGACTTTCCCTTCTCTCCAGCGTCCCTCCGCCCCGCGCCGGCCGCCCTCTTCCTCTGGCCCTGCGCGAGGGATCGTCACCCGAAGGCCGAGACGGCGAAGCCGGCGCGGGGAGCGGCGGGACGCCGCGACTAGAGCCCGGCCGGCCGCAGGCCGGCGCGCCCGGACCCTGCCGCTGCCGAGGCGCTAAGCGCGTGGAGCTAGTGGCCTTTGTCGGCCAGCCAGAGGCTCACGTCCTGGATCGAGCGCATGAGCACCGACGGATTGTCCCGCGCGGGGATGAAGCCCCAGCTCTGCCAGTACTGCTCGGCCTCGGCGTCGATCGCCCGCACCACCATCGCGCGGCCGCCGACGATGTCGGCGCCCGCGACGCAGCGATGCAGCGCGTTCTTGACCAGGCCGCTGCCGATGCCTTGTCCGGCATATCGGTGGTCGACGGCGAGTTGTCCGATCAGCAAGCAGGGGATCGGGTCGGGCGGACGACCGGTGCGGATGGCGCGCGGCGCGCTGTTTGGCTGGATCACGCCGGGCGCGAGGCCGTAATAGCCGACGACTGTCCCCTCGTCGTGAACGATCAGGACGCGGGTGAACCCGCGGGCCTGGTTCGTTCGCGCGAAGCCGGCCAGCCAAGCGTTGAGCGCCGGCTTGCCGCAATCGAAGCTGTCGAGGCGGTGCGCGTCGTCAAGGAGTTCGATGCCTGAAAGCGCCACCTAGCGGTCCCAGGGCGGCGACCGACGCAGCCGCTCGGCCGCCTTCGGCGTGGGCGGGGCGGCGGGGGCTGAGATCGCCTGCATGAAGGCGTCATAAGCTTCCGGGGACACGCGGATGACGGTTTCGTTGAGGATGGCCGCCTGCGCCTCGTGGAGTGCTGCGCGTCGCATGAACTCCGTGCGCGAGAGGCCGAGCAGCTCCGCGCCGCGGTCGATGATGGTGAGATCATCATCGCGAAACCGCATCGAGACGGGTATTTCCTTCCTCGTGGCTGTGGTGGCCATGGCGCGCTCCTGTGCTGCGGATGTATATACGTCGGTGCAACGCGGATCGCAATACCGGGTTGCGTGGCGGCACGCTCCACCGCGTTGATCCGATTAGTGGAGGTGGAGGGTGCCGTGCTTCGCGCGCGGGCTTCGGTGCGCTTCGCGGGCGCCGAACCCGGCCGCGCGCGGTCGGGTTCGGCGGTGCGGATTGCGAGGAAACCGACGCTCACGCGGCGTCTTCCGCGAACCGCCAGACGGGGATGCCGAGCCGACGGGCCTTGTCGGCAAGGTTGTCGGTGATGCCGGAGCCGGGAAAGACGATCAGGCCATAGGGCACGACCGAGAGAAGCTGGTCGTTGCGGCGGAACGGAGCCGCCTTGGCGTGCCGGTTCCAATCCGGCTTGAAGGCGATCTGCGTGACCTTGCGGTTCTCGGCCCAGCAGGCGGCGATGCGTTCGGCGCCGCGCGGGCTACCGCCGTGGAGCAGTACCATGTCGGGATGCTTCTCGTGGGCCTTGTCGAGCGCGTCCCAGATCCGGTCGTGATCGTTGCAGTCGAGACCACCGGCGAAGGCGATCTTAGTGCCGGCCGGAACGAGCACCTCGGTTTCGGCGTGGCGGCGGGCGGCGAGGAAGTCGCGCGAGTCGATCACCGACGCGGTCATCGCCTGGTGGCTGACCTTGGAGCCGGTGCGCGGCCGCCATGCCGATCCGGTCTGCGCCTCGTAGAGGTCGGCGGCCTCATCGCGCATGATTTCGAGCACGTTGCGCCGCTCGATATAGGTTATGCCCTCGGCTGTGAGCCGTTCCAGCTCGACGGACTTCACCTCGGAGCCGTCCTGCTCCTGCTGGCTCGAGCGTTGCGCCTCCTCATTGCGGTCGAGGCTGCGGGCGACGCGCTCGGCGGCGCGGTGGAAGACGTTGGTGAAAGACCAGAGAAGGTCGCCGAGGTCGGGTTCGAGTCTGGTGTCGCCGAGCATGCCGGCGAAGGTCTCGACGATACCGGCGAGGCCGGCCCGGATCACCTCGTCGTCGGGAAGTGGCCGAGGATCGGGCTCGTCCTGATGCGGACGATGACCGTACATCTGCAGTTCGAGGATGACGCGGTCGGTCGGTGAGGACGTGTGGTAGGGCTCGTAGGCGTCGTCGAAAGGAAGGTCGTAGGTCATGGCGTGTCTCCATCGGTTGTGGCCGCGCCTGTCGCGGCCTGACAGCGCATCCCGGCCGCGGCCCGGGCGCGGCCGCACCGAAGGCCGGAGCGCGAGCGGAGGACGGCGCCAGCCGTTGCGGCCACGACCGGGGCGTGGCAGGGGTCGCCTCTCAGGCAGGCCGCGGGCGCGGCCTCTCCGGCGGACCGCCGCCATGCCTGCAGGGCCTCCGGTGACGCCACACTACCCGCCTGCCGGCCCGAGTTGTTCATCCGGCGGGAGAAAGAGACCGGCATCCTCCGGGGCGAGTTGATCGCTGAGCCAGGCCGCGAGATGGGTCGGGCCGAGATGACGCAGATCGTCGTTGAAGTCGCCGAGTTGCGGCCGCAGCGCCAGGGCGAGAATCCCGGCGTCGCCTGCGCGCTGGCTGAGGCGCTCGATGCCATGCCGGCCGGCGGCGTCCGCATCGGCCGCGATATAGAGGCGGCGGCAGCCAGGCGGGAAGGTCAGGCCGGCGAGATGATTGGCCGAGGTGGCGGCGGCCACCGTCAGCGCCGGCATCACCGTCCGGAGCGAAGCCATCGTCTCGAAGCCTTCGCCGGCGGCCGTGACCGGGACCGGCGCGCCGGGATCGAGGCCCAACCAGATGGCGTTGCCGAGAAGATGGCCGAGCGATCGGCGGGGATCGGCGAGTTGGGCCTTGCCGTTGCCTGCCGGATCCAGCCAGGTGCGCTGCAGGCCGGTGATACGACCGTCGGGATCGGTCACGGCGGCGATCAGCGCTGGCAGGGTCTGCGTCTCGCCCGTTAAAAGATCCCGGTAATAACAGCCGGGATGGAAGCGCAGAACACGCTCATGCGTGGGGAGCAGGATGCCGCGACCGGCGAGATAGCGTTCGCCAAGCGTGCCGGCGATCGGCTGGGATATGGCGAACAGGCGACGCGCGGCGTCGGGAGAGCCGCGTGCCGCGGCGGGCTGGCGCTGCGCGCCTGAGGTCCGGGGCTGCGGCCGCGGCATGGCGAGGAAGCGACGTGCTTCATCGGCGACGTCACGGAAGTCGACGAGGCCGCAGCTTTCGCGGATGACATCGAGCAGATCGCCAAATTCTGCCGAGGCTTCGTCCACCCACCTTCCTGCTGGCCCTTTCGCGTTGGCCGTCAGGCGGACATGCATGGAGCGGCCGCGGGTGTTGCGGACGTCGCCGACGATCCAGTGATTGCCGGAGCGATGACCGTTGGAGAGATATTCACGGCACACCGCCTCGGCATGGTCACCGAGGCGGCGTGCCAACTCGGATGCCGAGCCGGTCATGATCGCCTCCCCTCAAGCCGCTGCGGTACGGTCAGTGACGCCGACCAGCGTATGGCGGTCGAGGAGCAAGGCGAGGATGGCGGGCCCTTGCGTGGCAATCGGGATGAACAGCCGGAGCTTCCAGGAGATGATCTCGGAAATCAGTCCGAGCGCCTTCAGCCGCGGCACCATTGCGTCAGTGAAGCCGATCAGCTCGACACGGTAGTCGTGCATGACGCGGCTGCGGCGCAGGATCAGGCCGTCGGCGAGTTGCAGCCCGATCTTGCCTTCCACGAGTCCGGTCCAGGCATCTTCCGGTGCGAGCGTCGGCACATCGGCGAGACCGAGATTGCGGAACATGGTCTCAACAAGGGTCGGAGCGATATGACGGCCGATAATGCGCTCGCCGGCGTCCGTCTGGATGCGGTAAACCCGGCAATCGTCGTCAGGCAACCGCCGCCAGATCGGCAGAAGGAGCCCTGTGACGATGTTGAAGGTGCTGGTGGTGAACTCCGGCACCGCGGCGGCTTCCGCCTCCCAGAGTTCGCAAAACACCTTCCGCTCCGCAGCCTGCCAATGCGTCTCGGCGAGCGCATCACGCCCAAAGCGCAGTTCGTCTGTCGGCCGCAGCAGACGTACGCGGTGTTCGACGGCTCCGTCGTCGAGCATCAGGCTCGCCGTCGGCAGCTGTATCGCCGCGCGCCTCGAGCGTGAGTTGACGAGCAGAACCGATTGGGGCTCCGTGCGGGCGATTGCCAGCACGTCGGCCAGGCCGAGCGGGCGGATGCGATCCTTGCGCGCGACAGTCAGCACATGCGATTGCGCGCCCGAAACCGGATGCGTGTAGACGGTGCGGCGATCGGAGACAACGATGCTCTCCGCCGTGATCGTCTCCAGACCCTTGTCATAGTGCCCGGCGGCGATGGCGCCCTCGATCTTCGCCGCCATCAACTGCTCGAACACCTCGAACAACAGGTTCTGGGTCTCGATGCGCAGTGCGAGCAGCCGATTGAGCCAGGTCGTGATCGGCGGCAGTTCGTCGCGCAGCCCGCCCTCGTCGGTGGTCAGCGACAGGCCTGCGACGGTCTCGAAGGTCGTGAGCGAGCAGCCTTCGATCTTACCCTGGTGGAGCAGCCAGTAGAATTGGCGAAGGGCAGCGCGGGCATAGGGGCTTTCCAGATTGTCCTCGGATCGGAACAGCCCTGCCCCACCGGTCTGGCGCTGGCCGCGCGTGATCGCACCCAGTGTGTCGAGCCGGCGCGCAATGGTCGACAGGAAACGTTTTCCGGCTTTCACATTGGCGGCCATGGGCCGGAACAGCGGCGGCTGCACCTGGTTGGTGCGGTGCGTCCGTCCCAGGCCCTGGATGGCGTTGTCGGCGCGCCAGCCGGCCTCGAGCAGATAGTGCTTACGCAACCTCTGGTTCTTCATCCCGAGGTCTGCGTGGTAGGACCGGCCCGTGCCGCCGGCGTCCGAAAAGATCAACACGCGCTTGTCGTCGTCCATGAAGCTTTGGGTCTCGGCAAGATTGGCCGAGCCCGGGCGGTTCTCGACGGCGAGCCGGTCAACACCGTCGCGGCCGGTCTTCTTCACGATGCGGCGCGAGCGGCCCGTCACCTCAGCGACGGTGTCGGTGCCGAAGTGATGGATGATCTGGTCGAGTGCACTGCCGACCGGCGGCAGCGACGCGATGCGCTCAACCATCTCGTCGCGCCGGCGAACCGCCTCCCGGCACTGGACCGGGTTGCCGTCTTCGTCATGGACTGGCCGCGAATAGACGTTCCCTTCAGCGTCCGAATATTCTTCAAACAGCTGGGTCGGGAAGGAATGCATCAAATACCCGCCGACATATTCGCGCGGCGTGACGTCGACATGGAGATCCGACCATTCCTCGGTGGGGATCTCGGCAAGCCTGCGTTCCATCAGCGCCTCTCCGGTCGAGACAATCTGCACGACCGCCGAATGACCGTCGGTACGGTCCTGCTCGATCGCGCCGATCAGCGTCGGCGTCATCATCGAGGTGATGAGATGGCTGAAGAAGCGTTGCTTGGTGCTCTCGAAGGCCGAGCGGGCCGCAGCCTTGGCGTTGCGGTTCAGCGTGCCGGTCCCGCTGGTGATGTTGGCCGCCTCCAGTGCTGCGGTCAGGTTGTTGTGGATGACCTGGAAGGCGTCCGCATAGGAATTGTAGATGCGGATCTGCTCCTTGGTCAGATCGTGCTCAAGCAGGTCGTATTCGACGCCGTCATAGGAGAGCGAGCGCGAGGTGTAGAGCCCAAGCGATTTGAGATCGCGGGCGAGCACTTCCATTGCGGCGACACCGCCATCCTCGATGGCGGCGACGAACTCCGTACGGTTGGCGAATGGAAAGTCCTCGCTGCCCCAGATGCCCAGGCGCTGCGCATAGGCGAGGTTTTCGACGGCGGTCGCGCCAGTGGCCGAGACATAGATGACACGGGCGTCGGGAAGCGCGTGCTGGAGCCGCAGTCCTGCCTTGCCCTGCTGCGAAGGCGCGACGTCGCCGCGTTCGCTTTTTCCGCCGGCGGCATTGGCCATGGCATGCGCCTCGTCGAAGACGATTACCCCGTCGAAAGACTTTTTGATCCCTGTCGGGCCTACGGCCCTCCTCGCCTCTTGTCCGACCCAGTCGAGGATCTGGGCAATCCGGGATTTCTTGCCCTCGCGTTCCTGGGAGCGCAGCGTCGCGTAGGTGGTGAAGAGGATGCCTTCGGCAAGGCCGATCGGCGTGCCCTGCCGATAACGGGACAAGGGTTGGACCAGGAGTTTCTCCTGGCCGAGTGCGGCCCAATCGCGCTGGGCATCTTCCAGCAGCTTGTCGGACTTCGAGATCCAGATCGCGCGCCGGCGGCCCTGCAGCCAGTTGTCGAGAATGATGCCGGCGACCTGGCGGCCCTTGCCGCAGCCAGTGCCGTCCCCCAAAAACCACCCACGGCGGAAGCGAACCGAATTGTCGGCGCCGTCAGGTGCGGCCGAGACGACATCGCAGGTCTCGTCGACTGTCCAGGTGCCGGCGAGATGGCCGGAATGCGCTTCGCCGGCATAGATCACGCTCTCGAGCTGGGCGTCAGACAGCAGGCCCTCATCAACGATCGTGCCAGGCAGGAGCGGCCGGTAGGATGGCTTCGGGGGTGCGACGGCGGCCATGGCGGCCGACTGCACGAGCGGCGTCGGATGCGGCTTGGCCCGCGGAATGTGGATCGACTGAAGTACATAGGGCTCGTAGATCGTGTCGGTGAGCCGGCCGCCCTCCTCCGGCATCCAGTCGCGCAGTTCGTACGCGAGGGGGATGGCCGGCGTGATGCTTGTCGTCACCGGGCGGGTGGACTTCGCCCGCGAGACTGAGCGGACCGGCCGGATGGCGTTCGGGGCAGCCGGTGGGGCGACCACAGGTGCAGGTTTCGCTGCGGATCGGCCCGCCATGTGTATGGCGGCATTGCGCAGAATCTCGTTCGACCGGGCGCCGATCGAGTCTGGGAAGCCGCCTGGTGTGCGGGGCGGCAGGTCGGCGATCCAGGCAAGCAGCGTCTCCACGTCCAAAGCCTTGCCCGGCGAGGAAACGAAGCCGGACGGGTCCGCGCATGGCACCTTGTCGATGATCGTTAGGCGGGTTTCGGCGGTGGTGCCATGGCGTGCATAGACGCGGCCGTCGATCGCCGCGGTGAAGATGACGGTGCCCTGCTGCTGCAGCCGCTCGAAGGCAGCCCGCCATTTGGGGATTTCGGGTGAAAGGCCGATGCCGGTGATGGCAACAAGACGGCCGCCCGAACGCAGGCGTGCCAATGCGGAGGAGAGGTGTCGCCACGCGGCATCGGCGACATGGCCGTCGACATAGGCGCCGACCGTGAAAGGTGGATTCATCAGTACCACAGAGGGCTGGATGCCGGCATCGAGGTGATCATCGATATGGGCAGCGTCGTGCCGCGAGACCGGTACACGCTGGAACAGGAGACCGAGGAGATCGACCCGCATCGCGGCAAACTCGTTGAGGAAGAGCGAGGCCCGCGCGATCTCGGCATGGACGGCGAGAAGGCCGGTGCCGGCCGACGGTTCGAGAACGAGATCGGACGAAGAGATCGCCGCGGCGTGAGCGGTGACGAAGGCGAGCGGCAGCGGCGTCGATAATTGCTGCATGGCCTGGCTCTCGTCTGATCGTCTCGTATGGGTGGGAACGAGCCCGGCGATCCGTTTCATCATCGCCAGCGTCGCCTGCGGCGTGGTCGACCGGGACAGGATCGCCGGTCCGAACCGCCGCAGGAACAGCACCTGGGCAGCTTCCAGCGCTTCGTAGGCATCCTTCCAGACCCATAATCCCTGCGCATCACTGCCGCCAAAACTTGTCGTCATGACAGCACGCAGGACTGCGGTGGTGACAGGCTTGCCCTGTTCGAGGAAAGGCAGAAGCTGCATTGCCGCCTGATAGATCGCCCGGGCGTTGTCGATGGCGGTGGACGCCGGCGCGGCATGGGGAGCGGCCGTCCGGGCAACGGTCGGTGTGGTCGTGACGATGTTCATGGAGATGTCCTTCGCGAGAGGGGAATAGCCCGCGCGCCGGCACTCTCTCCGCGCCGGCCGGGCCGCACTCCTCCCGGCTCCCCTCTCCCTCTGGCGTCGGTCCATCAAACGGGTTGCGCTCTGCGCAAAGCCATGACTCAATGCACGGACAGGGATGCGGCGGCGACCTGGAGCTGTGGAGGTGATGCGACGGTTTAGAATTGGCAGTGAGGTCTACGAGGAAGGGTCGCCTGACCTGCAGGCGACCCTGGCGAACGCCTATGCCCACAGGGAGCGTCCCCTATGCCTGTGCCGCGAGCCGGGCTGCCCGATGTACATCGCCCGCATCGGCGACCTGCATCTGATCAAGCGCATGCCGCTCAGCGGCGGCGGGCATGATCTGTCCTGCGATTCCTATGAATCGCCTTACGAGCTGTCCGGGCTCGGCGCCTTGATGGGAGGGGCGATTCAGGTCGATCCAGACAGCGGCATGGCGGCACTCAAGC
The DNA here is from genome assembly GCF_006442545.2 of Mesorhizobium sp. B2-1-8. Lineage (NCBI taxonomy): Bacteria > Pseudomonadati > Pseudomonadota > Alphaproteobacteria > Hyphomicrobiales > Phyllobacteriaceae > Mesorhizobium > Mesorhizobium sp. B2-1-8. The sequence goes on from NZ_CP083953.1 coordinate 73,742, forward strand.
TGGACTTCAGCCTGTCGAAGACGGGGAGCCGGGCGGCCCCACAACAGATCGGGAATGGTCTCGACAGCGTATCCGGCGAGACCAGGAAACTGTCGCTGCGTGGCCTGCTGCACTATCTGTGGCACGAGGCCGAGCTGACGATCTGGACGTCGCTATGGACCGGCAAGCGGCATTGGTGGAACGTGCGATGGCACATCGCAGAGGCCGCCAAGCAGATGATCGTCAAGGGCAGGCCGCTCGCCGAGACCCTCTTCGTGCCGGAGGCATTCCGGCTGGAGAAGAAGGGGGAGATCGAACAACGTCGGGCGGAGGCTTTGGTGCCGGCGGCCGCGCCGGCGTCGGGGTCGCGCAGGCTTATGGTTTTGGTCGGTGAGGTGAAGGAGTTCGAGCCGGCGCGGGTCGGCCGCAAGCTGGTCGTGCGGCACATGCCCGGCTTTCCATTCATGGTCGACGACGACCTTCATCGTCGCTTGCTCACACGTTTCGAGAGGGAGTTTTCATTGTGGGAGGCTGATCACCAGTCCCACCTGATGGCGATTGCTACTTTTGGGCTCAACCCGGCCGGACTTGCGGTGATCGAGGAGATTGCCGTCATGGTCGTGACCGAGAACTGGATTCCCTACGAGTCTATCCACGAAAAGACGCTGATCGAGGCGCTCGCAACGATGCGCGAGAAGAGCGTGAAGGGACTGCGCTACAATCTGCCTGCCGATCAACCTATCGCGAATGCCATGTTCCAGAGCCGGACGCAGCCAGTAGCGCTCTATATCGTGCCGTCCGGAGCAGACGAGACATTCGAGGCCTCGCTCCAGGAAATGATCGCGGCGCGAGCGGAGATCGGCTCCTGGGTTTGGCGCATCAGTGAAGGCGATATGCCGCCTGTGCGAGTTTGAGCGTCGCAACGCGTGTTAGACTAGCAGGATTCAGACTGCGCTACGCGAGGCCAAGCTTCTTCTTGAGTTCGGCGTTCTCCTTGCGCAGACGTTCTGCAAGCAGGCCCTTCAGGCGCTTGTTTTCGTCCTCGAGCGCGAGCAAATCCTTGAGATCGCCACCATCCGAGGGGGGCGTTGCGGCCTTCTTCCACTGATAATAGGTCTGCTCGGATATGCCGGCCTGCCTTGCGGCGCTTTTGAGGGTCTCGCCGCTGCCGATCGATTTCTCGATTTGGCCAAGCTTCTGGGCGCGTTCTTTTGAGGAGTAGATCTTTCGGCCGGTGCGGACGGCTGCTGCGGGAGCTTCAGCGGCTGCGGGCGCCGCCTTGGCGCCGTTCTTGCGAGCAGGCTGCTTGGCCTCGGCCTTTACCTCGCGCTCGCGGAACTTTCTTCTTCGGCTCAGGTGCCTTCGGCTTGGCCGGCGCTTCAGCAGTGATTTGGGGCGATTCAGATTCCTGAGGGTCGGCCATATGATGCTCCACTTGCGGTTTGTGCCCACCTTCAACATCAACAGGTCTTAAACTAGAGTCAACAACGTGACCATTTGGCAGGTCCATTGTTTCAGAAGCCTTGGCCGTCTCTGCCATAGCTGCTGACAGGTCAACGTCGCCCCAAATAGAGTTCCCTCTTTTTTGGATGCCGCGCTTCTGTTTGACCTCCACGATGAATGGTCGAGTCTGCTGCCTCATAGTGCCTTCCCTTGGGAGAAGCGACTTGCATAACGGGTCGCTTTTTCTCTATCGGTCCGAGCTTTATCGAAAGAGGCCGCCCACGGGCAAGCGATGTTTCGACCAATCAGTAGACATGCTGGGCCAGCACCCTGGTCTCCAGGACATGTCGCGCGAACTCCTTCGCCGGATAGCCGTCGGCGGGTTGCCCCAACTCCATTGAGGAAGGCGGTACATCCGGAATTCGAAAAGACGTTGCGGCTTGGCATACTCCTTCAAGCCGGGCTGCAGTTTAACCCTCTTTGTTCCAGCGCAAAGACCCGGACCTTTATTTGGGCAATTTATGGCCCAATGGTTCGCGCTATTGCGGCCTCTCGACAGTGCGTTGCGTCGGATGAGTCCGCTCTGAGTTTCAAGGCCGTTGTGTTGAACATGCATGGAGCTTCGTCATGAACACCCAATTCTCAAGTCCAGAACTATGGGAGCGTACCGTCGGAGACATAGCTGCTACGCTGCCTGGCGCCACCGCCGTATTCCGCAAGTTCAAGATCGACTTCTGCTGCAATGGCGATCTCACCCTCGACGCCGCTGCGCACCGGCGCGGAGTCGATCCCAATGAGATCGAGCGCGAGTTGGAGACGCTTGGTACCGGCGCTGGGGAGACAGCCGCGCCGGCTGCGATGGACAGCGATGAATTGATCGACCACATTCAAGCCTGCTACCACGAGGCGCACCGCCGCGCTCTGCCCGAGCTCATCGCGCTGTCGCGCAAGGTCGAGGCCGTGCATCGCGGGCATCCGAAGGTGCCGGCTGGCCTTTCCGATGCGCTACGGCAGATGCAAAGCGAACTGGAGCAGCATATGGCCAAGGAAGAGGCCATTCTGTTTCCGGCGATGCGGCAGTGGGCCGAAGGCAAGTTCGATATACCGATTTCGGAACTTCGGCACGAGCACGACGACCAGGGCACCTTGCTTCGGCTGCTTGAAAGCCTCACCGACGACTTCGCCACGCCCGACGGGGCCTGCCGCTCCTGGCAGGCGCTCTACGTCGGCGTGGCCCAGCTTGCCGAGGAACTGATAGAGCACATCCACCTGGAGAACAACGTCTTGTTCCCGCGGTTCGCGGCAACGGAAAGCCGGGCCTAGAGTGACGACGGCTGCAGCAATGCGGATCGCTTGGCGAATCCTCGACTGAGGGCTTGGCGCTGGGGAGGTAGTCGCTGTGCTGCCACTGCCGCCGTCAACACCAACTATACATGCGAAGTGGTTTAGCCCGAGCTGGCGGAGGTTAGAAATGAGAATCCCGATCTTTGGCCCGAACTCTTTCGGAAAAAAGTAGAATGCGTGCGCCCATCCCATACTCGATCGGGGCGATTTTCGACGGCATTCAACGTCGTCTACTATTGTGCAGCGAGCGCTAGACGCCGCGACTACCGTTAAATTTCCATCAACATTCGCGTGCGATAGTACGCCGCATAATCAATCTCCGACCCAGGCCCTTCCTAGATAAACCAGCGCAAATCACCGCCGTCCACGCCAAGGCGAGGTCTCTTGAGGGCTACTCACGGCGACATTGGCGATCTTCAATCATGAACGCTCATCCGACCGCCGCCATCGTCGCATCCATCGGCTGGCTGAAAGCTCGCAGACGCTCCGCTGCAGTGAACTGATCGAGCTGGGACAATTCGATTTCTTGTGCGAGCCCCCCTGAGAATTCGCGGAACGGCAATAGATTGATGAGGGGAACACCGATCAGCACGGGAACGGATAGCTCAAGCGCCTTGGCGATCAGCGACCTAAAACCGCCGCCTTCGACCTCGGCCTTTCCGAATTTGCAGAGGACCAGCAACGCGGTTTGGCTCGACAACTGCGCTTCGGCAACCGTGCAGGCGCGGTGCAGCCGATCGGTATTCAAAACGCAGCCTCGTGCTTGAGGACCCCGATCATCTGATATCCCGTGGAGCTCACCTGTGGCTAGGTCCCGAAGATACATGTCGCACTTCAGTCGACCTGGTCTCGGTTCACTACGCTGGATGAGCCCGGCCAATTGAATGCCTTGTTCGACCATGGCGGCGGTGAATTCCTGCAAAAAAGCTTCGAACTCCGACCCGCTTGAATAAACGATTGCAGTGATGGGATGGCTAGGAACGACGGTTTGCACGTGAGGTTTCCCCTTTAGATGGAATTCTGCCTTTCACCGAATCGGCATTGATCGAATGGAAGCACTTCAAGTGGGGTTCCAACTTCGACAGGCGTTGAGGCACCAGGCACAATCGCGACGGCGTCGGCGAACACCATCGGCATCAATCTGTGCGACCCCTCCGATCCGCAGCGATATGCGGTCAGTCGACCCTGTTCGACGTTCAGACGAACCGGCAGCAGTTCCGTGCGATCCGGCTTGCGGGCATGTTTGAACTCTATCTCAGCCGTGATGCGGTTCGCTGGAACTTGACCGAGAAGGGCTTTCATCATCGGGCGCGCGAAGGCGAGCGCGCCAAACGCTGCAGCTTGTGGGTTGCCGGGCAGTCCTATGAAATACGCGCCTGCAAGCGTGCCTAACGCCAGCGGCTTGCCGGGCTTCATCGCTACGTTAACGATGTCAAGGCCGCCGCCGGCGCGCAAGACGGCATTGCGCACGTGATCTTCTTCGCCGATCGACATTCCGGCGGTAGCGATGACGACGTCGGCCGCTCCTGCGGTGCTTTCGAGCGCTTGCGCGATGGCGGCCAGGTCGTCACGAACGGATAGGGAGGTGACATGTGCGTTGGGCGACGCCAGCAGCGCGCCCAGCATCGGACCATTGCTGTCGTAAATGGCGCCAGGCGAAAGCGACTCCCCCGCATCGCGGAGCTCGCTGCCGGTTGCGAGAACCACGATCCGGAGCGGACGGGCAACCGAAACCGTCGCAATGCCAAGCGCGCTTAGCAGCGCAACTTCTGCCCAGCCGATCACCCGGCCTGGCCGAAGGATAGTCGTGCCTTGTTTTACGTCCTCACCAACCCGTCGAATGTGCGTACCGGCTTCGACGTCGAGCCCGAACTGCACAATATCGCCCCTGCGGGTTGCATGCTCCTGCATAGCGACAGTATCCGCGCCGCCTGGCAATGCGGCACCAGTCATAACGCGATGGGCTGTCCCCGGTGCCAACACGTCCGGTTTGTCGCCAGCGCATGTGCGTCCGGAAATAGGCAGGACCAAAGGAACACCCTTCTTGCCCGACAGTCGGAAGGCATATCCATCCATCGCCGCCTGATCGAACGGCGGAAGGGCGCCCGGAGCTTTGATCGTCGCGGCCAGGATGCGTCCTACCGCATGCGCCAACGGCACGTCTTCCTGCCTGTTGAGTGGTTCAGCAAGCGCGGCGGAAACGCCTCGTGCGACTTCAAACGACATTATCTGCGCGCCTGAGCGGAAGCAGTTGTTGCGTGGTGCACCCATCATCAGGCTGCCTTCACTGCTGGCAGGGATTTTTCGAGAATTGCTCGCATGGCCGCGAGGCCAGGATCTTCCGCTCGATTCATCAGACCGATGAGCTGCGTCCAATGATCATCCGATGCGGTGTCCAGGAAATTGCGAACGGCCGAGCCGACGATCTCGCCTGGCAAGCGACCGGACGCTGCGGCCGCTGCGGCCAAACGCGTCAGCAAGGCGGGCTCGTCGAACGCCGCGACAAGCCCCATGGCGACCCCAGGATGTTCCAGCGAGGCTATGAGATTTCCGAGCATCGCATCGTCCTCACTGCACCAGTGGCGAAGGTGAGCCGTCGATCTCAATCCCGCGGATATCCGCCTGACCGACAAGCAGGGAGACGTATTGCGCCGTTGCTTGCCGGTGGACATGCTCGGTCAAATAGGCGGCGATGCGCTCGCGCACGTCCTCGAACGGCAGTTGGCGCCCGTCGATCCGCCGTGTCAGGCGGATGAGGTGCACGCCGTAACGTGTCTCGACTGGCAGCGAGATTTCGCCGGGGACGAGATTGGCCAGAGCGGCTTCGAATTCCTGCGTCGTGTCTCCCGGCCCGATCTGGCCGAGACTGCCCCCAAGCGCTGCCGAAGGGCAATCCGAGCAGTCTTGCGCCAGCGCCGCAAAACGCTTTGGCGCCGTTTTCAGCATCGATCTCAGCGACAACGCCTTCTCGCGCGCGATGACAAAGCCTTCGTCATCACGACGTGCAGCTATGAGGATATGATCGGCTTCGTACAATGGTGATGAAACGAAGCGGCGAAGATTGTTCTCGTAGAATCGGTGCAGCATCTCCTCATCCGCCGTCGGAACACGAACCTCGCGCTCGATGAGGGCCCGCACCAGGGCATCTTCCACTGTCTCCCGTCGTCCATCCTGATCGGTCTGCTGTTCCGCCAGGATATCGAGCCGCTTGGCCTCCTGCAGGAGCAATTCACGAATGACCAGTGCACTGGTTGCCGCTCTCCAACCCTCGCCGGGGTTGCGGGCAGGAAAGTTCTGCACCTCGGCGGCAATCGCCTTGCGCGATATCGCAACACCGTTGACGGTCACCGGCGGCATTGCCACGCGCTCGCGGGACGGCGCGGTGTCGGGAACGGCGGGACGGTGTTCGTGCGAGTGTTCGGACGACGGGCTGCGGCTGGCGGCATGATTGATGACAAGCGCGGTCATGATCTACTCCGCAGGCTGGGGCGAGGGAACGGCGACAGGTCGTACCGGCTCGGACGACCGGACCGTTGGCACGGGCACGGGTCTTCGGCGCTCCGCGAAACGGGTACGCACCACCTGGTAGCCGGGGCGCCCAAGATACCAGACCGGCGCACTCCACACGTGAACCAGTCTCGTGAACGGGAAGACGAGGAAGATGGTCATACCCAACAGGAGATGCGCCTTGAAGATCGGATTGACGTCAGCGACATAGGCCGCGGCCGATGGCTGCAAGGTAAGAATGCCTTGCGCCCAGTTCATGAATTTCACCATCTCGTGGCCATCCATGTGACCGAGCGAGACGAAGATGGTGGAGAGGCCGAGAGTGAGCTGCAACCAAAGCAGCAATAGAACCGCGACGTCGCCAAAACTGGACGTCTTCCGGATGCGGGAATCGAATATTCGACGATGGGCAAGGAGTGTGACCCCAATGAAGCAGGCAATGCCAGCAAGGCCGCCGACGGTGATGGCGAGACCTTGCTTGAAACTGTGAGAGATGCCGAGCGCGTCAAATATCCAGATCGGCGTCAGCAGGCCGACAAAATGCCCACCGAAAATTGCCAGGATACCGACGTGGAAGAGGTTGGAACCCCACCGGAGCTCGCGTCGCCTAAGTAGTTGGGAGGAACCCGTTTTCCAAGTGTACTGCTCGCGGTCAAAACGGATCAGGCTCCCAAGCAGGAAAACTGTCAGGCAGAAATAGGGATACCAGCCAAAAAGCGCGTCGTTGATTGTGTTAGACATCGCTTCCTCCTGTTTCAGGCGCCAAACTGTGCCGTACGTCGCGTTTTGCGGCGCGCATCTGAATTCGCATTCGGTCAACGGAACAGCCGTCGGCCGCGTTTCCTGGACCGAAAGTGACAGCGGTTTCTTCCCAAGCTGCATCGATGGCTGCCAGGTCGTCGGGCTCATCATTTGTCTCTGCCGCGTCGGTGATCATAGCGGCTTGGTTGACGATCGAGAGCGCGGCGGTGAACACGGCGGCGTAGCCTCCGTTTCGCTTGGCCAGTCTTTCCTCGAGCAAGGAGAAGATATGAGCGGTCTCATTGAGCAGGCCGCGCGCCTCATCGAGCGGACGATCCGAAAGAAACTCCAGGAAAAGCGGTATGAAGTCTGGCAGTTCGTTCGCCGTCACGAGCAGCCCAGCACGCTGATAATGTTCCACCAGATCGACCATTGCCTGACCCCGATCCCGGCTCTCGCCATGGATGTGCTCGAAAAGGTGCAACGAGTGTCGGCGCGTCTTGTCGAACAGTTCGACGTACCGCTCCTGGAGGTCGTACAGATTCATAATGCACAGATCGCCAAGCAAGGGATGGAGCTGCTCGATTGCGTTGTTCGATACCAGCCTCTCAGCCGCGAGGGCTGCGGTGATTTCCGGGATCGCTGCTGAAAGCTCCTCAGTCGGATAGGCAAGGAGCGCCGAGAGCGCCTTGAACGTTTTGTGCGACAGCATCACCGTCATCACACGATCTCCATCGGGTTTGTTGGCCGCTTGGTCTGCTTGGTGCCAAACAGGTTGGTCTCCGTGGAACCTCCCGAGCAGCCGTTTCCGAAGGAGAAGCCGCAGGAGCCTCGCATGTCCTGGGCGTCCTCGCTCCATTCGCGATGCGCCGTCGGGATGACGAAACGATCCTCATAGTTCGCTATTGCCATGACCTTGTACATTTCATCGATGGCCGTTCCGGTTAGGCCGACACGCGTCGCAATCGACTCGTCCAGGCGGCCATCGATCGTCTTCGCCCGCATATAACTGCGCATCGCGAGCATACGTTCGAGCGCGAGAGCGACGGGCTCCTCCTTGCCGGCGGTCAGCAGATTGGCGAGATATTGGAGGGGAATGCGCAGGCTGCGCACATCTGGCATGTCGCCATCGACTCCCATCTTGCCTGCCGCGGCCGCCGACTGGATGGGCGAAAGCGGCGGCACATACCAGACCATCGGCAGGGTGCGGTATTCCGGGTGAAGCGGAAAAGCGATTTTCCACTCCATCGCCATCTTCCAGACGGGCGACAGCTTGGCCGCCTCCAGCCAGTTGTCGGGAATCCCGTCAGCGCGGGCCTGGGCGATAACGGCCGGGTCGTTCGGATTGAGGAAAACGTCCAGCTGCGCCTGATAGAGGTCCTTCTCATCGGGGGTGCTGGCGGCTGCCTCGATCCGGTCGGCGTCGTAAAGGATCACGCCGAGATAGCGAATGCGCCCGACGCAAGTTTCCGAACAAACCGTCGGCTGCCCTGCCTCGATGCGCGGATAACAGAAGATGCACTTCTCGGATTTGCCCGATGACCAGTTGTAGTAGATCTTCTTGTAGGGGCATCCGGAGACGCACATGCGCCAGCCGCGGCATTTGTCCTGGTCGATCAGGACGATGCCGTCCTCCTCGCGTTTGTAGATCGCCCCCGACGGACAAACCGCCGCGCAGGTCGGATTGAGGCAGTGCTCGCACAGCCGCGGCAGGTACATCATGAAGGTGTTTTCGAACTGGCCGTAGATGTCCTTCTGGACGCCCTCGAAGTTCACGTCCTTAGAACGCTTCTCGAACTCGCCGCCGAGGATCTCCTCCCAGTTCGGCCCCCACTCAATCTTTTCCATCCGTTCGCCGGTGATCGCCGAACGCGGGCGGGCCGTGGGAAAAGCCTTCGATTCCTTCGCCGTATGAAGGTGCTGGTAGTCGAAGGTGAATGGCTCGTAATAGTCGTCGATCTCCGGCAGGTCGGGGTTGGCGAAGATGTTTGCAAGGATGCGCCATTTGGCGCCCATCTTCGGCTCGATCTTGCCGCTGGCTTTACGCTTCCAGCCCCCATTCCATTTCTTCTGGTTCTCCCATTCCTTGGGATAGCCGACGCCGGGCTTGGTTTCGACATTGTTGAACCAGGCGTATTCGACGCCTTCCCGATTGGTCCAGACGTTCTTGCAGGTGACCGAGCAGGTGTGGCACCCGATGCATTTGTCGAGGTTCAGCACCATCGCGATCTGCGCACGGATTTTCATTCTGCTGCCTCCTTCGGCGCTTCGGATTCGAGTGGCCCTTCGAGCCAATCGACATTGGCCATCTTACGGACAACGATGAATTCGTCGCGGTTAGAACCGACGGTGCCGTAGTAGTTGAAGCCATAGGACTGCTGAGCGTAGCCGCCGATCATGTGGGTGGGCTTCAGCACCGTTCGGGTGACCGAGTTGTGGATCCCGCCCCGGTTGCCGGTCATTTCCGATCCTGGCGTGTTCACGATCTTTTCCTGGGCGTGATACATCAGCATCATGCCCGGCTTGACGCGCTGAGAGACGACGGCGCGAGCCGTCAAGGCGCCGTTGATGTTGAAGACTTCGACCCAGTCATTGTCGGCGAGACCGGCCGTCTTTGCATCCGTCTCGGAGATCCACACCACCGGGCCGCCGCGGTTAAGCGTCAGCATCAGGAGATTATCTGAGTAGGTTGAGTGGATGCCCCACTTCTGGTGCGGCGTGATGAAGTTGAGGACGATCTCCTTGTGCCCGTTGGGGCGGACGTCCTTGATGCCTGGGATCGTCTTGAGATCGACCGGTGGCTTCCAGGTAACGAGCCCCTCGCCGAAAGCCCGCATCCAGAGGTGATCCTGGTAGAGCTGCTGGCGGCCGGTCAACGTCCGCCACGGGATCAATTCGTGGACATTGGTATAGCCGGCGTTGTAGCAGACCTTCTCGCTTTCGATGCCCGACCATGTCGGCGACGAAATGATCTTGCGCGGCTGCGCCTGGATATCGCGAAAGCGGATCCTCTCATCTTCCTTCGGCAGGGCAAGGTGGGCATGCTCCCGGCCGGTAATCTCCGACAAGGCTTCCCAGGCTTTGATCGCCACCTCGCCATTGGTTTCCGGCGCTAGCATGAGGATGACCTCGGCGGCGTCGATATCGGTCTCGATTTTCGGCAAGCCCTTGCCCGCACCCTGGAGGTGTATCCCATTCAATGCTCCAAGTGCCTCGACTTCGTGCTTGGTGTCCCAGGCGATGCCTTTGCCCCCGTTACCGAGTTTCGTCATCAGCGGCCCCAACGCTGTGAACTGGGCATAGAGATTGGGATAGTCGCGGGTGACGAGAGTCACGGATGGCATCGTCTTGCCCGGGATCGGCTCAACTTCGCCAAGCTTCCAGTCCTTGACGTCGAGGGCTTGGGCCATCTCGGCGGGGCTGTCATGCTGGATCGGAGTGAGAACCACATCCTGCTCAACGCCCAGCACCTCCGGCGACACCTCCGAGAAGGCTTTGGCGAGGCTCTTGTAAATCTCCCAGTCGGAGCGCGCCTCCCATACCGGATCCACCGCCGCCGACAGCGGATGGATGAAGGGATGCATGTCGGACGTGTTGAGGTCGTTCTTCTCGTACCAGGTAGCCGTCGGCAGCACGATGTCGGAGTAGACACAGGTGGTCGACATTCGGAAGTCGAGGGTGACCAGGAGGTCGAGCTTTCCCTGCGGCGCCGTCTCGTGCCAGGCGACTTCGGTGTTTCGGACCGCCCCTTCGGGACCGAGATCCTTGCCCATCACGCCGTGGGTGGTGCCCAGCAGATGCTTGAGGAAATACTCATGACCCTTGCCGGATGAACCGAGGAGATTCGAGCGCCAGACGAACATGTTGCGCGGCCAGTTGGCGGGATCGTCTGGATCGTGGCAGGACAGCTCCAGCTCGCCGGATTTCAGGGCGTTCGGGACATAGTCTTTCGGCTCAAGGCCGGCGGCTTTGGCCTTGGCTGCGATCGAAAGTGGATTCTGCTTCAACTGGGGTGCCGAAGGCAGCCAGCCCATACGCTCGGCACGAACGTTGTAGTCGATGAAGCTCTTGTTCCAGTCGCCCTCGGGCGCGGTCGGCGACAATATTTCGGCGGCCGTTAGGGTCTCGTAGCGCCACTGGTCGGTCTGCGCATAAAAGAAGGACGTTGAGTTCATGTGCCTGGGCGGCCGGCTCCAATCGAGCCCGAAAGCAAGTGGTGTCCAGCCGGTCTGCGGTCGCAGCTTTTCCTGCCCGACATAGTGCGACCAGCCACCCCCTGACTGGCCGATGGCGCCACAGAAGACCAGGAGGTTGATGATCCCCCGGTAGGTCATGTCCATATGGTACCAGTGATTGACGCCGGCACCGAGGATCACCATCGAGCGGCCGTTCGTCTTCTCAGCATTGGTCGCGAACTCACGCGCTACGGTGACAATCGCATCGCGGTTTACGCCTGTGACATGCTCTGCCCAAGCCGGCGTAAACGGGACATCGTCATCGTAGCTCTTGGCTGTGTGCGCGCCGCCAAAGCCACGGTCGAGGCCGTAGTTAGCCATCATCAGGTCGTGCACGGTGGCTACTGCCACCTGGGTGCCGTCGGACAGCTTGATCCGCCTGACCGGAAGGTTTCGGGTGAGAATCTCACCGTGATCGGTCGAGACGAAATGCTCGGTCGCGCGACCCCCAAAATACGGAAAATCGACAGGCGCAATCTTGGATTTCTTCCCAGCAAGCGTCAGCCTGAGCCGGATGTTGTCGCCCTTGCCGTCCTTCTCCTCGAGATTCCATTTGGCGCCCTCGCCCCACCGATAGCCGATCGAGCCGCGCGGCGAGACGAGTGCATCCGTAGCCTCGTCGATCGCGACCGCCTTCCATTCCGGATTGTTGCTCTCGCTCAAGCCACCAGCGACCTCCGAGGCGCGTAGGAGCCGTTCCGGAACGAGCCGGCCATCCCGTTCCGTAAGGCGAACCAGGAACGGCAAGTCTGTGTATTTGCGGGCATAGTCGTTGAAATACGGGACCGTGCGATCAAGGTAATATTCGCGCAGGATGACGTGGCCCATGGCCAGTGCCAGCGCGGCGTCGGTCCCCTGCTTCGGGTTGAGCCATATGTCGGCGAACTTGGTCGCTTCCGCGTAGTCCGGGCTGACGACCGCGCTCTTGGTGCCCTTGTAACGAACCTCGGTATAGAAATGCGCGTCGGGCGTCCGAGTCTGGGGCACGTTGGAACCCCAGACGATGATGAAGCCGGCATTGTACCAGTCGGCGCTCTCGGGAACGTCGGTCTGCTCGCCCCAGGTCTGGGGGCTCGCCGGCGGCAAGTCGCAATACCAGTCGTAAAACGACATACACACCCCGCCCATCAGCGACAGGTAGCGGGAGCCCGCCGCGTACGAGACCATCGACATGGCCGGGATCGGCGAGAAACCGATGACGCGGTCGGGACCATGAGCCTTTACCGTATAGGCGTTGGCCGCCGCGATGAGTTCGTTCACCTCGTCCCAGGTGGCGCGCACGAAGCCGCCATGGCCGCGGATCGAGACGTAGGATTGCCGCTTGTCCGCATCCTTGACGATCGAGGCCCAGGCGGCAACGGGCGGCATGGTGGCGCGCGCGGCACGCCACAGTTTCAGCAGCCGACCGCGGATCATCGGGTATTTCACCCGAGCGCCGGAATAGAGATACCAACTGTAGGATGCGCCGCGCGCGCAGCCTCGAGGCTCGTGGTTTGGGAGATCCGGCCGTGTGCGCGGATAGTCGGTCTGCTGCGTCTCCCACGTGACGATGCCGCCCTTGACATAGATCTTCCACGAGCAGGAGCCTGTGCAATTCACACCATGGGTGGAGCGCACGATCTTGTCGTGCTGCCAGCGCTTGCGGTAGCCGTCCTCCCAGGAGCGATCTTCATTGGTGACGATTCCGTGGCCGTCAGAGAAACTGTCTACGGTCTTGCGAAAAAAGGTTAGCCGGTCGAGAAAATGCGACATTGCTCTTGCCTCTGATTATTCGGCTGCGGCCGGATGGATAGACGCGCCGCGCTCGGCGCGCTCGATATCGTGGAGAAGGCCGCCCCTGCGCGTATAGACCGCCCAGGTGATGGCCAGGCAGCTGACGTAGAAGATCAAGAACCCCCAGAGCGCGGCGCTCGGCCCGCCCGTCAAGGCGATCGAGCTGCCATAGCTCTTCGGGATGAAGAAGGCGCCGAAGGCTGCGATCGCTGACGTAAAGCCGGTGATGGCAGCGGCCTCCTTCTCCGCCTGCCGACGGCGCGTCTCTGCATCTGCCATGGGCATTAAGCGGCCCATCTCCTTGGCCATGATCACCGGGATCATCTGGAAGGTGGAGGCATTGCCGACACCGGTGGCGAAGAACAGCAGCAGGAACGCGGCGAAGAAGCCAAGGAATGCACCAGGTTGATCCTTGATGCCGATGAACCACAAAACCCCTGCTGCACCCGCGATCATTAGGACGAAGACCCAGAAGGTGACGCGCGCGCCGCCATATTTGTCCGCCAGCCACCCGGTGCCCGAGCGCGACAGGGCGCCGACAAGCGGGCCGAGAAAGGCGAACTGAAGTGCGTTGACGTCTGGGAACAACATTTTCGTGAGCAGCGGGAATCCGGCCGAATAGCCAATGAAAGACCCAAAAGTTCCAGTGTAGAGCCAGCACATGATCCAATTGTGCCGGCGCTGGAAGATCACAGCCTGCTCAGTGAAAGATGCCTTGGCCGAAGCGATGTCGTTCATGCCGAACCAGGCCGCAAAAGCCGAGATTGCAATAAACGGCACGAATACGAAGCCGGCATTCTGCAGCCACAAGGGCGCGTCGCCCGTCGGTCCCTTGACCATGGCCGGATCGCCACCGAACCAGCCGAATATCCCGGCGGTGATTGCGAGCGGCACAACGAACTGGACGACGCTGACGCCGAGATTGCCAAGGCCAGCGTTAAGCGCAAGCGCATTTCCCTTTTCCGCCTTTGGGAAGAAGAAGGAGATGTTGGCCATGGAAGAGGCAAAGTTGCCGCCGCCTAAGCCGCAAAGCAACGCAAGGATCAACAGCACGACATAGGGCGTGTCAGGATTCTGCACCGCATAACCGATCCCGACCGCCGGGATGAGGAGTGACCATGTCGTTAGGGTCGTCCAGAGCCTGCCGCCAAAGATCGGCACCATGAAGGAATAGAAAATGCGCAGTGTCGCGCCCGAGATTCCGGGCAGAGCGGCGAGCCAGAAGAGCTGATCGGTGGTGAAGGTGAAGCCGACGAGCGGGAGCTTGGCGACGACGACGGACCACACCTGCCAGATAGCAAACGAAAGGAGAAGCGCCGGGATCGAAAGCCATAGGTTACGCCTAGCGATCTGGCGGCCGCTTTCAGCCCAGAAGGCTTGATCCTCGGGACGCCAATCGGTGAGAGCACCGCCTGATCGGACTCCTATTGCGGGCTTGGGCATGCCCTGCATCTCGGGGAATGGCGGGAGCTTGGCGAGGGCTTCGCCAGCGACCCCGCGTTCCATCTGACGGATAGCGACGTGCATCCACAGCAGCGCACCGGTGACCAGGACGAAGAGCGCCATGAAGCAGCTCGTCCACAGGCCGGTGAGGTCAAGCAGCAAGCCGAACAGGATCGGCAGCAGGAAGCCGCCCAGGCCACCGATCATCCCGACGAGACCGCCAACCGAGCCAACATGGTCGGGATAGTAGACCGGGATATGTTTGTAGACCGCGGCCTTGCCGAGTGCCATGAAGAAGCCGAGCACAAATATCGTGATGACGAAGCCGACGAGGCTCATCTCCAGGTGGAAGGAGGTCGCGCCCTTGAGGCCATGGACCACATAGTCGGTCGGCGGATAGGACAGGATGAAGGTCGCCACGACCGAAACCAGGAACGTCCAGTAGAGCACGCGGCGCGCGCCAAAGCTGTCAGACAGGTGTCCACCATAGGCCCGAAAGAGGCTTGCCGGCACCGAGAAAAAGGCCGCGATCATGCCGGCTGTCTTGATGTCGAGGCCGTAGACGTTGATGAGATATTGCGGCAGCCAGAGCGCTAACGCGACGAAGGCGCCGAAGACGAAGAAATAGTACAGCGCGAAGCGCCAGATCTGCACGTTCTTCAGAGGCTCGAGTTCGAGCCAGGCGCTTTTCGGCTTTATGCCCGACCGCCGCCGCTCGACGATAACCGGGTCATCTTCCGTCGTTAGCCAGAAGATGACTGCCATGACCACGAGGGCCGCTGCCCATACCTGCGCCACGACCTGCCATCCAAAGGCAACGAGGACGAAAGGAGCGAGGAACTTGGTGACTGCGGCACCGACGTTGCCAGCGCCAAAGATGCCAAGCGCAATACCTTGCCTCTCCGGTGGAAACCAGCGCGACACATAGGCAACACCAGCCGCAAAGGAGCCCCCGGCTACGCCAACACCGAGGGCAGCCACCAGCATTTGCGGATAAGTGTGAGCGTAGGACAGCAGAAATGTCGCGACGGCGGCGGCGAGCATATTCGTCGTGAAGACGATCCGGCCGCCATAACGGTCCGTCCAGATACCCAGCACAACCCTTATTAAGGAGCCCGTAAGAATTGGCGTGCCGACGAGCAAGCCGAATTGTGTTTCGCTGAGGCCGAGCTCCTGGCGGATGCGAATGCCGACGATGGAGAAAATTGTCCAGACCGCGAAGCAGACGGTAAATGCGGCCGTGCTTGCGCCCAGGATCTGACCGGACTTCGGATACGCGGTCGTTTTCATCGTCGGCAGCCCCTTCGACAGTTGGTTTCTGGCGCGGAATCGAGTCCGCCTGAAGCCAAAATGGCCAAGCTGGCGTCCTGCAACATTGATCTAAATCAAAGACTGCTGTGACTTTTGTCACGAACGATGCAGCAGTGGTCGGGGAGAGCCCGCGGCCGAAGGAGACAATCTGTTGCATGGAATGACGAATAAGGAAGTAGAACCGGAGGCGTTGCCGCTGTTCCGAGCGTTATCCGTGTCCAACCGATCCGACCTGCTGCGCAATGCCATCGTCCACGGTGTGGCTTCCGGCACTGTTTTGTTCGATCAGGGTGACGTGCCGAACTTCCAGCTCATAGTGTTAACGGGATCAGCCCAATTA
Source organism: Mesorhizobium sp. B2-1-8 (assembly GCF_006442545.2). Lineage (NCBI taxonomy): Bacteria > Pseudomonadati > Pseudomonadota > Alphaproteobacteria > Hyphomicrobiales > Phyllobacteriaceae > Mesorhizobium > Mesorhizobium sp. B2-1-8. The sequence goes on from NZ_CP083953.1 coordinate 89,858, forward strand.
TTTGGACGATCCACCGAAGGGCGTGAAGTATTGATCGAGGCCGTTCGGGCTCCTGACCCCATCATACCTGCTGCTGTAGTGACGGGTGCACCCTACCTCATGCAGGCACGCGTACCCGAGCCTTCGCGCTTTCTGTTGATTCATGCGACGGTGTTTCGTGCGGCCGTGGAGGCGGACCCTTTGTTAGCACAGGCGGTAATCGGAAGCCTCGCCCAACAATTTCGACGCATGGTCCGGCAGGTCAAGAACCTCAAGCTGAGATCCTCGACCCAGCGTGTCGGATGCTATGTCCTGGCTCTGTCGAAGCGGCAGGGCACGCCGGGCAGAGCCGTTCTGCCGTTTGAGAAGACACTGATCGCTTCGGAACTCGGCATAACCCGGGAATCCTTCTCGCGTGCGCTGTCGAGTCTCGGGAAGTCGGGCATCAGGGTCGACGGGCAGACGATAGCAATCCTTGACGCTGCCCGCGTCGCCGCAGAATGCAATGCTGACCCGCTTATCGACGGGTCAGATACGGATGATTTCTTGGTCTGATTGACCGAACTCGTAAATCGTTGTTTTTCGTTTGATCGAAGTCAACGCTTGGCAGTCAGTCCTGCAGTCTTCTCAACCAGCCGAGGAAGGGAGAAGAATGTGCTAACGGACAGATCAACGATCACTATCCTACTGTTGGATGTCTTTGCCTTCTGCGCTGTGCTGGCCTACGCCTCTTTCGAATCGCGTCATAAGTCGCGCAAACAGCGCCGTGCGCTGGTAAAAACGGATGCCGACGAGAAACATCGCCCGGAATTCAATCAAGCCGAAAGCCTGAAGCGCCAAATATAAGATGGCGGCCTGTTATCAGAGGGATCTTGAGGATTGGCCCTTGCTCATCCAGGTCCTGCCTGGGCGGTCCTGCAACGTACGAATGCCTCTTCAAGGTGGCCTGCCAGATGGTCGGAAAGTCCGCACCCTTGCTGCGCGTCAAATTGCACTCCTTGACGAGTCTGGACAAAATATCGGCCAATGAAAGCGACCTCCTCGAAAAGCTGCTGGATTTTCCAAGAACGTCGATCTCAGTCACACGCATTGACATCGATCAAATCGGTCGACATTTTTCCCTATAGGAGACTAACTCCGCTTCAAAATAGTCTCTTGGCTTGGCTGTCGTGCTTGCCACCACTGCGGAGCCTGGGACGAGCGTCCGAATTCTCATCGCTCATCATCGTTCTCCTTTTGCTCCTCACCCCAGCCTCATCCTGGCACAACAGGCGAACACCGCCACCGACACAATGGAAGCTCGCGTGCGACAGCCCTCGCCTTCGGTGCATTGACCATGTCAATGCTGGCGCTAGCACGCGCAGCCTCGGACCTTGGCAGCCGGTCCGAAGTCCATCATCTTGCCCCGGTACTGATACCTTGGCCGACACCGGACACTTTCTTCCCTGTCCGCCCTCGCACCTAGGAACTCCGTTCGGGACGGCATCGATTTCCTTTGTCGGCCTGCTGCCTGCCACGAAGCTTGAACTTGCGGCTATCTGGTCCGGGGTGCTGTGCTGGCAAGTGACGGGTCTCTATAGCCTGGCGTCTGGGCTGACGGGCGCTCGCGGCATCATCTGTCGACCTGGCTATGACGCTAACCGTCGCCGGCTGGCTTCTGTTCCTTCAGGCCCTGGTGACGCCGGCGTTGCATCATATTTGCGGTACGAGCATTCGACGGAAAGCAACCAAAAACAACCCGAAGGCGACAACCCACAGGGCGCTTGAAATGCTCGTTAAAAGAGCGCCGTAGCTGGGCAACATCTCGACCAGGAGGCGTGACAGGCAGCAGATCGTAATCGCTGCGAACGCCCCGGTCGCCGGAACCGAAGACACGAAGGCGCGGCGGCTCTGCTTGCGGATCATGCTCGCCATAATGGCCAGGGCCATCGTGCCGATGGCGCCGATAGTCCAGGCATGAATGGCGGCCGCCTGACCCAGGCATTCCGGCGCCAGAATGTGGATCGCAAGTAGTCCGAAACCCACGATGATCCAACCATATCCAATGTGAAGAGCCAGAACTGTCGATGACGCCACGCTTCGCCAGCCGTTCCATTGGGCGGCTCGCGTCGCCTGACCGCAGGCGGCAAGAGCGCAGGCAAGACCGGTGAGTTGCGCCTGCGGCGCAACAACCCACAAACCGAAGGCGCATGCCGCCATGACCGCTGCCACATACTCCAAAGCGGCGGAACGATAGATGAAGATCCGACCGCCGGCGCTCTCGACATAGGCCATTGTCAAAGCCGGAACGACCCGCCCTCCGATGATCATGACCAGGCCGACGATCGAAGCCAAGGCCAGCCGCAGTGCCAATTCTATTTGGTAGTGCGCTGCTGCCAGCATGTTGCCACTACAAAAGACAAGCAGCAAAAACAGTATCTTCAGGTTGCGGCGGTCGCGGCTGGCGATCACCCGTCCTGCCGCGATCAAGAGGAGCGTCAGAACCAAGAGCGCCGAGAGCGCAAGCCCGGCCGAATGCGATAGAAACAGGAAAGTCCCCCGGCTGCACAGCCATAGGGCAACCAGCAAGCGCGTGGTGAGCGGCGACACCGCACGTCGTCCTGTCCATCGGGGAAGCGCCGTCAGCAGAAAACCAGCCAAGATAGCTGGAACCATCCCGAACAGAAGCACGTCGCGATGCCAGTCGCCGGGAGATATCTCGGTCAGACCCAAGGACTGTATTCCGAACGCCGACGGCAGCCAAACCGCCGCGCCTAAAATCGCATCCAGCCCCGCGATAAGAAAAAATGACCGAAACGGCGCGGATGTCTGCTTCTGCTTCGCATTGAAAGCGAGCACACTCCCGTCAGTAGCCATGCAACAATTCCTCTACGAGAGGATGACTGACACGGCATCCTCGTGCTGCTTCACAGCCGGCAGAGTCGGCGGTCGGAAAACCTCAGTCCGAAGGCAATACTGTCGATGATCGGCCTCCGTGTTTGCTCCAGCGCAAACAGGCTGCGAAATGATCGATTATAGTCAAAGAAATTTTCGAGACTCGGCCGCTGCCTAGGCGCTGCGTCTGTCTGCGTCGCGGCTAGCCGCGAAACGTCTCTCCTCGCGCTGCGCCTGGCTCGGTCGGACGCCGCCGGATTGAATTGGCCTTGCGACAGGAGAGAACAAGATATGAAGCAGAACGTTCCTTTGAGTAGCATCGACGACGGCGCCCGGCGCTTTGCCGACATTGCAGTCGTCGACCGGCTGGCAAATTTGATCAGGAACGCCCGGCTCGATTGTGAGTGCCGATCCAGGCTCGACGAGACGCTTGCTCGATTTACAGCTCTGGAAGTCCGTCGCGCAGCACGCGAACATCTTGCCAACGCCCGCAGCCAACGCGAGCGCATTGAAGCCATTCTCTACTTCCTGCAGGATCTCGATGAGATGGGCGCAACCGAACGGGATCGCAGCGTCTTCATGGATCTCGCACTCTTGTTCGACGACATCGCGAGCACTGCAAAGGAAGGTGCATTTTCGATGCGGCAACTCAGTTTATCCACGGTTCAGGCACGGACATAGATGGTTCCGCTGGAAGAGCTGGTTAGAGCTGAAGCAGCCTCTACCGACCCGGTCCAACGATCGTCGACCAGAGCATCTGGGCTTTCACGAATCCTGGCCAGTTCGACTTCGCCTGCCTGATACCGGGACACTACGGCCTTGGAATGAAGGGCTCACTCAAGGTGACCGTGGACTGGGTTTCGAGGGTAGCCTACACGTTCGACATATCGCCTTGAGTTCGGCATCACTGCGCCGATTCAGGCTTTCCTATTTCGATCAGCCATTCTGGCGGGCCCTGCTGAAAACAAGCCCAACTGTATTCTGCGGCAAAGAACGCCTCTAGCTGACGCTTGAGTTTGCAAGGGTCGAAATCGACAATGACTGTGAATGTCTGGCCGGGTTTGAGCCCGTCGAACATCGACAAGATGGCGGACTGCTTCCTTTCAGGAGGAAGTCTCCGCACGTCATATGTCGCGCCTTTCGACGTCTGGAAGTTCATTGCAATCCTTGCCCGGTGAGCAAATCCATCAGGACGATCACGCGACGGCGACTTTCTGTTCGCCCCAACGCGTCAGCTTGTTGCCTGGGTCCACGCCGGCCCAGCTGACCAGCCGGGCAGCCATCTCGACCACCATTTCCTCAATCGAGGTCAGCTTGACATAGAATGGCGGCACTGGCGGCGCGATGATCGCCCCCATCCCCGCCAGCCGGAGCATCGCGTCAAGGTGCCCTTCATGCAGCGGCGCCTCGCGCGGCACGATGACCAACCGGCGCTTTTCCTTCAGGACGACGTCGGCGGCCCTGGTGACAAGGTTGTCGCCCAAACCGTGCGCCATGGCCGCCAAGGTCCGCATCGAACAGGGAACGACGATCATGCCATCCGTTCTGAAAGAGCCACTGGCAATGGGCGCAGCCAGATCCTGATAGGAATATGCGTGGTTGGCGGCAGAGGTCAGTTGGGCAAGGCCGTCGGTGCCCAGTTCATGAGCAATTGTCATGCGCGCACCCTTCGAGGCGACGAGATGCGTCTCAACCCCGGCCCTGACCAACTGACGGATGGTCTCTAGTGCGAGCACGGAGCCGGATGCACCAGTGACACCGACAATCAAGCGTTTGGTCATTCTTGCACCTGGGCGGTCGTTTGCGAAAAAATCTCGCTCCATCGCTGTGATACCTGCTCCTCAATGTGCGCTGACATCTTCAGCTCCTCTCCCCATTCGCGAGAGGTCTCGGATCCGATCTTGCGCGTTGCGTCGAACCCGACCTTTCCCCCAAGTCCTTCGAGCGGCGACGCGAAGTCGAGCTGGTCGATAGGGGTCCGATCCACCTGCATCAGATCGCGCGAGGGATCCATGCGGGTGGCAACCGCCCACATCACGTCCGGCCATGATCGAATGTCGATGTCGTCATCCACCACGACGATCATCTTGGTCATCGAGAACTGCGGCAGCAGGGACCAGAACCCCATCATCACGCGCCTGGCCTGTCCGGCATATTTCTTGGCGATCGAGATAACGGCAATCCTGTAGGAGCAGGCTTCCGACGGAAGCCACACGTCGACGATTTCCGGTATCTGTTGGCGCAGGAGCGGCTTGTAGACATCGAGCAGCGCCTCGCCGAGGACCGAGGGCTCGTCGGGCGCGCGCCCGGTGAACGTGGTCAGGTAATTTGCCCCGTCACGGACGCGAACGCGCTTGAGATTGAATACGGGGTATCGGTCCGGCGCGTTGTAATATCCGGTGTGGTCGCCGAAAGGTCCCTCCGGCGCTGTTTCTGTTGGAGAGACCACACCTTCGAGCACGATTTCTGCGCTGGCAGGCACGTGCAGCATGATGCTCTTGCACGGCGCTAACGCGACCCGGCGGTTGTTGATCATCCCGGATAGTGCCAGCTCCGACACGCCTTCAGGCGCCGGCATCACCGAGGCGATCAACGTGGCGGGATCGGCCCCGATGACGACCGCCACAGGCATTTCAAGGCCCCTCGCCTGCCATATGCGATGATGGGCGGCGCCACCTCGCATGGGAAGCCATCTTACGATCGCACGGTCTCGGGCCAGCACCTGCATCCGGTATATGCCCAGATTGTATGTGCTCGGGTCGTCTTCACCGGGTGGGCGAGTAACAACGACCGGCCACGTTATGAGGGGACCAGCGTCTCCCGGCCAACAAGTCTGGACCGGAAGAAGCGAAAAATCCGGGTCTGCATCCCGCCACTCTCCGGGTGGGGAGACGATCTTCGGCCGCGCCACGAGTGCGCCGCGCGCCGCGGGCAGCAACCGTCGGGCTTGACGAAGGTCCTGTGGGGCCTGAGGCGACCTCATCCACGCAAGGAGCGCGCCGAGCGTTTCCAGCCCATGGAGATCGGTACCCAAACCCCAAGCGACGCGTTCCCGGGTGCCGAAAAGATTCGCGACGACAGGAAGGGCCGACCTGACGCCGCGATCGTCAACAGGAGTAGTCAGGCGCAGCGCCGGGCCTTTCGAGGCAATCACCCGCCTGTGTATCTCGGTCAATTCGAGCCGTGTCGAAACAGGGACCCCAACTTCCTGTAGTTGCCCGTTCCGATCGAGGTACGAAAGGAACGAGCCGAGATTTGAAAACGAAGGGAGGCAACGCTGATGCATGGCGAAATCCGGCTCGACCGGTCCGTCGGCCTTGTGAATTCTGCCATGAGCGCTGACGAAGAACTTTGCGCTAGCGCAAAGAGTGATCGATCCGTCCGCGGTATTTTCCAAAGAACGGTTCTATGCAAGCCGGTCGCCCATCGATGTCGAAGGAGGGCGGACATCATCGGCGGCATCAGGCAAGAGAGGATTTCACATGGCTGGCAGCCTAATCAGTGACACCGTCGGAGCTCTGCAATCCGCAATTGCCCTTCTTGCGGACCGTCGTCGGAGCAGAGCGACAAGAAGGGAATTTTTGGCGCTCGGGGCGGATGAATGCACAGGCATCCTGGACAACATCGGCTTGACGCGAAGCGATTTCGACGACGCCATGCGGCTGCCTTACGCGTCGGAAGACATGCTGTCTTTGGCGATGCTTTCGATCGGCATCGATCCGGACAGGTTCGAGTCGCGGAAAATGGCTCGCAATCGCTTCATGTCAAGGACCTGCATCACGTGCCCGCACCGCCGCCAGTGTCATGATCACCTAGCCGCCTTCGATTTCGAAAGCCACTATCAGGATTTCTGTCCCAATAGAGATAATTTTGCAGAACTGCTCGGCGAAGGGCACAGCACCCTTTCCGCCGCAAAATCCTCTTGATCGGCCAAAACGTGCAAATGCTCCCGGGAAACACCGATGCAAGATTGCCAGCTGTCTTTCGCCTTCTTTTCCCGGTCATCGCCGGGGTGCCACTTGGGCCCCTGCTAACGCTGTCCTTGCGCTCCCTGGCTGGGCGGGAACCTCGACTGTTCGAGCGGCTGGGCGAACACCGTTCGGCTTGCTATTTCATCGACCCGATTGACCTCGCCTTCGCATTTACCGTCGTGCCGGACGGAGAGCGCTCAATCGTGAGTGTCGTGCGGAAAAGCGAGACCGCGACATCAAGCGTCCAGATCAGGGGACCTATTCTCACACTGTTGAGCCTGCTCGACGGCACGCTCGATGGCGACGCGCTTTTCTTCAGCCGGATCATCTCGATCAGCGGCCGCACGGAGGCGGTGCTCGCGCTCAGGAACACGATCGAGGATGCCGAGCTTCGCCCGGCGGATCTGCTCGGCTTGCGTGGCGCGCTGGCTCGTCTTGTCGATACGGGAATTCTCGGCGCGCTGGGTATCGCGCGCCAATTGGCCGATCCTAACTCCAGACGCAAGGCACCAGAGGCATGACAAGCGGACGCATGGAACTTGTCTGCCCGGCCGGAACCCCCGCTACGTTGCGGGCAGCCGTCCAGGCAGGCGCGGACGCAGTCTATTGCGGATTTCGCGACGAAACGAATGCCCGGAATTTCCCCGGCCTCAACTTCTCTGGGGAGGAACTTGCCGAGGGCGTACGTTTCGCCCATGGCCACGGCAGCAAGGTTCTGGTCGCCATCAACACCTTCGCGCGGGTCAACAACGTCGACCTGTGGAAGAAGGCGGCGGATACCGCAGCCGAATGCGGTGCCAACGCCATCATCGCGGCCGACATCGCTGTCCTCGATCACGTCGCCAAGAACCACAAACAGGTTCGTCTTCACCTGTCCGTGCAGGCTGCCGCCGCGACGCCGGAGGCAATCGGATTCTATGTGCACAGTTTCGGCGTCCGTCGCGTCGTGCTGCCGCGAGTCCTTTCGGTTCAGGAGATCGCGGCACTCAACCGTGCGATTGCAGTGGAGACCGAGGCGTTCGTGTTCGGCGGCCTTTGCGTGATGATCGAAGGCCGATGCTATCTCTCGTCATACGCCACAGGAAAATCGCCAAACCTGAATGGCGTCTGCTCGCCACCCGAAATGGTGAGCTACGACGACGAGTCGAACGGCACGGCGGCACGGCTTTCAGGGTTCACGATCGACCGTTATGAGCCAGGCGAGCCAGTGGGCTACCCCACTTTGTGCAAGGGCAAATTCAAGGCGGGCGGCAAGACCTCCTATTTGTTCGAGGATCCCGTCAGCCTGAACGCCGGCGGGATGATTGCCGGGTTGAAAGCCGCCGGCGTCACGGCCTTAAAGATCGAAGGCCGCCAGCGCGGCAAAGGTTACGTTACCGAAGTCGTGCGCGCCTTCAGGAAGGCGATTGACGCCGTCGAACAAGGCGGTGACGCGAGCGAGATCGATCGGATTCTTGCGCGGCAGTCGGAGGGCGCCCGGCAGACGACTGGTGCCTACAAGAAGAAGTGGAGATAGCACCGTGTCCGGAATCGCGTTGACGCTTGGGCCGGTCTTCTTCCATTGGTCGCCCGACCTCCTCTCGGATTTCTATCGCAGGATAGCGGACGAGGCTCCCATCGACAGGGTCCATGTCGGTGAGGTCGTCTGCGGAAAGCGGATGCCGTTTTCAGATCCCGCATGGCCTGAGATCATCGAGCGGCTGGAGCGTGCCGGAAAGGAAGTCGTTCTGTCAACGCTGGCAGCACCGGCGACCGTCCGGGAACGCAAAAGCATCGAGGATCTTTGCGCCGACGAGAGGCTGATCGAAATCAACGATGTCACCGCCCTGACGTCGCGCTCCGGCAAGCCCTTCGTCACCGGCCCTTTCCTGAACGTCTACAATGAGGCTTCCGCGCAATTCCTGATCCAGCGCGGCGCCCGAACGATATGCCCGCCTGTGGAATTGTCGCTTGCGGCCATTGGCGAGATGGCGCGCGCATGTCCCGAGGCGGAGTTCGAGATGTTCGCCTTTGGCCGGCTGCCGCTTGCGCTCTCGGGCAGATGTTACCACGCGCGAATTCACGGCCTTCACAAGGATTCGTGTCAGTTTACCTGCGAACGAGATCCGGACGGTCTTGCGGTCGACACGCTCGATGACCAGCAGTTCCTCGCGATCAACGGCGTGCAGACTCTCTCTAACCAGTTGCAGGCCTTCTGCCCTGAACCTGCGGATCTCACCTCCAGGGGAGTCCAACGTATCCGCCTGTCTCCGCACACATGCGACATGGTGGAGGTGGCGAAGACCTACAGGGCGCTCGTCGACAGGAAAGAGGATTCCGACGGCGCCCGCTTTATCCTTTCTTGTCTCGATCTGCCCGGCACCCTGGTCGATGGATACGTCTACGCCAAGCCCGGATGGCAAGCAAAGGCGTCAATCTGAAGAAGACAGAGGTCGAACGAAAAGGATGACTAAGATTGCAATCGTCACGGTGTCCGACCGTGCAAGCCGCGGCGAATACGAAGATCTTGGCGGGCCTGCAATCGAGTGCTGGCTTCGGCGTGCCTTGGCAACGCCCTGCGATTTCGTCCGCCGCGTTATTCCTGACGGATTGGAGAGCGTCCGGGATGTACTTGTCGAGCTTTGCGACCGACGCGGTGTCGATCTTGTCCTTACAACGGGAGGAACCGGTCCTTCCCCTCGGGATCTCACTCCCGAAGCCATGCAGCAGGTCATCACCAAGGAACTTCTCGGTTTTGGGGAACTCATGAGGCAGGCCAGTTTGCAGCAGGCGCGCACGGCAATTCTTTCGCGTCAGACCGCCGGCGTGCGCGGCCGTTCGCTGATCATAAATCTGCCGGGCAAGCCAGCCTCGATCGATGTGTGTCTGAACGCCGTCTTTCCTGCCGTGCCCTACTGTCTCGAACTAATCGGAGCAGCGCCAATCATACCGGATCCGGCGATTTTCGGATGATCTCTAACCGACAGGGCCTTTGGAGCATCGGAGACCCAAGTGGCTTCTTGCCGCCTAAGCTCCCCTGCTTCGAGTCGCTTCAAGTAGTCCAACTCCCTTGAGGTGCAAAGATATCGGGTGCGCTGCTCGACCTGGAGGCGCGACCGTTGGGCGGTCAGCTACTCAACATCTCAAGGACCTGCACATGGCGGGCGAGGCGCTGGTGAAGAACCTGACGGCGGCGAAGAACCGGGCGAAGGCGCTTACCCTTCCCATCCTCAAGCGCCACAATGCCCAGCAGCTCAGGCAGATCGAACGTCAAATGGCTGCTGTCGAAAATGAGATCATGGCCCTCATCCAGGCCGATCACGATCTCTCCCATCGCTTCGACTCGATGCCGGGGGGCTCGGCAATCACCGCCTTCGCGCTTCTTGTCGAAATGCCCGAACCCGGCACGCTCGGCCACGCCAAGGCTGCTTGCCTGGCAGCCTCGCTCCAGTCGCTTGGCAGTCCGGAATGGACCGGCCGCGCCTTCATTCGCGGCGACCGGACCAGCGTCCGGCGGGCACTCTACATGCCCGCCCTCGTCGCCATCCGCTTCAATCCTGATCTGAAGGCAAAATACGCTAAATTGAAAGCCGCCGGCAAACCCTCAAAGGTCGCTCTCACCGCAATCATGCGAAAGCTCATCATCCTTGCAAACGCACTCCTAAGCGACCAGCGAAATTGGTCCCCAAATCTTCCTTGACCAACACGGTACTCCAGCGACGGTTGGCGGTCGTATCCAGCCGAATACATGCTCGTGGGCGGTGTGGCCCGCCTAGCACTGCAGGGAAGCCGACGCGATCGAAACCACGACATATGATTAAACCGGAGCTAGCGGGATAGGCCTTTAGTCGTTTCTGACAAAATATTCACGTGCGAGCAACAACTCTTCGTCATCAGGGGACATATCTATCGCCTCCACTTCAACGATGCGATTTTCTAAATTCTTATGACAAATATACATGATCAATCCAAAACAGTTCGACCTATTTCCTACGATTGACCATTCCAATCTGCATTCCAAAAACCGAACGATGTCGCGAAAGAAATCAACCCTCTCGAGACCGTTCCATTTTTTACTGCTATCGCAGATCCGTATCAAACTACGATCGTGAATAAGCCTGGCCTCGACGGCGGCGTTCTGGACTCCGATAAAAAAAACCTTCGCCTCTCGAAACCCTAGCAATACAATAGCCTGATTGATTGACATGTCGGTACAGCGCTGGGCAATGTTTCCCATTTGAGGCCCTATCAACCCATCGACGCAAGGATTCGTTCTGGCGAAAGCGGCAGATCTGTCAGTTCAATGCCCAATGCATCGTTGACAGCGTTGACTACCGCCGCTGCAACCGGAATTGTTGCGATCTCGCCTACGGCCTTGGCGCCGAACGGACCGGTAGGCTCTCCCTCTTCGATCAGCAGGACACGCATCCGCGGCATCTCGGAGGCATTGGCCAAAGTATAGCGGCTGAAGCTGTCCCCACGCATCCGGCCAGTGACCGGGTCGACCGCAACATCCTCGTAAAGGGCATACCCAATACCGATCTGGATTCCCCCATGGATTTGGCCTTCCACCAGCATTGGGTTGATCGCTCGGCCGACGTCATGGGCGGCAAGATAGTCCCTGACTCGTACGCGGCCTGTGAGCCTGTCGACCTCCACTTCTGCAAAATGCGCGGCGTATGAGCCTGGATTAGCTTGAGCACGGTAGGTTTCAGTTGCCGCAGGCAATTCCGCCCCGCGCCCGACCATGCGACTGGCGAGTTCCGCCAGCGTAACACGTGAACCGTCAGAGCGGCGCACCGCCCCCGCCTCCAGCCACAGTTCATCGGCTTGCGTGTTCAACTCTAGCACTGCCGCCATTCTGATAGATATCCCGAGCGCAGCGCCTGCCCGGCGGATCGCTTCGCCGCAGATGTAAGTCATGCGGCTGGCCCGCGTGCCAAGGTCATAAGGGCAAGTGTCAGTGTCGGCAGGAACGATGGCGATGTCTCTGGCCCGCAGGCCCAACGTCTCCCCAGCGATCTGTGCGAGTGTCGTGTCGGCACCGCAACCGAGATCATGCAGAGCGCAGACGAGTTCAACTCGCCCGCTAGGTAGAAGCCGCAACGTAGCCGTGGTCTCCTCATGGAAACCTGGATAGCAGCCGTTGATATGCGTGGCAGCGGCGACTCCCACTCCGCGACGCCACCTTCCGGCGCCGGCGCCAGTCTGCCGGCGTGCGCTCCAGTCGAATGCGGCCGCTCCGCGCATAAGGCAGTCCCGCCCGCGGGCGTTTCCGACATCAAGTCCCTGCAAGGGTTCGATCGCGCCAGGACCAAGGAGATTTATGAGGCGCAGAGCCACCGGATCCATCTTCAGCCGCCTCGCGGCAATATCGAGGGTAATCTCGGCTACTGTATGTATTTGCGGCGACCCGTAGCCGCGAAATGCACCCGAAGGAGTCGTATTCGTATAGACAGCACGCCCGCGGTAGCGCTCGGTAGGGACGTCGTATAGCCGAACGAGCCGTTGAAGCATCGAACTCGGCAGGTAGTTGCCTCCGGTGCAGTAGGCGCCGATATCCACCAGCGCTTCTGTGTCACGCGCAAGGATCCGGCCGTCAGAGCTGAGCCCGATCCGCATCCAACCTGTCACGCTTGACCGGGTACGGGTCGCCGTAAAGGTCTCGTGGCGGTTATAGCGGACCATGACGGGCCGCCCAAGAGTCAGCGCAAAGAAGGCGCACAAGGGATCGAGAATTGGCTCGGCCTTGCCGCCGAAGGAGCCGCCGATGGGGGTCTTCACCACCCTTATTTTCTCCTGCGGCAACTTCAGCGCCTGGGCTACGACTGCCTGCACGGCAAAGACGCTCTGGCACGGCGAAAGAAGCAGGATACGACCGTCGGGTTCGGGTCTGGCGATGCAGGCGTGGGTCTCTATGGCACAGTGGTGGCTGCGCGGAGTGGCGATGCGCGCTTCAACGATCAAATCTGCCGCAGCAAACCCGGCCTCTGGATTGCCGTGTACGAAGACCTCATCGGCGACCGGGTTCCTGAAGGTGGGGACATCGTCTTCTCGCACCGCGTGTCCGGCATGTGTCAGGGCAGCTTCTGGCGCAAATATAGCGGGGAGATCAATGTACTCCACCGCGATCAGACGTGCCGCATAGCGAGCTATCTCCTCCGTGTCCGCCACCACCGCCGCGACCCTGTCGCCTATATGGCGCGCCACGGGCGCGAACATACGCTCGTCCCTCAACGCGCCCTGCCCCGCAAACCAGATCGAGCTATTGTAATGGTGCGCAGGTGTGTTTTCGTGCCAGAAGACAGCTCGTACCCCCTCGACCGCCAGCGCAGCGTGAGCATTCACGTAGGCGATCCGAGTGTGAGGACGCGGACTGAAAACCAGTCCGCAGTGCAGCAGCCCATCGACGTCCATATCCGCCGTGAAGCGTACCGCTCCGGTGACCTTTTCCACACCGTCGATTAGCGGCACGCGGCAGGAGATCTGATTCATTCGACGGCTTCCTCGAACAGCCGATCACGCGGGCTCAATCCCAGCGCCTGCGCAATCAGATCCAGCCCCACTCCAGCGATGGCGCGACGCTTGTAAAGCTGCGAATTTCGACCAGGAATCGCGGCGTCGACTTCAGCGGTCAGTGCAGACAGGAAGTTCCGCAACACAGCGACTTCCAGTTTGTGGCCAGAGAGTGCTGCCGCTGCGAAAGATAAGATCAGCGGAGCGGGGCTCAGCGCACCGGCCGCTATCCGCACAGCACCGAAGCAACCATCATGGAACTCGGCCGCCAGCGCGAGGTTGAGACGCGAAATGGCCAAATCCTGTCGAGGCCCGAGTTTGACGAAGGCACTCCGCTGCAGAAGGCCACCTGCTTGCATCGTCACGTCCGTGATCAGACCGTGGGCTGGCGAATAATCCCCAAGAGGGATTTCGCTCTGCGTACCGTCCTGGCCAATCAGCCTCAGCCGCGCCCCTACAACAGTCAGCACAGGCATGAGATCGGCAGCGGGAGCTGCATTGGCGATGTTGCCTCCGATAGTGGCACGATTGCGGATCTGGACAGAGCCGCATTGTGCCGCCGCCTCGCAAAGAGCGGGCAATCTTGCCCTGAGCCCGGAATGCGAGGCGAGTGCTGCGACTGTGGTGGCAGCGCCGATGCAAATGTCCGAGCCATCCGTGGAAATGAGGGCCATATCCGCGACACGCGTGATATCGACCAACAAGCCGGCTTCCGGCAGCGCGCGTCCGGCAATCAACATGTCCGTTCCTCCGGCGAGGTAACGCACAGGAGTCCTCCATGAAACGATTGCTGCCTGCAGTTCGGCAAGGTCGGCAGGAACGGCTATGGCCAGCGGAATCATCGCCCCATCCCCTGCCGCGCGGCAGCTTCGGAAGCGACGGCCTGCACTATGGTCGCGAACCCCGTGCAGCGGCAAATGTTGCCTGCCAAGCCTTGGCGGATCTCTGCTTCATCAGGACAAGGATTGGCGAGCAGCAGGCCTTCGGCAGCGAGGATCATGCCGGGCGTGCAATAGCCGCACTGCACAGCCCCTGTGTCCAGAAATGCTTGTTGCAGCCCACTTAGGTCAGCCTTTCCGAGCCCTTCTATCGTGAGGATCTCGCGCCCCTGGGCCTGGAAAGCGAGCATCAAACAGGAATTGACCGGCTTCCGGTCCAGAAGCACGGTGCAGGCGCCACATTCGCCCTCGCAGCAGCCTTCCTTAAGACCCACCAAGCCAAGGGCATTTCGCAGAAATCCGCTTAATCGCAGCAGGGGCCAGATTTCGGCCTCGATGGCTGAACCGTTTACAGTTACCGACACCTTCATGCGTAAACCTCCCGATGACCATTATGCCGAAGGCACACCGATCAAAGGCGTCGATGCGGAGACTAATTGTGTCATGCCGATTGGATTTCTAGCCACTCGAAGGCAACACCGAGATGGCGGCAGTCATTCCCGGTAGTGGAACCTAGCACTACTTTGGCAGTTTAGGTTTGAGGGCGTGTGCGGGCAGCTTCTGACAGTGAGGACATCTGCGGGGTGGCGATCGCGTGAAGAGGTCGAGAATGGCTTGTCTAACAGCTGGCATGCTCGGTTGTGGCGGTGGTCCGCCGACTCTTTTTTTTTTCGTCCCGCTGCTTTGAGGCGGCGGGCTTGGAGAAAGGCGTAGGCGATCATGGTCATCAAGGCATGTCGATGTAATCCAGTCCATGATCGGCCTTCGAAGTGGTCGAGGCCGAGTTCCTCCTTCAATTGCTGATGTGCCTGCTCACAAACCCACCTGGCCTTGATCGTGGCGGCGAGCATCTTGAGGCTCGCATCGGCCGGTAGGTTCGACACATAGTATTTTTGCTCGCCAGTCGACCGGCGTTCGCCGACGAGCCAGACCTCGTCGCCTGGCATGCATTGCACGCGATTGTCGAGCATCCGGTGCTTATGACCATCCGCAACGCGGACACGGCGAGCCGCAAAGAGGCATGTCAGCCGACCTTTAGTGCCGCGCCGCCAGCTTATCTTGTGCCATCTCTCACCAGACAGCATCACCTCGGCAGAGACCGGCGGCTGGTCTGGGACATGATATTGGCGGCGCCTGCCGGTGGTCGCGACCGGGAAGATCAGATCAACATCGGCCGGATAGACGTTTTGGCGTCGCGATAGTCCTACAGCCCACAGCAGACCGCGCTCACTTAAAGCCTGACGAAAAGAGCTGCTCGACCCGTAACCCGCGTCGGCAAGCACGCAGCCGAAACGCACGCCGGAGGCGATGATACGATCGATCTCTTCGATGGCGATCTCCGGCTTTGTCAGAGCGACCTGTCGATCCTTCGGGACGCGCGCCCGCATCATCCGCTCGGGATCATTCGTCCAGGTGTCGGGCAGGAAGAGCCGAAGGCCCACCATCACCGGCACTTCGCGCGAGGCCAGGGTCACCGACACCAGTGACTGGCAATTGGACGTCTTGCCAAGCGACGAAGCGTATTGAGGCGCGACACCAACCGAATGTTGTCCCTTCTTCGGTAACGCTGTGTCGTCGATGACGAGAAAACCCGCCTCATCGCCGACCAGGCGATCTGCCTCCTTCAGCAGGGCGGCCTCGAGCGGGGCGCTGTCCCAAACCCCTGCCGCGACGAAATGATGAAGCTGATCGTAGCCGACCTCGCCAGTGCGCGCGGCCATCGGTTGTACGCTCTTACGGTCGCCCGGCCCGATCAGACCAGCAATGTACAGCGGACACATCCGGCGCCGAGCTGGATGCGAAAGACCTGCCAAAAACGGTTGAAGCCAGTGCTCGAGATCGGCTTGCCAGTCCACATCCATTGATCGGCCCTCCACAAGCCGACCTCCCATGAATCACGCAAACTCTCTCTTGGGAATTCCAAAAACGCGCCGCCGCTAAAAATCTGCCAAAGTAGTGCTAGTGTCCCGATCCGCGGGCCTGTTTGTCGAAACGCAAACAATTACGAGAATGTTTTGAGAGACGGATGCTTTGCCAAACCCGCTAACGCGAGCGCAACCGCGGGCGAACGAGCATGCCTCCGAAAACCATCACATAGCCCAGGAAAGCGGCTGCCCATGCGGCGCCAGAGAGATAGACAAGCACCTCGTGACCCGGGGCAAACGCCGCGCCGATCCGCAGTGCCGCCGCGAGCAAGATTGCCACATAGACCGCGCACGTTCCGGAAGTCGCCTGTAATGCGCGCCCCGTGTGCCCCAAGGTAGAGCGGCTCATGATTGCGAGGGTCATGCAGGCAACCGCACCAACCCCGAAAGCGTGCGCGCCCGCAGCTGACGGGACCATCGCCGGAGTAATGGCAGACAAACCGCACAGCAGAAGGCCGGCGGGCACGAAAACGAAGGCGAGATGCAGTATCAGTACCAGCGGATCGCGCAAGGTGCGGTCTCCAGCCCAACGGAGGAGCCGTATCGCGTTGAGCGCTGCGGCCGCAATCAGCAGCAGACCGGTCCCCGTCTCCATGGGAGAGAAAGTCCAAGCCGCGAGTGCGATTGCCGAAACCAGGATGGTCAACGTATCGAACCGGCCGAACGGGGCCGGCAGACGCCCCGGATTCTCGCGTACCAGCCAGTTGCGGGTGAAACTCGGGATGATACGTCCACCAACGATCATGATTAGGACGATTGCGGCGCCAATCGCGAGCCGGCGGCTTATGTCCGAAATGCCGTTGAGATGCGCTTCGATATGAAACGCCACGTTCGAAGCAAAGAGGACTGTTACCGGCGCCAGTACCTTCAGGTTCCGCCAGTTCCGACCGGCGACGATTTCGATGCCAGCGGCAGTAATGACCGCAAGCAGGAACGTGCAATCCAGCGCCGCGGCAGCCTGCCAGCCGATCAGCGCCGAGAAGAATACCGCAATCCGTCCGGCAAGCCAGGCAACGACGAGCGCCAGCAGAGGGACCCCCTGCACGGGCAGCCTTCCGGTCCAGTTCGGAATCGCCGTCAGCAGGAAACCGGTCACGATGGCCGCGAGGTAGCCGAACAGCATTTCGTGAATGTGCCAGTCCACGGGCACGAAGGTGCTCAAGGTCGCCAGCCGGCCATAGAACAGCGGCAGCCAGAACAGAACCGCGCCGCCCGCGTAGAATGAGCCGAGCAGGAAGAATGGCCTGAAACCGTAGGAAAGTATCGCCGGATATCTTCCCTGCTGTGTCCGTGGGATTGCCATGCCGCGCCTCCAAGGGTCGTGCGAAGGGCGGCTTTCGAGGCAGACGCGCTTCTTCAGTACTGAGTGCTGATGCGATAGTTTGTAGCTTCGCCATCAATCGCAAACTTTGCCGCAGCGCAAACAATTCGGCGATCGAAAAACCCAAGCGCGGCAGGCTTCCTGCCGATTGCCCATCGGTGACATTGTGGCAGCTGGAAAATGACCATCTCGAACCCTCTCCGGCTTCGGACTGATAATTCGGCCAACGTCGGAGAGCTGATCCGCAGCAATCCGGGAGGCAAAAGCACGAAGCTTATCGTGAGTGGACCTGCATGATGGGAAATGACGGATGCGTGGAGTCGATGTCATCTTACTCCAGCATTAGGTCCTGGTAGGCGCGCCTCGCCTTGAGAAAATAGTCAACGGGAAAGCCAATCGGGACCCCCTCAAGCGCCGCGGCCAGCATCTCAAGATGGGCATCAAAGCCAGCACATGCCTTTGCGATATCTTCTCCCTTGGGCAGCCGCAGAACCATCAGCAGGTGTGTTCCGTCCGCAGTCGCGTTCAGCTCCCAACGCAGCGGGCGCATCGTCTCATCGTCGCTGCTCCATGAGTACTCGAGCAGTCGCGGCGGATCCAGTTGAAGCACGGTGCTCTTGATCGTCCGCCCGCTTTCTGCAAAGTCGATATGAACCACGCCACCAGCCCGTAGCTCGATGGAGCCGGGCGCGAGCCACTGCGCAAGCGCCCGCGGCGCGGTAAGCATATGCCAAATAACATTTCTATCATGTCCGATATGCCGATCGAGCCGCGCTTCAAAACCATCGCCCACGTGCCTGATTTGGCCTACCTGAACGCCACTTTCACTCATTGAACTCCCCTGTTGCTAAATTTCGCCGGCGGCGTTGAACACCTCCACCCTTCGCTCCAACGAACCTATCTGCTCAACCTGTGCAGCAGCGCATTGAATTTAAGCCATTGGGCGGGCTTGGCTTGGCGAAGAACGGCACAGGCCCTGCCGGCCGAGCGGCAGGCGGCATCCGTTTGTCCAGACTTCGCCAGTAGCTCGAGACTTGGACCAGGAGGTCCGCCAGTCCGGCCAGCTCATTACAGTCACCGCGAGGATGCGCAACGTCGCGCTCGGTTGCGCTGGTCCGGCCGGCGGCCATGTCACCACTCCTCGCTGTCTACAATGCCAAGGTGCTGTTTGGCGGCCGCGCTCATCTTCTGTGGCGACCAAGGCGGCTCATAAGTCAGGATGACGTCGACGAATTCGACACCCGGAACGTCCAAGGCGGCATCGCGTGCCCCCTCCTTCAGATAGTTGGTGGCAGGGCAGCCACGTGTCGTGGTGGTCATCACGATATTGACTACTCCGCCGTCGTTGACCAGGACGGCGTAGATCAGCCCCAAGTCGACGATGTTGTGGCCGAGCTCCGGATCGATCACGAGGCGAAGCGCTTCCTTGACCTTCTCGTCGTCCAGTTGCGATTCCGTTGCGATCATCATACCTCGGCCTCCGACGTGCCGCCCGCGCGGCGAACGGCACGTTTCGCCTCGATGCCCGTCTCAGGCCGCCTTCAAAAGTCTGCCGATCTCGACGCGCC
Organism: Mesorhizobium sp. B2-1-8; assembly: GCF_006442545.2. Taxonomy (NCBI): domain Bacteria; kingdom Pseudomonadati; phylum Pseudomonadota; class Alphaproteobacteria; order Hyphomicrobiales; family Phyllobacteriaceae; genus Mesorhizobium; species Mesorhizobium sp. B2-1-8. The sequence goes on from NZ_CP083953.1 coordinate 108,929, forward strand.
AGACCACCGGCCCCCTTTCCAGATAGGTCCAAGAGAACTGCTGCGGATGTTCCGCCTCGAGCTGATAGTAGAGGGGCTTGGGGTCATGGTCGTTGATCAGGACGAACTTTCCGCCTGGCACAAGCTGATCGACAAGCTCGAAGATCTTCTGGTGCCTTTGCATGGGCACCAGGGTGCGGACATCTATTTCGTTGATCTCTGTGTCTGTCGTGTGCGCCATTGATTGTTTCCTTCGATTGCAGTGACGAGGGCGGATTCCGGTCCATAGCGGGCCGCCGCGGCAGGAGGACAATTTGCGTTGCGTCCCGGGCGAGACAGTCACTGCTAAAAGATACATTGTCAATATATGTTTTACACCCACTCTCCGATCACGCTGAACAGGGTTGCAAAACATACCTCTGCGGCACATCTTTATGCCGTTGGATCGTCGGGACAGCGTATGGGGTTCCGCCAGGAGGTTCTTGAATGCGGCTGACGGATTTTTCCGACTATTCCTTGCGCTTGCTTATGTATGCGGCAGCCAAGGGCGACCGACTGATCACCATCGAAGAAACCGCTCAAGTTTACGGCATTTCGCGCGCTCACCTGATGAAGGTGGCCAATCAACTGACGCGCGCCGGTTTCCTGAAGGCGGTGCGCGGCCGCTCCGGAGGCCTGGCGCTCGCCAGGCCTCCGGAACGGATCCGGCTCGGCGACGTGCTGCGGGAAACGGAGCCAGATTTCGCGCTAGTCGAATGCTTCAGGAGCGACAACAGCTGCCTTATCACGCCGCGTTGCCGCCTGCGCGGCATGCTGAAGGAGGCACTCGCCGCCTTTTCGGAAACGCTCGATCGTTACACCTTGGCCGACCTTCTGCTCAATCCCGAGGATTTCGGCATCCAGCCGGCGGCATAACGGTTGCCGGCGACCGCTTCACCTCGTCGCATCCGCTTTCACTTGCCGATTCGTTCGATAAAAGATACATTATATGTATATCTTTTGGAGTGCGGACCTTGGTGATCAATTTGTCAATTGCCGTACTGCGCGCGCTGCGCGCCCCGATGCAAGTCCGCGCACTGCCAACGGCGGCTCTGTCACGTCAGGAGCGACTTGGCCTGATCTTTTCGGCCATCGAGCGATGCGGGGTCAACTGCCCCGCCTGCGTCACCTGGGCGCTGGAGCAGGATAGATGCCAGGCAGCGTTGGACGTCGAATTGACCGAAAGGGGACAATCATGGTGAGCAATTCGCACGATTTCATCCGGCCCACCAACGAGGCCGAGCTGGCCCATCTCGAATCCTTGGTTCGAGAGGAATACGACAGGAATCATCCCGGTGAAACCTTCGACGACATGAAGCGCCGTCTCTCCTTTTCGAAGGAGGACCAAGGCCTCTATCGCGACTGGATGGCCCTTGCCGGGGCTCGGGCCGAGGCTGCGAGCGCGGCAAGTCCGGTGGCGCTGGCCGGCTGAAGAACCCGATGATCGAGCGGGGCAACGGTGGAATCGGAGCAACCCGCGGAAGGTTCTCGATCCCATGCGGACCTGGCCAGCGCAGCATTCCGCCTAAAGGTTTACAGCATGGCCGTACGTCGTCACCGACAACTGTATCTTGTGAGATGGCCCTGCGCCTTTGCCGTTCAGCGCCAGCGCGGAGCCCGGAGTCGGCGGTTCGATGCTCTTCGGCCGACAAAGCCGCTCGAGGTCGATGCCTTCGCACACAACCTGCGCCGAAGGCCGGCCTAGAGGCGCCGGGCATCGAGAATGCGGCCTGGAGGCGTCCAACAGCAACCCACCATCGGATCGAAGGCGCCCTCGGCCGGTGCCAGACGCGAGGCTCCGCTGCAATATGTCCACTGGGCTGTTGCACCGCACCACTTCGTTGATGCCGTGCAACATCTTCCCACGTCCATTGGGAGAGAGCCTGAGTTCGGCGGGGTCTTGCGTGGAAAAGCGTCGCAGTCTGGACCGCTTGCGGAAAAAGCCGTCCGCATGACATGGTGTGGCTGGAGAACTTGGCAAACAGGAATGTGCAAGAAGCGAGAAGCCTGATGAGTCATCTCGACCGCTCGCTGATCGCCGGTCTGGCCACGTTCGAAGGCCTGAACCCGGCGGAACTCGACCGCATGATTGGCCAGGCGCGCTCGCTGCGCATTGCCAAGGACCAGACAGTCTTCGAACAGGAGCAGGATGCGCATTCCTTCTTGCTGTTGCTGGATGGCCATGTCCGAGTCATCAAGACGACACCGGAAGGGGAGGAAGTCACCGTTCGCTACATCACTCCTGGCGAACTGATGGGCATCGCCAGTGCCCTTGGCCGGACGACTTATCCGGCCAGCGCCGTCGCCGTCGTGGACTGCGTGATGCTGGCGTGGCCCAGCGGCCTGTGGTCGGAATTCGCCACCGCTTTTCCAAGTTTCGGCGCCAATGCGTACCGCACGGTCGGCAACCGGCTACAAGATGCCCATACGCGTGTTATCGAAATGTCAACCGAGCAGGTCGACCAGCGGGTTGCTCACGCTCTGCTAAAACTGGTGAACCAGTCCGGAAGGCGAACCGACGAGGGTCTCCTGATTGACTTTCCGCTGTCCCGCCAAGACATCGCGGAAATGACCGGAACGACCTTGCATACTGTCAGCCGTCTTATGTCAGCCTGGGAGGGAAAGGGCTTGGTCAGAAGCGGGCGCCAGAAGGTGATCGTCGTGGAGCCTCATCGTCTACTCATGCTTGCTGAAGGCAGGGTGTAGAGAATTTAGGGGGTGTCGATTCCGCTCTTGGAAGACGCCGCAGCTTCCAGCGCATGGCGCAACGCCACTTCATCCAATTCGTGCTCCCGGGCGGCGGCCGAAACTGTGTGGAAGGACGCGATCGGACAGCCAACGCACAGCATGCCGTTGCGAATGACCACGCGGATAGTTTGCGGCCATCTGCGCATGATCTCATCCATGGTCGTATCGTCATCGAACGGTGATTCCATTGTCGCCATCCACTTGCCAAGTGATCACACAAAAGAGGGGCAGAATTCCGTTGCCCATAGCAAACCGGTGGGACCACGGGAGCCTGTCGCTCAGCCTCGCCGGATCACAATGCGATAGTCTCCTTCGGGCCGGAGCGCGCCGCGCCAGCGATGACCGCGCGCCTCCAATTCCTCCAAAAGGAAAACGGGCTCGCGCGGCAGCAGCGCCGCGAGCGTCTGACCGGGCGACAGCGCCTCGACCCCTTCCAGCGTCCGTACCATCGGCTCCGGCGGCTCCAGATCACGGTTGTCCAGTTCGACGACAGGGGTCGACCAGGTCTCGTTCGCAGCGCCGATCCCGTCTGCCGCGGACTTCGGTTCCGTAACAGCACCACTCGATTGTCCGGCGGCCGGCGTAAAGGTCACCTCCCAGTCGCCACTGCCGATCTCGCGCGCCGACGGCTCAAAGCCACGACTGCCCAGGACATGGAAGAGAGGGATCGGCTTGAATGTGGCAAGCAGCCGCAGCCTCTGGCCAGGAACGAGCGCGGCCACCGCCTCCATGATTGCAGTGAAGGGTTCCCCACCTTCACGGAGGATCTGACGGACGTCGAGTTCGTAGTCAGGGTGGGTCATTGCGGTCTCCATTTGTCTGAATTCAACGGCAGCCTGGGCAGGAAGAGGCGCGGACGCAACGCGCCTTCTGGCAGGCGATTGTTTTCGGGCACGTTGCAGAGGCGGCGCGCCAAGACGAGTTCGACGACAATGGCCAGTGTCGCAAGCAGCGTCGCAACGGCCGCAGCACGAAACAAGTCCGGCAGGTCGACGAGCAAGGCCTCCGTCCCGGCCAACACGCCGAGGAAATAGAGCGCGAACCAGATCCAGGCGCGCCGCTCCATGACGAGGTCCTGCACGCGTGGCGTCGGCTTCTTGCCCATGACCGGACCGAAACATTCCAGCCAAGTCAGGAACGGTACTATCTTATAGAGTTGCGACAGCCCAAGTCCGGTCAGCCAGCCGAAGGCGACGAGATAGAGCAGCGCGCCGAGGTGTCGTTCCAGTGTTCCAGTCTCAAGAAGAGCAAGGAGCAGCAGCCCCGACAATGCGAGCGCAAAAAAGGCCCCTTGAGCTGCGCGGCTGTTCAACTCGATGGTGCGACGCTTGCGGTGGCGGTAGAAGAAGCCGAGATCGAAGCCATAGATGATGACGCAAGCCATCCCGAACACGACCGCCAGCAATGGGGTCTGGTTGGTTGCCTCCCGGAGGCCTGCTTTTTCCACGAGGGCGGCGATTGGCGAGGCGAGCGCCGTCAGCGCCAGCGCGGCAACCCCGCCCCACCAGACTGCACGGCTGCTAGCGCGCTCCCTGTCCGGCGACAGCATGAACATCGGCAATAGCCGATAGGAGACGCCGAGCGCGGTGAAACTTAACCACCCGCCAAGCCCCATGGCGATATGGACGGGAAGCGCTTGCGTTCGGAAGTCGATCTCTGCCAGCGCTGGAAGAAAGCCCGAAAGCAGCAGCGCGAAGAGCCCACCGAGCAGCGCCGTGACGAGGACACATGTCAGGCCCACGGCGACGAAACGCGCTGGAAGCGGCAGGCCGCCACCCCACAGCGAGGCGCCGAGCACTCCGGCGACCATCAGGAAGCCGGCGGGAAGAAGCGTGCCTGCGAGGGCAAGCAAGGATATGCCCGTCTCGAACACGCCCGCCAGTTGCAGGAACCCCGCCAGGAGAAGAGCGAGCCCAGCCAAAAGACATATCAGGGCCGGCAACACCAGCCGTTCCCAGCGCAGCGGCCGTGCGACAAGCACCGGGACGAATTGAAACAGGGCGCCACACATCAGCAAGCTGAGCCACCCGATAGTCACCATATGCACAAGGACCAGCGTTTCAGGCGCCTGCGCCGCCACTGCGGGGAAGCCGTAACCCGCGACCATCAACACTTGGGCCGCGACAAGAAAAACCAGCGCCGCGGTGAAATACGACATCGTCCAGCGCGAAAGCGCAGTGCCCATCATGGCCATTTCCTCTCAGCGACTTCCAGACTCGGGGGCGCATCAGAACCGTCGAAGCTTCGCCAGGGATGCTCCAGAGAACAGGTTTTGACACCATCGACCATAGAAGACTCCTCCTGAACGAGGGGACGCGCGCCAAAAAAACGGCAGCTGAACCCAAAGCTAAGCCGGCGCGGCTCGCCGGACTTTGTCGAAGCGCAAACTTGTTTGCAGAGCACTGACTGTTCGATGTCCAGCCAGGCCGCTGAGATACTGGCGTGAGGCCCTTTCCTCCCCTTGTGGCCGAAGCTGCTCATTATGTACTCTGGACGAGAGTAAATGCGAGCTTGCGGCCCGGGAATGCGCCGGCTCCAGGTGACGTGGAACCCGTTGCACATCCTGGTCAGGTCTCGGAGGATTCGCTCCAAAACCGCGCCGAGTTAGTCGGGCGATCGGCATCCTCTGTTGTTGATCCAATTGTAGGAACCAAGAATATTTAATGCGCGGATACACAGCCCGGCGGCGATCTGCCCGAGATCAGTACAGCCAACGTCAAACAGGCATGGAACTGCGCCGGCGCAGGTCGAGCGACCTGTGGAGGCTTGGCTGCAGGCGGCGAATTCCGCTCCGCGAACCCGCCTTGGCCTAGGCGCTCCGGTCGATGACGCGTCCGTCAGGAAGCACGAAATAAGCCCGCGTCGCTCCGGCGTTGGCGAGAGCTTGAGAAGCGCGGTCTATCGGCATGAGGGAGAGGGCGGTCGAAAGCGCGTCGGCGCAGGCCGCGGTTGGCGCGATGACGGAGACGCTGAGATAGCGATTCGCACACGAACCCGTCGCGGGATCAAAGATGTGATTGAACCTCCCTGCGGCATCGAATTGAGTCCCGTAGCCGCCTGATGTGGAGATGGCTTGGTTGTCGAGAGCAAGTTTTGCAATGAGGCGATTCTCGGCGCGCGGATCCTTTATCCCGATCGACCAGGGCCGACCCTCGGGGTGGGCATCGAGAGCACGTGTTTCTCCCATATCGACGAGTGTGTGGGTAACCCCACGGGCGCGTAGCAGCTCGGCGACCCGATCGGTGATGTAGCCCTGGGCGATCCCATTCAGAGTCAGCCCCATGCCGGACCGCCCGAATGCCACTTTCCCTGCGTTGACCGTCACTTGTTGGTAGCCGCATTTGGCCGCGGCACCTCTGATGTCCGCCAGTGACGGTCCGTTTGGGTCGGCGTTCTCCACGCTGAAATGCTTCGCGTACAGCGTCCAGAGCGGCTGCACCGTCGGGTCGAAGGCGCCGTCGGTTGCGCGAGCATAGCGCTCGGTCGTCCCCAGAAGCTCGACGAGTTCCTGCGGCGGATCGGCGAGTTCGCCATCGCGGTTCAACCTGGATAGAGCGGAGGTGTCATCGTAGAGGCTGAACACACGCTCCAGTCGATGCACCTCGGCGACCGCATCCGCGATAAGGCGCTCGGCCTCAGCGGCATCGGGATGATATAGCTGCAGCGAGGCATCGGCGCCGAGTGCGACACCGCGCCATTCGTGGAACAGCGGCGATGCCTGGCCCGGCCGCGCGAAACCGGTTCCAAGCGCCGCAAGGCCCAGGCCTGTCACGGCGCCGCTGATATGGATGAAGCGGCGTCGGGTTATCTGGCTGGCCAGCATGCCCTCCTGTTTCAGCCCGTCGCGCAGGATTGTTGAAGGCTTTGTCATTGCTTCACCGCAGGTTTAGGCAAAATGGAATCCTCGGCCGAGACGTCGAGGCCGTGACTGCTCTCGTCGCTGTCCAGGATGTAGTTCTCCGGGATGTCATCGAAGCGCACGATGGTACCGCCGTGGGCAGCTATGAATGACCGGGCGGCCTTTTCATCGGAGAAGGGCACCGCTTCCTTGCCGCCCATGCCGGCGTTGTAGTCACTGCCGAGCGCGTACCATGCCTCATGCGCCTCCACCCAGGCTCCGGCCTCGGGGCGCTCCCAGTTCCTGGCCTTCGCCATGTCGTTGACATAGATAGCGACAACGTCCTTTGGCTCACCCGGGAGAATCGAAAAGGCGACGGCATCGCGAACAGACGAGAACCAAAGCGGCTCGGATTTGCCGACACGGAAAGCCTGCGCCTTCGGACCGCCGTGTTCTAGCAGGCCCATCGAACAGAAGTAGGCGACAGATGTGGCCGTCGGCTCCTGCGGTGGCGGCTTGGGCAGGCTGGCGATGTCCTGATTGCAGCCGGCAAGCAGGATGAAGAGGGCAGCGACCAGTGCGCCGAGAAAAGTTGCGCGTATCATGGCTCTTTCCTTGAGAAGACGAAGGCGGCGAGGGCGAGTGGCACGGCCACCCAGGCCGCCAGCGCGGTCAGCAGCACGGCCCGGCCGAACTGCATCTGCTCGGCAAGGCCGGCCATCCCGGCGAACAGGCTGGTTTTAGACAGCCCAGCAAGATTGAGGAGCCGGAAGATGTCCGCGGGATCAAGGAGCAGCAGCCAGTTGAAGGAGGCGGCGCTGATTGTCCTGCCCTGATCCGCGACGAGCAGGCCGAGGAGCGCCATGTCGTAGAGAAGGACCAGAACCAGCCAGATGCCGATGGCGAGGCCTGCCGCGGTCGCACGCTCGCGCACAGTCGCGCTGATCAAGTATCCGAGAGCGACGAAGACCGCGCCGAGCAGGATTGATGAGCAGACCATCCGCGCGAAGCTGCCGAGGCTGTCGGGATCGAACTCGCCGGCCGCCAGGGCGAGTGCTGCTCCGGCGGCACCGTAGCCGACCACGGTCGCGACCGTCAGGATCGAGAGGTGCCCGAGGAACTTGCCGAAGAGAATCTGCCAGCGCGACAGGGGATAGGAGAGAAGAAGCAGAAGCGTGCCGCGATCTCGCTCCCCGACGATTGCGTCATGCGACAGGAGGAGCGCGATGAGGGGAACCAGGAAAATCGTCAGGCTCGACAGGCTGACGACCGTGACTTCGAGCGGGCTTGCGCCGACCACGCCTGTGGGGGCGCTACCGACAAACGCAAGCGTCAGCGCCAGGCCGGCCATCAGCAGGACGGCGCCAAGGGCCCAGCGGTTGCGCAGGCCGTCGCGTATCTCGCGGCCGGCAATCGTTGCTATGGCATTCATTCAGCGGCCTCCCGTGTAAGCTCGTCGCAAAGATCGACCAATGTCGGCGGCATCACTTCGATGTCGGAAACGCCTTCCAGGAGCGAGACGCTGCGGATCGCCTCCATCTTGCCATCGTCGGCGCAGGTGAGCTCGAAGCGCAGCTCGTCGAGCCACTGCACGGCGCGCCGGGCGGTGAATTCCCGCGCCGCACTCCCCTCGGCAATTCGCACCCGAATCCGAAGCGGCAGGTCCGCCAGGCGGCGGAGTTCCGGAAGCGCGCCGCATGCAACCATACGTCCGGTCTTCATGATGGCGATGCGGTCGGCCTGCTCGATGTCGCTGAGCGCGTGCGAGGAAAGCAGCAGCGTCGCTCCGGCACCGCGTAGCTCCGCCATGACGTCGTAGAACATCTGGCGCGACTCGATGTCGAGGCCGGTTGTCGGCTCGTCGAGGAACAGGACGCGCGGCTCGCCAAGAAGCGCCTGCGCCAATCCGAGGCGCTGTCGCATGCCTTTCGAATAGGTGCCGACGCGGCGGCATGCGGCGGCGGCGAGCCCCACCCGTTCCAGGAGCTGGTCGGCGATGCCGAGCGGCACCTGCTTGAGACGGCCATAGAAACGCAGCACCTCGCGGCCAGTCATGGCCGGAGAGAAGGCGACGTTCTCGGGCAGGAAGCCGATCCTGCGCCGGAATGCCATGGCCTGGCGACCAGCCGGGTTCTCGCCGAGCAGCGTGACGCGTCCGGCGGTTGGCGTGAGCAGGCCGAGAGCCATCTTGACCAGCGTGCTCTTGCCGGCTCCGTTGTGCCCGACTATCGCAACGCACTCGCCGGGCGCGACCGAGAGGTCCACGTCGCGGACGACATAGGCGTCCCCATATCGCTTGGACACGCCCTCCATGAATATCGTTGGTGACAAGGTCATGGCTTCACCTCCAGCGCTGGCGGGATGGGCGCCATCAGCGGCGCGCTGTCGATGACGCCGCCGGGATGGAGCGCGGGGAATTCCGTTTGGGCCCAGCGGATGACCTGCACGGCCGGGCTGTTGATGAGGAGTTTGGCCGTCGGATAGGTCCACACGACCTTGTCGAAGATGTCGTTCGGGCGGTAGGCCGTATCGGCGATGCCGTCGCCATTCAAGTCGAAACCCGGATTGTCGCTCCAGTAGTTGCCGCGCCCGTCCGCAGACCAGTCGAGCGACCGTGTCCCCACGTAAACGACCTGCGAGCGGTTATGAACAAAGGCATTGCCGGTCATCCGGTTGCGCTCCGAACCCGCGGTGAAATGAATGCCGACAGCGCAGCCCTCGAACCAGTTGTCGGCGAACAGGTTCTTGTTGGCGTTGTAGATGAAGACGCACTGGTCGCTGCGCCGCACGACATTGTCTCTGATATCCGCGTCGTTGGCGTAGTTGAGCAGAAGGCCGTGATCGCCATCGTCTTCCGACAGGTTGCGGCGGATCACCAAGCGGCTCGAATACATGATGACGTAGCCGTCATGGTTGCCGCGCGAGACGTTGTCGCTGACCTCGCTGTCGTTCGTGTACATGTAGTGGACGGCGAAGCGGACGTTCTCGATACGGTTGCCGCGAAAGACGTTGTTGCGGCTGGCGTTGGTGAAAATGCCGTCACGTCCGCCAGTGATGTAGTTGCCGATCACCTGCGCCCCCGGCGCGTTCCAGACATAGACGCCGTTGCCGAGCTCGTTGGTCCTCAGGTCCGTTCGTCCGACGATGCGGTTGTTCCGCACGATCGCGTTCGCGGCGCCGTGAACATAGACGCCGACCAGGCTGTTCTCGATCCGGCTGTCCTCGATGATTGCGCCCGCGGCGTCGTCTTCGAGGAAGACCGCCGCGTCCATAGGATCGTCGATGCCGGAATTCCGTATCGTGAGGCCGCGCATGACGACGTTCGGGGCAACCACCTCGACGGTGCGGCCCCGACCCTGCCCGTCGAGCACGGCGCCTGACTCGCCCTCGATCGTGAGAGCGTGGTCGATCCTAATCGGGCCCTGGTACACGCCGGCGGCGAGCCTCAGCGTATCGCCGGAATGCGACGCGGCGATCGCCTGGCGAAGGCCGTCCCCCCCCGCAGGGACGGCGAGGGTTTCTGCCCGCCCCGCCCCTGGGAGGAGGAAGGCGCAGGCGGCGACGAGGGCCGCCGCAACTGCGCTCCTGCTATGCCGGTGCCGGATCATGCCGGCTGCGGCTCCACGATCATGCGCCCGGCCATTTCCATATGCAGGGCATGGCAGAACCATTGGCAATAGTACCAGTGGACGCCTGGACGATCGGCGACGAAGGTCACGGACGCGGTCTGCTGTGGCCCGATCTCCATTGCAACGCCGTGGCGCACCATGGTGAAGCCATGGGTCAAATCCTCGACATCGTCCATGTTGGTCACGGTGATGGTGACCTCGTCACCCTGCTTCACCGTGAACTTGTCGAGGCTGTAGGCCGGCGCGACCGAGTGCATGTAGACGCGCACCTTGTTGCCGTCGCGGATGACGTCGGCGGCTTCCTCGAGCTTGACGCCGTCCTTCGCCGCCTGCTGGCGCGCATCCTCCCACATCGGGTCGTCGCGCTTCCAGATGATCTCGGGCCGGACCTTCGAGCGATGGACCAGGCAGATGTCGTGCGGTTCCGCGAAGCTCGGGCCGTCATGGACCAGGCGCATCTCGTCGCCCGAGATGTCGATCAGCTGATCATTCTCCGGATGCAGTGGTCCGACCGGCAGGAAGCGGTCCTTGGAGAACTTGTTGAGCGACATCAGCCATTTGCCGTCCGCCTCCTTGGTCTCGCCCATGGAGGTGTGGTTGTGGCCCGGCTGATAGTGGACATCGATTTTCTGGATGATCGGGTCGACCTTGGCACCGCCGTAAGCCTGGATCGCCTTATCGAGGTTCCACTTCACGACCTGACTGTCGAGGAACAGCGTGGTGTAGGCGTTGCCCTTGCCGTCGAATGCCGTGTGGAGCGGTCCGAGCCCCAGCTCAGGCTCGGCGACGACGACGTCGCGCGGCTTGATCTTGTCGTCGAACAGGTCGTCGAAGCGGCGTACGTCGAGAAGCGTGACGGTCGGCGAGAGCTTGCCGGCGATCGCGATATGGATGCCGTCGGGCGCTGTGTTGCAGCCATGTGGATTATTGCCGGCCGGGACGTAGCGCGTGTAACGCGAGCCGTGCCGCCCGTCCACCACACGCACGCCGTTGATCTCCTTGTAGTCGCCTTTCTTGATAGCATCCTCGATGCGCTTGATGTTGAAGACCACCACCCAGTCCTGGTCCGCGGACGTCATGTCGGCGAGCGTAACGCCCCGCTCCGAGTTGTAGCAGGTCGAGAAAGCGTACTTGCCCTGATAGTCGGCGTCGGTGTTGTCGAGATTGCCGTCGACCAGTACCTGCCAGGCGATTTTCATGGTATCGCCGTCGATCGCCGTGAAGACCGACCAGTACTGCTTGGGATCGTCGAGGATCTTGCCGTCGTTCGGGATCGGGATGATGTGCTCGCTGTTGGCGAACACGTATCCGGTCCGCGGATACTTCTGCGGGCGCAGCCCGTGAATGTCCGATGCATTAGGAACCTCGATGATCTTGTCGCACTTCATCACGTCGCAACGGATGCGTGCGACCCGGCAATTGGCCTTGTCGTTGACGAACAGGTAGCGCCCATCATACGTGCCGTCCGTGAACGACATGTGCGGGTGGTGCAGATCACCGTTGTGGTAGACGCCGCCGCGCGTGGCAAGGAATGCCTGCGTGGTCGGCATCAAGCCTTCCGTCAGCACCTTGCGGCTCTCGTTCGTGATTCCCCAGCCGGTTGCGCTGCAACGGTTGAAGACCGGAATGCGCATGATTTCACGCATGGAGGGCAGACCGATGATGCGCACCTCACCGCACTGGCCGCTCGAGCTGAAACCGTAGTATTCGTCCAGGTCGCCCGGCCGGATTTCGCTTGTGGCCTCCTTGGCGTTGGCAGGCCTGGTGAATCCGGCAACGCCAACGGCTCCGCCGCCGGCTGCGCTGGCCAGGCCGGCCAATATGGCAGCCTTGCCGCTTCCCGTCAGAAGCTTGCGGCGGCTTACTCCCGGTTCCTCCGGCCTATCATCGTTGTTCATTGGTTCTCTCCTTCTGTTGACGCGGCCTGGCTGGCCGCAGGTTTCCGTTCCACGGATGGCTCGCGACCGTTGACGGTCACCAGGACCCTCGGTTTGCGCTTTGTCTCCGGCAGCATGGACGGTGACTGCAGGGCCAGGAACTTCTCGCGCTTGATGCGCTTCTGGATCACCACCGGACAGCGTTGGTCGTCGTGGTAGAGCACCTGGCAGTTGAGGCACTGGATGCATTCGTTGGGATTGATCGTCCCCTCCGGATGAATCGCCTGTACGGGGCAATCGTTCGCGCAGCGTTGGCAGGGCGAGCCGCATTCCTTGTAACGCTTCAGCCAATCGAACATGCGCACACGGGCCGGGATAGCCAGGGCGCCGCCGAGCGGGCAGAGGTAACGGCAGTAGAAGCGTTCGATGAAAAGTCCCGGCGCAAGGCAGCCGACGGCGAACAGGACGAACCACCACTCGCGCGCGAAATGCAGGATGATCGCGGTCTTGAAGGGCTCCACTTCGGCCGCTTCCTCGGCAAGGCCGAGCGAGCCGAAGGAAAGGCCGAAAAGCGCGAGGAAGATGATGTATTTGAACGGCCACAGGCGCTGATTGAGCCAGAACGGCACGCGGATTTGCGGAATATGCGCCCAGCGCGCCAGCCGGTTCGTCCACTCCTGCAGCGCGCCGAACGGGCAGAGCCAGCCGCAATAGGCGCCGCGGCCCCAGAACAGCAGCGCCGCAGCGACTGCCGCCCACAGGATGAAGATCAGCGGGTCTCGCAAGAAATAGTCCCAGCGGAAATCGCCGCGCAGCGAGTTGAAGAATGTGAGGATGTTCACGACCGATAGCTGCGCGTGCTCGTACCAGCCGAGCCAGAGAAGCGTGAAGGCGAGGTAGCCAAGCCGGATGCGCTCGTAGGCGCGCGGCCATTTGACGAGGAAATCCTGGAAGAAGAAGATGCCGGTGAGCACGCCGATTGCGACGAGCATGATGGCGATGTCGAACATCCGCGCTTGCCACATCCGCTGCCAGAGCGGCGGCTCGTCGTCCGCCGCTGCCGTGGTTAGCACGGTCGCCGATGTCGGTGCGGCCGCTGCCAACGGCGTGGCCGTCGTCGGCGACGAAACGGGTGCGGTCAGGTACTTGTCGGGGGCTGAGTAGTCGAGCCCAGTCGTGACGAACGCCTTGTCGAGCGCGCCGGTCGCACGTTGCACCAGAAGCTGGAACCGCCATGGCGCGCCAGGATCGAGGTTCGACCCGTCGGGCGTGACGAAGATGCCGATCTCGGGGAAGTCCGGCGCGCCTTCTGCGGCCAACGCGCCGATCCGCCGATAGTTGCGATCGCGAAACCGTATGCTGCTTTCGCTCTGGATCATCTCGATGCGATCGAAGATGCCGCCACGCACATAGCCGGAGCCGCGAAAGGAATAGGGTCCGTCGCCGGCAACGAGGATCGCCTGCTGGCCGGGCTTCAGATCCTGGCGAAGGCGATCGTATTCGGCATCGCCGAGCATCGAGCGCCCAACCGTCGGCACGCTTGCCAGCGCAACATAGACATCGACAAATGGGGCATTCGGGTCCCCGTCCTGCGGACGGGCGATCGCCGCGGCATTGCCCGTCTGCTGGAACAGGTCGTTGAGTTCCTTGTTCGTGATTGCAAGCCTGCGGACCGATCCGTCGCCGAGCAGGGCCTGCCAGGTTTCGACAGCGCCTTTGGTCTGATCGATCGAGCGGTGGGCCGGCTGAGCCGCGACATTTGCGGCGCCCTTGTCCAGGCCGCGCGACCGCGCGATTTTGATTGCCGACTGCGTCATGCTGTCGGCGATAACCATCATGGTCACCGTCGCGCCACTGACTATGTCGACAGGTGTGCGGCTCGCCTCGACCGGGTCGAGGACACGCCGTCCGACGAAACCGTCGATGTAATGGTCGATTTTGGCTTGAGGGATGCCGACCAAAACAATTGGCTCGTGATGCTCGACGAGCTTTGCGCCCGTGACCTTGGCGTCGAGGTCGATTCCGACAACGATATTGATAGGTTTGCCGGAATAGCCGGTTGCATCGACAACATCGTTGGTGAGGAAGACGTAGCCGACGAGGTAACCGCCCTTGAGCAGCTGCGCTGCGGGCGGATTGCCCTCGACGTCGCCGAAGCGATCGGCGCCAGGATCGATGTCGGACACATTGACCCTGCTCAGGAATTCGCCGAGTCGCCCCGCCGCCCTCGCCTCGTCGGCCAGCCATAGAATAGACAAGAGCAGCAGAAGGATGGCCGCAAGAAGCTGATGCGGCATCGGTTTCCGCCCGAATTCGATATATCGTTTCATTATCGCTGCCGGTCGTGGACATCTGAGGCCCAGTCGACGGTGACCGGGCAGGCGCTATCCTTGGACCGAGCGCAGGAACCACTCTTTGATCCAGCGCAATGAAGAACCATTTGGAATTGACGTTAATTTGTCCGTCCATCGCGGAGGCGAACATCCATGAGGCGGCTGAACGAAGAACCCAGAGCGCGACCGCGCGATGTCCTTGCACTTCTTGGTCTGGCCATGACCATGGAAGAAGCGTCTGCGCGGCGCTACGTCGAGCTGGCGACGCGTATGGAAAAGCTGGGCGCAATGGAGATGGCGGGCGCTTTCCATGCGCTCATCGAAGAGCAGAGCGACCATATCGAAGAAATCGTCCGCCGTGCCAATCAGTTGACGGGCGCATCGCCGCCGGCACTTGCCGATCCGCGCGGGTTGCCTTCCGAAATCGCCCGATCGTGGGACGAGGCGGAGGCGAGCGCGCTGCTCAGCCCGTACCGGATCCTTGGCGTTGCGGTGGACAACGAGATGCTGGCTTTCGCCTTCTATTCTTATGTCGCAGCGCAAAGCAACGATGCGACAGTCCGGGCGACGGCGGAGTGGCTCGCCGGAAAGGCGCTCGATCACGCGGCAACACTGCGTGCCGAACGGCGTCGCGCCTATCGACGCGAAGGCGCCGGGCGAGCCCGCGACGAGAGGCCGATGCTTGATGCCTCCTCTCTGCCGGAGTTCGCGCGACAGAGTCGACGACTGGAATCGCGTGCCGCAGCCTTCCACCGACGGATTGCTTCACGGCTTACCGCTTTGGGTGAGGATGCGGCGTCGAAAACGGTCGCCGAGGTTGCCGAGCGGGAGAGCGCGGCCGGGGTTGAAGGCGCCAACGAGACTGATGAGGCAGCGACAGTGGACCTAGCGCATGCTGCCACGCCGTCGCCGCTTCTGCGCTCGGCGCTCGGTGAGGCCGAACGGCTGCACCAGGCCTATCTCGACCTCGCCGATCACACGCGCGACGAACAGGTGCTGGTCGCCGCCCAGCAGGCCGCGGATCGAACCATGCAGAGCCTGGCCGCCATCGCAGCGCGGTGGCACCTGTTCCGCTGATGCTGCGGGCACCAATTCTGGAAGCGGGTGCGTTCAAACCTAACTTGGCATCCCGCTCCATCTGTTTGAATAAGCCGCATTTTTTGCAACGTCAGCAAATACCCGCCTGGCTGAAAAAATTCCCGGCGGGGCGTACTATTGACCGATCTGCTTGAACAGATCGTCGAAAACCTTCTTGGCCTTGCCGGCCTGATTGACCGACTCAGCTGCCTTCAGATTGCTGCTTGGATCGCCGACCACGACAAGCGCGACCATGCCCATGCCATAGTGGGGATTGCACTTGACTCCGTAGACGCCGGGCTTGGTGAACGTGACGGTGAGATCCTTGTTCATCTGCCCTTTGAACGGCTCGGCACCTTCCGGCAGCATACCGGGAATCGATTCGACATCGTGCCCCTTGTCCTTGGCGACGAAATGGACCGTGTCGCCGGGCGCTATTTTGAGGAAGGATGGTTCGAGCTGAAACATGCCGTGCTTGCCCATGTTCAACGTGGAGACCTCGAATTCGGCGGCATTCGCAGCGCCGGCCCACGTTAGAACAGCGGCGGCGATGAACGGTATAAGTTTGAACGAGCGCATTTCTTCTGATTCCCTGTTTGATGTGGATAACGAACTTTGCGTGTGGCCGGCTGTCTATCAGCCGTATCCGTCACGAACTTTGCGCCAGGACAAACACGCTCCTGAAAATGTGGCTTCGCCTCGATAGCCAACGACCCTCAAATCGAGCGCAACGGCTTCCCACTCAGTCGTCACCCCGCTCGATGGGGTGCGTTCTGAAGAAACGAAAGAGCGTGTGTGACTTTGGCATATCGCAAAGAAGCGCGGATCGTCGCCGGCTAGAGTGCTTCCAGCAGCACCGAGCAGGAGAACTCCATTGCAAGCCTCAATCCTGGCGAAATACGGCGAGGCACGCCTGCCCCGCTATACCAGCTACCCAACGGCACCGAGTTTCTCCTCGGCGGTCGGCGCCCACGAATATGGAGACTGGCTGGAGAACCTGCCGGCCGGCGATCCGGTATCGCTGTACCTGCACATTCCGTTCTGCCGCTCGATGTGCTGGTATTGCGGTTGCCATACGACGATAACCCGGCAGGACCGCCCGATCCTCGACTATCTCGACGTCCTGCGTGAGGAAATCGAAATGGTAGCCGCTCGGGCTCGCGGCCGCTTGCCGGTGGGGGAAGTGCATTTCGGCGGCGGCACGCCGACCATCATCTCCCCGGCGGAATTCCTCGCGCTGATGGCGCTTATGCGGGAGCACTTCGCGTTCTCCGACACGACCGGGACCGCCGTCGAGATCGATCCACGCGGGCTTACCGCCGAGATGGCCCATGCGCTGGGCGCCGCAGGTGTCAGCCGCGCAAGCCTTGGCGTCCAGAGCTTCGATCCCGTGGTGCAGAAGGCCATCAACCGCATCCAGAGCAAGGCGCAGACCGCCGAGGCCACCGACCGTCTGCGCAGCGCAGGCGTCGGCGGCATCAATTTCGACCTGATTTATGGCCTGCCGCATCAGACGGTGCAGTCTTGCGTCGAGACGGCCAGTGCGGCAATCGCCATGCTTCCGGATCGCCTGGCCGTGTTTGGCTACGCACACATCCCAACGTTCAAGAAGCACCAGCGGATGATCGATGAAACCAGTCTGCCCGATACCGCGGCACGCAACGAACAGGCTAGAGCGATCGCCGAGACGCTGGTCGCGGCAGGCTACAGGCAAATCGGCCTCGACCACTTCGCGCTGCCTGGAGACGATCTCGTCCAGGCGCAGGAAGCGGGAAGGCTGAGACGCAATTTCCAAGGCTACACCACGGACAATTGCGACACGCTGATCGGCTTCGGCGCTTCGGCAATCGGCCGCACGAAGAACGGCTATGTGCAGAACGAGGTGGCACCGGGCCTCTACGCCCAACAGATCGCCTCCGGACGTCTGGCGACCACCAAGGGTTACCGCTTGACCGAAGAGGACAGGGTCCGTGGCGAGATCATAGAACGACTGATGTGCGATTTCAGCGCCGACATTGCGGCAATCCGCAACGCTCACGGCTTTGAGCCGTCGCGACTTCTCGGCAGCAAGGAGAAGCTGGCGGAACTCGAGCGCGACGGCGTGCTCGACGTTCGGGATAGCGTGGTCCACGTCAACCAGGAGTATCGCTTCGTCGTCAGGGCGGTCGCTGCGGTCTTCGATGCCTATCTTGACCAGTCCAAATGCGCACACGGCAAGGCAGCATAACGCGCGGGAAGGCGATCGAAACTGCCTGAAAACCTGCAATTCGCGACAGCAGGCCGCATCGACACAAGGTTCCGCGATGACCACAGAACCAGCCGTCGTTCAGAGGTGTGCAAACTCACCCTGAGTTCGTCGATCGAGAGGGACGAGCCGGCAACGAATGCCAGCTCTCCCATCCGGCGATCGGCGACCACGAGCGAGCCGGCAACGAGCAGCAGACTTCTTTCTCTACACGAAAGCCATCACGACCACGCCACCCAGGACAATTAGGGCGAGCCCAGCGATAAGCATGGGCAGCAACGTGTTGTCCGCCTTTGCGCCGCTCGCTGCTTCGGTGCTGAACACAAGGCTTGGCCATTCTTCGATCACTTCTTCACTCTCGGCATCTATTTTCATTTTCGCCTCATTTCGCGCTCTCGCCTGCCTGGCGTCGCAACGGCAGCGGGGCCACTCGTCGCTCGAAGAGCGCCTCGCGTCGCGTGGACATCTTCCGTCTTCAACCTCGATCGACGTCGATGGAGAGAAGGTGCGGGACATCAAGCGTCTAGTCTTTGCGCTGGCGCAAATTGAACCGAGATAGTTCAGAGCGCGAGGCAGATCACAGAACTCCCGGGGGTGGGAGCGTCACGAAGCAGCAACGCCGCCTGAAAGCTCACGTGGGCTCTGTCGCTGGCGGTGGGTGCCCGCGTGCCGAGGGGAGCGGCCGGCATGGCGGCGCTAGAGCTGGATTTCAGCCTGTCGAAGACCGGGAACCGGGCAGCGTCCATGCCTGCTGGCCAGAACTCCGCCAGCGTGGCCGGAGATCCCAGGAGGATGTCACTGCGTGGCCTCCTTCACTATCTCTGGCACGAGGCCGAATTGACGGTCTGGACATCCAGATGGGCCGGCAAGCGAGATTGGTGGAACGTCCGCTGGCACCTCATCGAGGCGGCCGGGCAAATGACAGTGAGAGGCGGAGCGCTTTCGGACATCCTGTTCGTCCCCGAGCCGTTCCGGGCCGAGAACAAGGAAGCGATCGAACAGCGTCGCAACGCGGTTCTTGGTACAGCACTTCCGCCAAAATCCGGACCGCGGAAGTTGCTGCTCCTCGTAGGTGAGGTGAAGGAGATCGTGTCTGCTCGATCGGGTCAGAAACTTGTCGTCAGGCCTTCATCATGGACGACGCAATGCATCGGCGTTTGCAGGCACGCTTCGAGAGAGAATTGTCGCTGTGGGGAGCGGAGGCGAGCTCACATCTCATGGCTATCGCGACGTTCGGACTGAATTCGGCCGGCCTCGCCATTGTCGAGGAGATCGCGTTGATGGTCGTGTCCGAGAACTGGATTCCTTACGAGACGGTCCCTGAAAAGTGGCTCATCGACGCGCTTGCCCGTCTTCGTGAGAAGAGCGTGAAGGGATTGCGCTACGACCTGCAACCCGACCTGCCGATTGCCAACGCCTTGCTTCAGAACAGGCAGGAGCCGATCGCGCTCTTTGTAGTTCCAGCCGGAGCGGACGAAGCGTTCGAGGTTTCACTGGAGGATATGATCGCGAACCGGCCGGAGATGGGTGCCTGGACCTGGCGGGTCGGTGACGAGGAGATGCCGGCCCTTCCATAGGGCTGGCGACGACATCTCAGATTTGCATCAATGTCGTGAACCGGTGGAGGTCATCGATTCAGACCATGCGTTGGACAAGCATCTCCCGCCGGTCCTTTGTGTGGCTGCGACAGGGAAGCCGACATCGATGTGCGCGAGAGACGCAAGCAGGATGGCCGACGTTGCGGTTTCAGCTAAAGCAGCAGACTTGTGAATGTTCCGCATTAGCTATTGCTAATCGCCGTGGATGGCGCACTGTCGCTGGATGGTGGCTGGGCACGTCGAAATGGTTCTCTTCGAGCAGTCGATCGCCAGCACCGATGGCATCCAGCGTCCGTTTTCCGACAGGGTGATAGATGCGGCTGAGAAAACCGCGGGATCTGTCCTGTTCGATGTCCGCGTAGATGGTGACACCTACATTCAGCGAATGGCCGCAATAGGGTATGGTGAAGCGGACGCGGCACGTAGTCGTGCTCGAGAAGAGCGGCCACCTAAGATGCGCCTCGGTGAACGGCGACGCATCAACTTTGCTGGCGACCTTAGCTACTTGGGAATCGTCTCCCTTGAGCGAGCATGTGCAAGCGAAGTATCACGGGACTGCACTGGTCCTGCTAGCAAAGCTTCGCAATTCCGGCCACCTGAAGTAATCAGAACCTACGCCTCAATCTAGCTCTGGGGAGTGCCGTTGGCGGCCATCACACGCAGGGCCACCTGCTCCTTTACTGGATCCACATCAGCCCAACCCGCACACGCAAAGCTCAGCCTCGGCGATGCTCTGCGCGTCGCCCGTCTCGCGGCGTTGACCAAACCCCTTCACCGCCGGTCTTGTTCCACGGCGTCTGCGCCTCGGACGCTTGTCGGCGTCGACCCGGGACACCAAGCCAGCGGCGTGGTCGAGTGCGCCTCATGGTGCGCTCTTCCGTCGGTAGCGGCTGCTTACGAAGGGTCCCCATCGTTGCCAGCGGCGAGAACCTCACGACCCAGCGGTGGATTGTAGAATGATCGACGTGAATGCCGCGCTCAGCCATCATCTCTTCCAGATCGCGCAAGCTGAGATTGTACGCCAGACCCGTTCATATCGCAGGGCTACAGCGTGCAATGACTTGCGCCGTGCGGTTTCGTCTCCCCAGCTGATTGCCAATACAGGCCTCCGGCGGATGCAACCGATCGCCATCGAGACGGGCCACGCGCATCTTGCAAGTGACGGCGCTCAATTTAAGGAACGCCGGTTGGCCGGGGCCATCATGCCTTCCGACTCGGATTCTGGTGAGTCCGTTCGGAAGACAATAAAAAACTGAAACCAGAAGCGATACTCAGGCGTGTCGCCATCGCAGTTCGCCGCCAGAGCGCCCCAAGCGATCGCCGTGACTGCCAAATCGCCCCATAGCGCTTTCGCGGTCGGCGATTTCGACAACGGACCGATCGCCAAGAACCGCGTCGGTCTCTGCTATCTCGCGGCGAAAAGGAGATCCCTCGAGGATGATCGGCGAACGATCGGTCAGCTTTTTCACGCTGCGCCTCCATCAGCCTCGGTCAAGACACGCAAGCCGTCCCCTCCCGCTTTCGAAGAGGTGCCGGCTGGAGCATGTCGTTTGGAAACATCTGCTCAGGAACCAGCCGCTGGCTAATGCGGATAACATCATCGAGTGCCGAGCGGATTTGCGGCCAGGGAAACTCGGCACCATCTTCAGAGACCAACCCTTCCCTAAGCACAGCATCAAGCTTCGCCGCCACACCGGCAAGGCAAACGGCGGGGGTTTTGGACAACGTCTCAAGGAGGTCCTCCGCCTGGTCGCCAGATTCAAGCTCGGCCTGCAATGCCGCCGAGTAGCCAATTTCCCGGTCGGCGGCGTCCCAGCGCGCCTGATGATCCGCAAAATCGGTTTCAGCCTTCGCGTGCTTTCCTGTGTCTTCCAGACCAAGATCGAGAGTGCTTCGTGAAGAGCCTCAAGTGAATGCAGCGTCACGATCTCACCATCGGAAAGCTGGATGGTCGCGCAAGGAAAGCCAACTGTCTCGACGAGTTTCCGCTCCAAGCGCTGCTGCTGATGGCACAGCCGTTCAGTCCGGTCGTGGGCCGCCTGCCATTTGCGCCACACCGCCACCGCGGGATCGGCGGGTTGGTCCTTTTCAAAATCGCTGGCGGCAAACGCTGTTGGCTGCCGTCCCGCAATTGCAATTGCCGTTCCTGCAAGCAGCGTCCTCCGGGTGACGAAAGGCAAAGTCGTGCTATTGTCGGAATCACCCATGATCCGAGCTCCCAGAAGCTTAGGTTGTGGGCAGGCCGATCAGAGTGTTCGCGCACGCGGATCGGTCTCCGCACGTACGATGCAAGTGCAACGCACGTGCATCCCTTATGGACCATTCCGACGCCCAGTTCAAGCCGCAAAGCGAAAATGACAAAGAAGCCATTCACGACGCGTTTGGATCCATCTGTGCTAGCTTTGGCCGAACAACTCGCAGCAACCGAACGTCGCTCGGTTACCGCTGTCATTGAGCTCGCATTGATCGAGTATGCGGAACGTCGTGGCGTTAAGGCGCGAGACGTCGAACACGGCGGATAACTAACATCGCGAAGCACATCGCCCGAAATGGGCCGACAGAGGACTGGCAGGTTCAGGCTGCGGATCTTCAAAGAGCGGACATTGCGGTAGGCCCGGACACTGTCGCGGCATGACCCCAACCTGTCACTGTTGACACCGTCGGGTCATTCGAAAGCTGACCTTTAATCGGGACCGGCACCTCTCACCCATCGCTATCGACCGGTTCGCGCGCAAAGCAATCTTCCAGTCCGGTCACTCGCTGATCCCGTCGGCCTCCTCGAGATAGGCGCGGCCGTAGGATTTGCCGGCAAGCCAGCGCTTGGCCGCCTCGGAGTTTTCGGCCAGATGCAGAAGCTCCGGTCTGTCGCCGAGGGCCTGCAGCACGCGGACCATGCCGATTTTGGGGCGCTCGACGATTTCGAACCGCAGGTCGCTCTCGACGGACCAGGTGCGTCTGATCGAGACGACGATGATGCCGCCCTACCCGAAATCACCCTCAAGCAGAGTGAAGTACGCGGGCGAGGAGTAGGTCGTGTGCGTTCGCGGTGGTTCCTTCTTGACCAGACGGCCGACGCCGTTGCGGCTCTCCCAAGCGGCGAGCTTTTTGGTGAAGCGCGACGGTGATTTCGCCGCGCCGTCCGAGTAGCGGATGGCGCTCCCCAAAGGGGCGGATTCGTAGATGATATGTTGCGGACATGCGAATTTCTCCATCTTGGAAAACAGAATGGGCCCGGCGCAGGTGCCGGGCCTGATACGGAGCGGGAGGCCAACTATTCGGCGGCCTGGAGGTGGTCCGTCTCGTCGCCGTCGGTCACCGGCTCGCCGGAGGACGGATCCGCATCGTCGGCGAGAAAGGCCGGCAGTTCGGCGGCATCGCTATCGAGCGCCGCCTCATCCGGCATCTCGCCGGCGAGGGCGTCGACAGCATCGTCAGCCACTTCGTCAACATCGAGGCGCAGCGGCTCGGGCAGCCAGTTCGATCCTTCGAGAAGACGGGCGGCTTCACGCGCCATCATGTCCTTCTTCATGTGGTCGATCAGCTGCGCGGAGTCCGCGCCACGGGCTTCGCGGACAGCCTGCAGAATCCGCGCCTTGGTAAGGCGCCCAAGGAACTCGACCGTGGGCGTCCAGCCGGCGTCGACCATATCGAACTGCAGCGAACGGCCGAGCACGTCTGCATGCTCGAGCGCCCGCGGCCGCCTGTTCCATGGTTCGACCACCGCGTTGAGGGCCAACGAGACGCAATGCGCGAACAGCGCCTTGCGACTTGCCTCGTCGAGGCCGAGAAGGAAGTCCCACAGGCCATCCGCCTCATCGGGAAGATCGCGGTCCCAAGCTTCGTGCCGCTCCGCGATCTCCTTGGCCCAGGACGTCTCGGCAAGACCGTCGACCTGGGAGAAGCTGCCGCTCTTCAGGCTGATTTCCAGGCAGGTGTCCGGCGCGAAGCGATAAAAGATCTGCAGCAGAAAGGCGTGGAGTGCCGCGAGGAAGGCGATGTCGACGTCACCGGCGAGCGCGTTGCGCAGTGCCAGCGTCCGCTGTGCCGTCAGATCGAAGACGAGCCGGTCAGGCAGCGGCTTGATGCCATCGTCCTCGCCGTCATCGCCGGAACTGTCATCCACCGGCTTGCCGTTCACGACAACACCATGGCCATCGTCGTCACCATTGGATCGGGTTTCGCCCTCGGCGTCGCCTTCCTCGCGCTCATCGCCATCGCCGGTCTCGGTCAGCGGCTCATCCTCTGACCGCACAAAACCGGCGTCGACCTGGAGCTTGCCGTTCGCGGCAAGCGTCACGAACACACCGGCAATGGTCTTCTGGGCTGGATCGTGGCTTTGAGGACGATCGTCGATCGCATCGAGTTCGGCCCCCAGCTGGTGGAGCTTCGCCTCGATTGCCTGGTCGGCGTCCTCGGCCGCGGCATAGTCCGCATCGAGCTTGTCGTATTCCGCCTTCAGCGCATCGTAGCGTTCGATCTCCTCGGCGCTGAGCTCCTGGGCCTCGGCGTAGATGCGCCGCAGGCCGGAGGTGTGGCCATAGGGAAAGCTGATCGCGGCCTCGACCCACTTCCAGCCTTCGGCGCGGATCGCCTCGGCATCAACCTTTAGCCTGTCGAAGACCAGCTGCTCGAGAAGTGCCGCATCCTGGAACCAGCCGCCGGAGTCCTGCTCGAACAGGTCGCGCAGGATGACGCCGCCCGCGGCCTCATAAGCTTCCGCGCCGACATAGATGGCCCGGCGATCGTCGGCCCGGACCGTGGTCTCCGTCAGCAGGCGCCTGATGTAGTAGGGTTCCTGCGTGTGCGAGCCGGAGATCCGTTCCCAGACCTGCTCCTGGCGCGCGTGGTCGTCCGAGATCGAGAACGCCATGATCTGTTCGAGCCGGATTTCGTCTTTCTCGTAGAGCTCGAGCAGTTTTGGCGACACCGATGCCAGCCGCAGGCGCTGCCTCACCGTCGCCGGCGACACGAAGAAGCGGGCGCCGATCTCGTCGGGATCGAGACCCTGATCGCTGAGCGCCTTGAAGGCCCGGAACTGGTCGAGGGGATGCAGGTCGGCGCGGCGCAGGTTTTCGGCAAGCGAGTCTTCTTCGGCCGAGGTCTCCTGCCTGCGGTTTACGACACAGGGGATCGGCTCATTCTTCGCCAGGCGCTTCTGCTTGATGAGTATGCCAAGTGCGAGATAACGCCGGCCGCCGGCGGGCACCTCGAACGTGCCGGTCTCCTCGCCCTCGCCGTCGAGTATGGGACGGACGTTCAAGCTCTGGATCAGCTTTCGCCGTCCGATGTCTTCGGCGAGCTGCTCAATCGACAAGCCGTCCTTGATACGCCGGACATTCTTTTGTGACAGCACCAGCTTGTCATAGGGGATGTTCTCCGCGGCGTTCATCGCGATCTTTTGAATGGCGTTCTTAGCCATGGTCAGGTTCTCCGTGACGGGGGGCCCGGGGCCTCTCCCCGAACCTCCAAGCCCGTCAGGAACCCTCCCCTCCCCCCTCTACCTCCAGGCCTCGCGCCAGCGCCATCCACCTGCCGCAACGATTGATGATGGGTCGGGATAAGGAGCGCTGCTCTGGTTCGGCTCGCGGATTTCAAGGCGGCCGAGCCGCCGAGGGCCTGCAAGGACGTTGGCGCGGTCCATCGGACATATGGATCAGCGCCTGCCGGTCGACGGTGACGGACTGGCTCGTGTTGCGCACCCCCCGCAACCAGCAGAGCTTGCCGGCAACATTGGCGCCGTGGCAGATCGGTTATGAGCATCTAGCCGAGCTAGCGGTCTTCGAGGAAAGACGCGCAGCGCGGAGCCTTCCCCCAACACATATTGGCGGGTCCGTAGCTTCCGCAACTACGCTGACTACGCCTTGACAGTGCCCTTCCGGCTTGGCTTTGCCCGCCCCGGGAGCTAGGCGCGCAGCAGGTGTGCACGATAATGTGCACCTAAACAGTCTGGTGGCGGTGCCACCGGCGGATCATCGCAGACTGTCCCCTCGCAGCAGGCAAGCATGTAGTGCACATTCTCGGACCGTCACATGTCGACGAGGCGCATCTGACACCTGGCGCCGTCGTTCGCGACGATGCCACGGTCCTATATCCCGCCGAATTCGTTGCCGAGCCTGCTGCCAAATGCGGGATGCTGCAAGCTGCGCCGGACCAGACCTGCCGCCCGCCAGTTCAGGTCTTTCCGGCTCCACCAAGCGCCTGGTCGACGATCGTTTGCGCCTCGGCCAGGATGGCGCGCAGATGGTCCTGTCCCCGAAAACTCTCTGCGTAGATCTTGTAGATAGCCTCGGTGCCTGACGGGCGCGCGGCAAACCAGCCGTTTTCCGTGGCCACCTTGACGCCGCCGATTTCCGCATTGTTGCCCGGTGCGCGGCTGAGCACCGACTGGATCGGCTCGCCAGCCAGGGTCTTAGACTTGATCTGCTGCGGCGAGAGCTTCGACAGCTTGTCCTTTTGTGCCGCAGTTGCGGCAGCCTGGAGCCGGTCGGCGACCGGTTCGCCGAATTCTTTTGTCAGATCGTGATAGACCTCGCCTGGATCCCGGCCCGTTCTCGCCGTGATCTCCGCCGATAACAGCGCCGGGACGATGCCATCCTTGTCGGTCGTCCAGACGGCGCCGTTGCGGCGCATGAACGTCGCTCCAGCACTTTCCTCGCCGCAAAAACCCAGCGAGCCGTTCTGAAGCCCCTCGGCGAACCATTTGAAGCCGACCGGGACTTCATACAACCTGCGCTTCAGCCTGGCGCTGACGCGATCGATCATCTGGCTGCTCACCACCGTTTTTCCAATGGCGGCGTCCTTGCGCCATTCAGGGCGATGCTGGAACAGGTAGTCGATTGCTACCGACAAATAATGATTGGGGGGCAGCAGCCCCGCTTGGCGCGTGACGATGCCGTGTCGGTCGTGATCGGTGTCGCACGCGAAAGCGATGTCGAATTGGTCCTTCAGGCTGATCAGGCCTTGCATGGCGTAGGATGACGACGGGTCCATGCGGATCTGGCCATCCCAATCGACCGTCATGAAGCGAAAGGTCGGATCGACCTGCCGATTGACGATGGTCAGGTCGAGTTTGTAGCGCTCGGCAATGGCGGGCCAGTAGTGGACTCCTGCGCCGCCGAGCGGGTCGACGCCCATGCGGACATGGGCGCCGCGAATGGCGTCCATGTCGATCACGTTGCCGAGATCGTTGACGTAAGCGTTCAGGAAATCGTGGGCATGGGTTGTCGGCGCATGGAGGGCTTTCTCGAACGGCATCCGCCGCACGTCTTTCAGGCTGCTGCCAAGCAGATCATTGGCCTGTTTTTCGATCCAGCCAGTGACGTCGGTATCGGCCGGCCCGCCATTGGGCGGATTGTACTTGAAGCCTCCGTCGCCGGGCGGGTTGTGCGACGGCGTGATGACGATGCCATCCGCGAGCCCGGTCTTGCGGCCCTTGTTGTAACTGAGGATTGCATGGGAAACGGCCGGGGTGGGCGTATATTCGCCACCCGCCGCCATCAAAACCTCCGCACCGTTCGCGGCGAGCACCTCAAGGGCGCTCGCAAAGGCGGGCTCCGAAAGCGCATGGGTGTCGATGCCGACAAATATGGGGCCGTGGATGCCCTGTCGCTTGCGGTACAGGCAAATGGCCTGGCTGATTGCCAGAACATGTGCTTGGTTGAATGTTCTCTCGAACGCCGATCCGCGATGCCCGGATGTCCCGAATGCCACCCGCTGCAAGGCGATGGAAGGGTCCGGCGTCTGGCTGTAGTAGGCCGTGACGAGCTTGGCTACATTGACCAGTATGTCGGGCGGGGCCGGCTTTCCGGCCAAGGCGCTGATGGTCATGGTCATGCTGGTCGCCTCATTCGGTTCGGGCAATCCCGACTTGTTTGATTGACCGGCGGCCAGCAATTTGCCCCTTGGCAGCCGCAACGACGTGGGCCGGCTCGAATCCGAAGTGTTCTGCTACAACTTTCGACGGCGCCGACAGGCCGAAACTATGCAGAGCGAGGATGGCGCCGTCGAAGCCGGCATAGCGTTCCCATCCGAAACCGGATGCTTCCTCCACCGCCACGCGGGCGGTTATCGTTGGCGGCAGGACAGTGTCGCGATACTCCTTTGGTTGGCTTTCGAACAATTCCCATGACGGCATGCTGACGACGCGTGTCTTGATGCCCTCCGCCTTCAGCTGTTCATAGGCCGTCACGCAGAGCGCGACCTCGCTGCCGGTCGCCAGCAGCAAGACGTCGGGTCTGCCGTCGGGAGCATCGGCCAGCACATAAGCGCCCTGCGCCACACCACTTGCGTTCGCATAGGTCGAGCGATCGAGCGTCGGCACTGCCTGTCGCGTCAGCACGAGGCAGACAGGCCTTTCCTTGAGATGCATGATGGTTTTCCATGCCTCCACGACTTCATTCGCATCTGCGGGGCGCAGCACGACCATGCCGGGCATGGCGCGGAATGAGGCAAGCTGCTCGATGGGCTGGTGGGTTGGCCCATCCTCGCCGAGACTGATGGAATCATGGGTCCAGATGGAGATGAGCGGCAATTCCATCATCGAACTCAGCCTCAGCGCCGCGCGGCAGTAGTCGGTGAAGATCAGGAAGCTGGAGACGAACGGCCGCAGCTTCGACAAGCTCATGCCGTTGCCGATGGCGCACATGGCATGTTCGCGCAGGCCGAAGTGGAAATTTCGTCCGCGGTAGCTGACGGCCTGTTCACCCGCTTGCGCCTGAAAGTCGCCGGCAAATTCAAATTCGAGGTTCGTTTTGGTTGATGGCGATAGGTCTGCCGCGCCACCCAGCAGCCATGGCATGTGTTTCGCAATGGCGTTCAACACCTGGCCGGAGGAGTCGCGCGTCGCGAGGCCCTTTGCATCGGCTGCGAAGGCGGGCAGCGCGGCGTCCCACCCCGCGGGAACTTCGCGTCGCCGCATCTGGTCGATCTGCTCGGCCAGGTCGGGATATTGCTTCCGGTAAGCCGAAAACAATTTCCGCCAGGCCGCATGAGCGGCGCGCCCGCGCTTGCCCATATGTGCGCGGAAATGCGCCACGACCTCCTCTGGAACCTTGAAATTGGCGTTCGGATCCCAGCCGTAGAATTCCTTCGTCAGCCGAACTTCTTCGGCCCCCAGTGGCTCTCCGTGAGCTTTGTTCGTATCGTGCTTGTGCGGCGCGCCATAACCGATATGGCTTTGAACGATGATGAGCGTTGGGCGGTCATGCGTATCGATGAATTTCTGATAAGCGCTACCCAGCAACACCAGATCATTTGCATCGCTTACCCGCTCGACATGCCATCCGTACGCGATGAAGCGGGTTGCCACGTCTTCGCTGAATGTAAGGCCAGTCGGCCCCTCGATGGTGACGTGATTGTCGTCGTAAATCCAGCAGAGGTTCGACAACTTAAGGTGTCCCGCCAGCGATGCCGCCTCGTTGCTGAGCCCCTCCATCATGTCGCCGTCGCTGCACAGGGCGTAGATGTTGTGCGAGAACAGATCATAGTCGGGTCGATTGTAGGTGGCGGCCAGCCACCGTTGCGCAATTGCCATGCCGACGCTTGTCGCCGCCCCTTGTCCGAGTGGACCCGTGGTGGTTTCCACGCCTGACGTCCAGCCATATTCGGGATGCCCCGTGCAATGGCTGCCAGCCTGGCGAAAACTCTTCAGATCGTCCAACGTGACGGCAAGTCGATCGCCCGATGGATAGCTCGCGCCCTTTGCCTTGACGCCGCAAAGATGAAGCAGGCTGTAGAGCAGGGCGCACGCATGACCGGCCGACATCACGAAACGGTCGCGGTTGGGCCAATCGGGGTCGCCAGGGTCGTAGCAAAGGAAGCGCTGCCACAGGCAATAAGCCATCGGGGCAGCGTCCAGCGGCGTTCCGGGATGGCCGGATTTTGCTTTCTGAACCGCGTCAATGGAAAGCATTCGCAGCGTGTTGATGCTGATCTGGTCGAGTGACACCTGCTTCATTGGGAATCCTTTGATCGGATTTATGCGACCCGATTTTCCAGGTGCTGGCTGGGCCGGGCTGCGGTTTGGTAAGGTCGCCGCCAGAGGAGCGGCCGGCTCACTGCCTTTACCTCTTTCGTTTCCGGAATCGGCGATAGCGCTCGATCAAAGTGTTGGTCGAGCTGTCATGTTGGAGGTGCCGAGTTTCGGAGGCTTCCAGCTCCGGAATTGTTTTTTCGGCCAATGCCTTGCCCAGCTCAACACCCCATTGGTCAAATGAATCGATGTTCCAGATGACGCCTTGCGTGAAGACGCTGTGCTCGTAGAGCGCCACCAGGCTGCCGAGAGTTTTTGGGGTGAGGCGCTCGGCAAGCAAGGTATTGGTCGGGCGGTTACCTTCGAAGGTGCGGTGCGGAACCAGCCAATCCGCGGTCCCTTCGGCCTTGGCCTCCGCTGGCGTCTTGCCGAAAGCCAGCGCCTCGGTCTGCGCGAACAAGTTTGCCATCAGGAGGTCGTGATGACGGCCAAGCGGATTCAATGCCTGACAAAACCCGATGAAGTCGCACGGAACCAGCTTGGTGCCTTGATGAATGAGTTGGTAGAATGAATGCTGGCCGTTGGTGCCAGGTTCGCCCCAATAGATCGGCCCTGTCTGGTAATCGACTTTCGTGCCGCCAAGGGTGACGTGCTTGCCGTTGCTTTCCATCGTCAGTTGCTGGAGATAGGCAGGAAAGCGCTTCAGATATTGCTCATAGGGTAGTATCGCGACCGTCTGCGCCTCGAAGAAATTATTATACCAAACTGCGAGCAGGCCCATCAGCGCCGGCAGGTTCTCACCGAGCGGCGCGGTGCGGAAGTGGTGGTCCATGTCATGGAAGCCCGACAGCATCGCCTGGAAATTTTCCGCCCCGATGGCGAGCATGGTGGACAGCCCAATCGCAGAATCCATCGAATAGCGGCCGCCGTCCCAATCCCACATGCCAAACATCTGATTGGTGTCGATGCCGAATTCAGCGACCCCTTCGGCATTGGCCGAGACGGCGACAAAATGCAGGGCCACTGCCTGCTCGTCGCCCAGCTTGCGCAGGATCCATTCCCGTGCGGTGTGGGCGTTGGTCAGCGTTTCCAACGTCCTGAACGTCTTCGAGCAGATGATGAACAGCGTTTCTTCAGGATTCAGATCCCGCGTCGCTTCCACGAAGTCGGTACCGTCGATGTTCGAGATGAAGCGGAAAATCATGTCGCGCCGGCCGTAGTGGCGCAGCGCTTCATAGGCCATGACCGGCCCGAGGTCCGAGCCGCCGATGCCGATGTTGATGATGTTGCGTATCGGCAGGCCGGAATGGCCGCGCCACGCGCCGCTGTGAATCCTGTCCGTGAGATCGGCCATCTTGCCGAGCACCGCGTGAACTTCCGGCACGACATCGATACCGTCGACTAAAATTTGCTCGCCGGCAGGCGCGCGCAGCGCCACGTGAAGCACCGCGCGCTGCTCAGTGACATTGATCTTCTGACCGCTGAACATCGCTTCGATGCGCTCGCGCAGCTGGCAAGCCTCGGCGAGTTGAATGAGAAGCTGGACGGTCTCAGCCGTGATGCGGTTTTTCGAATAATCGAGATAAATTCCGCAGGCGTCGATGGCGAAACGCTTGCCACGCTCGCGATCGTCGGCGAACAGCTGCCGCAGATGCAAAGGGCGCACTTCCTGGCAGTGCGTCAGCAACGCCTTCCATGCCGGAAGTTCCGTGAGCGGCAATGTCCTGGTCGCGAGAGGCGCGGTCATCATCCGCCGGCCGAACCGTGGCGATGTAACTGCTCGCTCTTCGACGCAATCACCGCCATCAGATCGGTCCATGATTTGGTGAAGGATTGGGCGCCTTCCAACTGGAGCTGCGCGGCAAGCGCCTGAATGTCGACGCCGGCTTTTGCGAAGTCGGCAAGCACGGTTTCGCTTTTGCCACCGTCCTCCCGCATGACGCCGTTCACCTTCCCCTCTTTCGAAAATGCATGGAGCGTCTTCTCCGGCATGGTGTTGATGGTGTCCGGTGCGGCGAGCGCTTCAATGTAATATGATTGCGGAAGCTGCGGATCCTTGGTCCCGGTGCTCGCCCAAAGCAGGCGCTGGGAAAGTGCGCCGGCATCGGCCAGCTTGCGCCATTCGGCAGAGGCAAGCCGCTCCCGGTAGGCTTTATAGACTTGCCCGGAAATGGCGATGCCGAGGCGGTTCCGCAGCGCTGGGCCAACCTTGTCCATTACCGCCTTATCCCAGCGGCTGACGAAGATCGAGGCGACCGAGGCGGTCTTGGGGTCGAGCCCGGCGTTGATCCGGCGCTGAATGCCTCGGCAATACGCGTCGGCTGCCGCTATGTACTGCTCGCACGAAAACAGCAGCGTCACATTCACGGGGACGCCGGCGAAGATCGATTCCTCGATGGCCTCGACGCCTGCGGGTGTGCCCGGGATCTTGATAAAGAGATTGGAGCAGTGCGCCTGCGCGTGCAACCGCTTGGCGGCCTCGACAGTGGCGCCGGCGTCGTTAGCCAGCAAAGGCGACACTTCCAGCGAAACCCAGCCATCGATGCCGGCCGTCGCTTCATGGACCGGGCCGAACAATGCTGCGGCCTGCGTCAGGTCTTCCAGCGCCAATTCGAAGAATTGCTGCTCGCCCGCTTTCCCTCCTCTGGCTTTACGATGAAGGGCCTCGTCATAAGCAGTGCTGTTTCTAATAGCCTCATCGAAGATCGTTGGGTTCGACGTCAATCCAGTCACCGAAAAGTCGGTGCAATAGCGCTGGAGGGTGCCGCTGCTCAACAGATCGCGCGTGATGTTGTCCAACCAGAGGCTTTGGCCGAGTTGATGCAATCGGGTTGTTGCGTTCATGGCGACCTCGCTAGTGGGCGGGAAGTGATGCACCCCGGCCAGTCTCATATGCGGCGAGCAAATTCACTCGACCAATATGCGTGCTTCCCGCGCTGCGTCGACGAACGCATCTCTCGCGACATCGGGCGAAACGCTGCCGTTCAAGGCCTGTTGGCATGCTCGCTTCGCAGATCGGTGCTTAGCGCTACCACCGGCGCGCCAACGGTCGTTAAGAAGGTCAAAAGCCTGTCGAGCGTTGGTCAGGTTTCGAATGTCCCCGGTTATGCCGGTGGCAACGGATATCGGCTTGGAAAACCACGCATCATACATGGGGCGGGCCGCCTCGAACTGGCTGAACTCCCACAACGCGCCTTGTCGGGTGAAGTTTCATCGACAGGGATCACCCTTGCGTGAGCCCAAGCAGTGTGAATAGCAGCGGCGCGTTTGGGAGCGGTCAAACCCGGCCCGCCTGGCCAAGTCTCTTCTCCGCGACGCGACATTGAAAACAATCAAGCTGAGCAGACGCTTGATTGCGTAATAGGCGTCATGAAAACATGATCCTGTGCAGAAAACGTTCCATTGCAGAGAGTCTTGCGATTAACTGCAAAACGACACAACCATATCGATGAACGCCGGGACCTTGCGTCTAAAGTAGCGCCGAGGCGTTCACTCAGCAGGTGATATACATCTGGAAACAAAAGCCGGCGCCGCCTTGGGGTGATAGTTTCTCAAGCGGACATCTATCGGGCGGTCTAAGCAACGATTCTCATGGTTTCGCGGAAGGCGCGCATTCCGACTAAGTCAATGCCAGCGGCATTGAGCAGCTCCTGCACTTGCCCGGATCGGAAGACGTCGTATTCGCCGAGACGAGTTGCGGCATCATCGGAATACAGGGCGATGTCACCGGGTGCAGTGAAGTGGAACCCGCCCCAATTGAGACCGGGGGCAGCCCGGTTAAAGATATCGGCATAGGTCGCGTGATCGGGCGCGAAGTTGCCAAACGGAGTGGTGAGGAAACGCTGGAAATCCGGGTTGCCACGAGCGGCTAGACGCTCAAAATAAGGCGTGTAGTCGAAATCTCGCGGTGCCATGTTGTTTACGTCGCGTGACAGAATGACTGGAAGCTGGAAGGCCTCGCCTAGGCGCAGATAAAGATCAACGAATGCGGGCTGCCATACGGTCCCCATATGCGCGTCGAGATGTGTGACGTCCACTCCCGCTGCCAAGGCCGTTTCGACCTGAGCGCGCAACTCTGTCTCCACCGCAGTGAGGTCCGCATGAACGGCCTCGGTAACGCTCCCCCACATGAACCCGTCTCGATCGGTAAGGCCATTGGGATGGACTCCTGTGAGTGGTCGCCAGCGGAAGCGCGAAAATTCGGCGGTCAATGTCAGGTGTACACCCACATCAAGGTCCGGCCGATCCCGGCAGATGGCCGCCATCTCGGGAAACCACGGGCAGGGAACCATGACCGAACCCGAGGTGACAACCCCTAAGTCGAATAGCTCGACGAATGCCTTGTTGCCACTATGACTGGCCCCCAGATCATCATGATGGACGACCAGATGTCTCACTGGAGCTGCGTCGTCCTTTGTTTGATTGTCAGGGGCGCCAATGCCAAACGTCATTCTCGATCCTCTATGCCGGGCGGCCGCACGGGCCATTTTGCCAATTTATCAGCCTAGGGGAACCCCTTAGCTGGGTGATCGGCATAACCTGCCGCCTTCATCGGAGGCTTGCCAGCGTATCGGATGGGGGGGCGCCCGCAACGGGGCGTAGGAAAGGCAGTTCGACTGTCTAGGTTTGGTTCGCGACCAACGCATTGCCGTGGACCTTGCACCGGCGGGGACGTGCCCTGCGTGTGGTTGTGCCGCCGGCGAGGATGTGCTCGGCAAAATCTTATGAGCGAAAGTTCGTCCGTCGGCTTGCTCCGCGACGGGCGACCGGATGCTTCTTGCGGCACCTCATCCGTCCCGAAAAAAGCGCCGTCCTCGTGCTTCGAAGGACGGCGCTGGGATTGATGCAGATGGCGAACCGGACGTGAGGTCAGTAACGAGAGTTTTCGTTGCCGGCCTCCGCAGGATCAGGCGGCGAAATCGAGAAGCTTCTTGGCCTTGCCTTCCATGTCCAGGCGAACATCCTGATGCGCCTTGTCGCGCGCGATCCGCGTGATGCCCTGTACGAAGTCGAAAATCGATTCCGGGGGCCGGCCTTCCTCCAGCAGCACGGTATCGATGATCTTCGTGGTCTCGGACTTTGAGAAGCCGCGCTTGCGCAGGAAGCTCTGGCGATCTTCGTCGTCCCGAGCGACGATCCGTTGCCGGGCCGCCTTGATGCCGTTGACGAACGGCATGGGCGAGGAATCGGCGAACTGGATCAGCGCCGGCTCGGCTTCCAGGGCGAAACGCGAGGCGGCATACTTTGAATGGCGGATGGTGACTTCCTCGAAATCTTCAACGCCCCACAGATTGCGGTTCTGACACACGGCGCGCAGATAGAAGCTGGCGATGCCGAGGGTGCGGGCTCCGACTTCGGAATTCCAGCAAT
Source organism: Mesorhizobium sp. B2-1-8 (assembly GCF_006442545.2). Taxonomy (NCBI): domain Bacteria; kingdom Pseudomonadati; phylum Pseudomonadota; class Alphaproteobacteria; order Hyphomicrobiales; family Phyllobacteriaceae; genus Mesorhizobium; species Mesorhizobium sp. B2-1-8. The sequence continues at coordinate 143,632 of NZ_CP083953.1, forward strand.
AGAAACCGCGAAAATAGCGATCCGGTTCCCCATTCGGCAGCCGCCCGGCCTCGATCGGGTTCAAGTCATCGACGAGGAACAAAAAGACATCGCGATCAGACGCGTAGAGCGTCGTGGTGTCGCTGGAGATGTCGACGTTCGGATTGTAGATCCCCGTCGACCAGTCGAGCACACCTGGCACCTTCCAGCGCGTATCCCCGGTGCCATTGCCGGCAATCTTCTGCACGGCCTCGACCAGCTCATGGTCGAAAATCCTCCCGTAGTCGGGACCGGTCACCGCTCGCAACTCGAGGCGACCGTTTTGGATTTCGAGTGTCTTTACCTGCTCTGCCCGCTGCGAATTCAGCCCGTACTGGAGATTGATGGCGGCGAGCGGGGCCGGGAGCTGGCGCAGGTATGCAGCCGGTGCGCCGACCAGACTGGCAAGCTGACCAAAACTCCAATGCGTGGGGGCAACGGGTGCCTCGGCATCGGGCAGCATGAGTAGGAGGCGTTCCGCGTCGTCGCGGCTAGCTTCGACGCGGATCCGTTCGCTTTCGACAATGCGCGTGCGGCTGCGCTGCGATCGCGCCCTTACCGATTTCCGGAGGTCGGTGAGGGACAGGTAGCGCTCGTCGGCCGGTCGGTTGAACCACTCCGACGACACGCGGCCGACGCACTGGCCGCGGCTCACATCCACCTTGTAGCCTGCACGCGCGTTCCGCGTCGGTGCCTGAATTTCCATCTGTACCATGGGTTTGCTCCACGGCGGACGCCGGGAGCCTCTCTCCCGGACCTTCATCCGCCAACCGCAACCCCGCCTGCCCTCTTCCTCTGCTGGCCGCACCGTCGCCTATCGAAGCGCCGCCTACGCGCTTGCTTCCGCGCTGCCCCCGAAGAGCGGTCCCAGAAAACTGATGATACTCGTCGGCGAGGTCAAGGAATTCGGCCCGGCTCGGAGCGGCCACAATGCCGACATTGCCAGTTCGGCAGGACCGGCTGCCCCACACATAAAGTATCTTTGACGGCGATGCCGAGAGGGACGAGATTCATGAGCGCCGTCATAGCTCTCAATCGCCACGCAAAATCTTTGCTTCGAGCGCGGCAGCGACGAAAGCACGCCGAGCGGATGTTGGATGAGCCTCTCCACGCAATACGCGCAGACAGGCGTCCATCGCTGTCTTGCTCTTCTCAGTCTGACGATCGAGATGTCGCAGCAAGATATTGGACGCGTCATTGATGTCGAACACCACACGCTCCGAGCTGTGGCGACTGATCTGGACAACGACTGGCCTTTCAAATCTGCTCGAGCCGGTCATCACTCCCCCTCTAGACCCAGCGGCGAAAGCCTCGCTCGCACATATTTCCTCAGCCGAACGATTCGGCTGCATCCCCGACTGCTAAGCTTGATCGCTAAGCAGCGGTGGTCATGAACGCTGTCTGGTTAATGTCTGGTGGCGTGGGATTTGGCTAGCTCAATTTCTGAGAATGTGCCTTGGGGCAGTCTCGCACAGTGGAAGCCTATGCCTGCACTTTTCCGCTGCCCGCCGCGACCCACTCCATACCGGCGGCCAGGTCGTCCCACGGTATGCTATACGGCTTTGATGGCTATTGGTTCGATGTTGCGCCGGCGCTGGCTGCCGGAAAAGACCTTTCCGCTCTATGCGTATCTGCCGGGCAGGCAACCGCATCCCGTGCGCGATCCCGCGGGACATAGCTACAACAGCGAAGCCATGCCGTTGGCGGCAAAGGCGCCGCTGGATTCAGACATATTCCTCTGGGGTCTCGACCTCTTCAACCACGGCTATTACTGGGAAGCCCATGAGGCATGGGAAGGGCTGTGGCAAGTTGCAGGCCGAGGCGTTCCGCTTCGGACGCTCTTCAAGGGATTGATCCTGTTATCGGCAGCCGGCGTGAAGATCCGCGAGGGCAAGCACGTGGCAGCGATACGTCATGCCGGACGCGCCGCGGCGCTCCTTCGTCGGCTGAACACGGCGGATCATACCTTCGAGCGCTCGCTCGGCATGTCGCCCGCAGGGCTCGCCGACCACGCAGAAGCCGCGGTACGGACCCCGGCAGCCTTGCAGGCGACAGTGCTCGGTCAGCCCCAACCCGTGTTTGACTTCATTCTCGGACCGAGCTCCGGCCACAGGCCAAACGGTTCGCAAAAAAGAAGAAACGGTCGTCCGCAGAAGACGCCAGGAATAGACCGGGCTCGTTGAGCCAACGTCACTGGCGAGCGAGGAATGCCAGGTTTCATTCACTGGCCGTATTTTCGTGTAGCGCGGAATTTCGTTACGTTATTTCGGAGTTACAAAGCTCAAGATCGCATGGCTGCACATCGGTTCCGGCGCCCGGCAGCCGAAACGATTTCCATGCCGACGCCTATCAGCGATAGCTTATGGCGATACTTAAGCTGCTGAGACATTTATTGCCTTCAGCCACAACCATCACTATATACCGAGACTTCCCCTGCCCCCTTCAAACGACCTGGAGAATTTCATGACAGAAGAACCCGACCACAAGCTCGATGCCCTCATCGAGCTTACCGCCGAGGTCGTCTCAGCCTATGTCTCGAACAATCCGGTTCCAGTGGGGGATCTCTCTGCCCTGATCGGCCAAGTACATGCGGCGCTGAAAGGAACGGCCGGCAGCGCTTCCGCAGAACAGCCGCAGGTTCTCAAGCCTGCTGTCCCGATCAAAAAGTCCGTGATGGCGGACTACATCATCTGCCTTGACGATGGGAAGAAGTTCAAATCGCTCAAGCGCCATCTGTCGACCCACTACGGGCTGACGCCGGACGAGTACCGCGCCAAATGGGGCCTGCCGGCGGATTATCCGATGGTCGCGCCAAATTACGCCGCTGCGCGCTCGGCGTTGGCCAAGACGATGGGGCTCGGCCGCAAACCGAAAGAGCCGGAAAAGCCGGCGCCGGCGAAGCGGACGAGCAAGAAGGTCGCAGCCTGACTTTATCTCTCGAGGGTCGTGCGGGAGCGCGGCTGCTATCGGCATGATCTGCTCAGAATGTGAAAGATAAGGCGGAAGACCAACCTCCGCCTTATCTCGCGTATCATTCCCCTCTTGCTGGGACGCAGGAGAAAATTTAGCCGGCTTTACTGAGGTTGCCGGCAGAGGACTTGCCATTCGATCTCATAGTTGACTTCTGACCTTCATTCAGAGTCGAGAGGCCCGCGCGTTCGACAGCGGAAACGTGGACGAAAACATCCTGACCGCCGTTGTCAGGCTGAATAAATCCAAATCCCTTGGTGCTGTTGAACCACTTCACCGTTCCAGTAGCCATATGCGTATCCTGTATACCATTGCAAATTGGGCCGGCGGTTTGGCCATTCCGTTTTTGGGTAGTGTCTCAGTTTGAATTGCGAAAACGCCTATTCTGTTTGATGAGGTGCGCAAACGCCTTAGAGGAAAGCATGGAGGCCACTCATGTCGGTGTGCGCCCGCGAACTGTTCGACAGCTACGTCGCGAACAGCCTCAACCATCCGAACCTGAAAGGCTTTGGGGTTGGAACCCATGTGTTCAGTCTTGCCTGTTTGGCAAGCGAGGCTCACATCCAATAGCGAAGGTCATCGCAGAAGCCGGCCCGATCGCTGCTGCACTTACAAAGCGGGTTGTCTAACGATGCCGGCGGCGCGGGATCTTCGCAGGAGCAAGGCAATTTCGTCCGAGGGAGGCGAGGACCAAATGTGGCTACTCAATCTCCAGGTCCACGCTAACCCGAGGCGCCCGGCGCCCCCGACTTTTTTATGCTCCCGTTCCGGCCTAGGCCGCGCTGCTCTTGACCACGTGCAATTCGTGCTTGTTTGGCCGTCGGGGAGCGGCTGACGAGTCTTCACCGCTTGTATGATGGACGAACTCGGCTATCGGGCAAGGCCGGCCGAGAAGATAACCCTGCATGGCGTCACAGGCTTCTGCACGCAGAAAATCTAACTCTGCGTCGGTTTCGACGCCCTCCGCCAGAACCGGCAGGTTGAGGCCCCGAGCGAGACCGAAGACGGCGCGCAGAACTGCGGCGGCCTCATCGCTCGCATCCACAGAATGCACCAGGGACTGGTCCACCTTGATCTTGTCAAACGGGAACGCCCGCAGGTTCGATAAAGAAGAGTAGCCAGTGCCAAAATCATCCATCGCGATCTGGACACCAAGGATTTTGAGCTTGTTGAGCACTGCGAGCGCTCGGCCAATATCCTTGATCAGCGATGATTCTGTAATCTCCAACTCAAGTCGGGATGGATCCAGACCCGTTTCCTTCAGTATCTCTTCCACCAGTTCCGGAAGATTCCCGCCATGGAGTTGTACGGCCGAGACGTTGACGCTGATCGCTAACGGTTGTTCCCATGACGCCGCTTCGGTGCAGGCGGTGCGCAGCACCCATTCACCGATCTTCAGAATGGCGCCGCATTCTTCCGCGATCGGAATGAACACCGCCGGGGATACGGCGCCCTTGGTGTTGTGATCCCAACGAAGCAAGGCTTCGAAGCCGTAGACCTTGTTTGATGGAAGCTTTGCCTGCGGCTGGTAGACGAGGCGGAACTCGTTGCGCGAGATTGCAAGACGAATGTCGTGTTCCATCTGGCGTCGGTCGCGCAGATGCTCACCCATGGCCGGCGCAAAGAAGCGATACACGCCACGCCCTTCCGCCTTAGCCTCATAAAGCGCGGCGTCTGCATGGCTTAGAAGCGTCGCGCGATCAGGCGCATCATTCGGGAATACAGCGATGCCGATGCTTGTGCCGAGCGTGACCCCGGCGGGCAGAATCATCCCTCCTCCGTCGCTAAACGCCTCCAGGATGGCTTCAGCGGTTCGCGTTGCATAAGCGGGGCTCGGCAGGCCCGGAATGATCACCGCGAACTCGTCGCCCCCAAGGCGCGCGAACATGTATTGTGGCTTGAGAATACTTTTGATCTTCTCGGCAACCAATTGAAGCACCTCGTCGCCGACGAGGTGACCGAAGAGATCGTTGATATCCTTGAAGCGATCGAGATCCAGGAAGAGGACGGCAAAGCAGCGGTCGGCGCCACGATGCGCCACGAACTCAGCGTCCAGCCTCTCGTTGAAGCTTCTGCGATTTGGCAGACCGGTCAGGGGATCGTGGTTGGCGAGGAAGTGAATCTCCTCCTCGGCCCGCTTGCGACCGCGGATGTCGCGCACTGCAAGAACCTTGTGTGGCTTGCCGCTAAAGACGATGCTGCGGCGGATCAACTCCACCGGTATCGTGGTGCCGTTCGTCGCCCAAAGCCCCGCCTCCAGTGGCTTCCGTTCCGTGTTAACGAGTTCGTCCTGCGACAGCGTGGGGAAGAAAGAAGCGAGCGAGCGGCCGACCACTTCCGATCTGTCGACGCCGGCAAGTGCGGCGAAGCTTTTATTGGCTGCAACAATCCCGGCCTCGTTGCACACAACCAGCCCCTCGACGGTGGCGTCTGCCAGTTCCTGCATACGCGCAGTCTCACCCGCGCGGCGAAGGTCTCGCAGATCGAGGCCGAGACCGACAAGGGCTAAAAGGATGATGACAGTCGAAGCGAGCGCCACACCGATCGCCATCCATTCGGCAGGCAGCGCCGAGGCCGAAACCACAACACGCGGATCAGGTATGATCGCTGCCGCGGCCATCGCCGTGAAATGGTGGCTGCAGATCGCAATTGTCAGCACCAGGGCGCCGAGCGCCTTCCACCTGACGTTGTTTTCCCGAAGCGCGACCGGCAATGCAGCGGCGCCGAACATACCGCCGAGGAGGATGGAGGCGGCAACGAGCGGCGGATCCCAGTCGATGCGGCCGGCGATCTCGAACGCGGCCATGCCGGTATAATGCATAACGGCGATCCCGCCGCCCACGATGGCGCCGCCAATCCAGCGGCCATGCTGCACGCGTGGTGAGATGCCAATGGAAAGGCCAGTTCCCGTCAAAATGATAGCCGCGACCAGTGAGACGATCGTCAAGGCGATGTTGTAGCCGCTCGGCACCGCGGGCTGGAAGGCCAGCAGCATGGCGATGAAATGGGTAGCCCAGATGCCGAAGCCGGTGGCGACGGCAGCGACCGCGAGCCAGAACCGTTGCATCGCAAATTCGCTGCGCCGGACATGATGGAGAAGATTAACCGCAGCGAAGCAGGCCAGTGCGCAAACGAAGGCCGCTAGCGCAACCAGACGCAAATCATGCTCCGTTGCAATGCAGGTGTAGACCTTCAGCATGCTTTTTTCTCGAAGCCCGCACACACTTGCAAGAAAAATGCGCTTGAGTAATGAATAAGTGCTTAAACTGCTTGCGCACTGTTTAAGAAATGATTTGTTGTTGCTATAAATAGCTCATCTGACCAGCAGCGACGATGCTTCTCATGCAGGCGGGCGTGGCAGACGCTCCAAGGCGGTGTCTGAGGCCGGGCGCCGCGACCGGCGACGGCTATGGCGAGAAGAACCCGCGCCGGCTGCGCAACGGCTACCGCGACCGCGACTGGGAGGCACGGCGGGGACCGTCGAGCTGCGCATCCGAAGCTGAGGAAAGGCCATGCCGGATAGGGCGGCCACACTGACGCGCCACCGCACCGCATCCGATCTCTTCCCCTCGTGGGGATCGTCTGCGTCACTGCGTCAGCGCGGTGTCCGAGGGCCGCTTGTTGAAGTCGCATTTGCCGGTGACGTTGTAGAAGAAGTCGGCGTTGGTGACAGGCGCCGGGACCGCGTTGCCGCCGTCTTCCCAGGCCTGATAGGCTGTCGCGCCGCAAGGGATCGCCGAAGATGTCGACGGGCTGGCCGGTGGCGGTCTCGGTCAGGTTGGTTGCGCTCAACCCGCTATAGAGCCGGGCGCTATCCAGTCGCCCGCAAAGCTTCTGACGAGTAGAACATTCCTCCAAGAGCCTTGCGGCTTGAAAGCGTCCTGTTTTTCGCGAGATCGAGAAAGTCATAGATGAAATACGGGGCGTGGAACCGATCAGCGCCACTGCTTTTTCCGCTAATCCGGGCCACGCGGGCAAAGAATGCGGCAGAAAAGATTGAAGTCTGCATTGGCTGCTGGCGCGATTGGCGCGGCCTCGGTAGGTGGCAGTGGGAAGGGCGGCGGCGGTGGCTAGTTTGCAAGCCGGACCGGAGGCGGGCAGATTTCGTCTGGAAATGTCGAGTTTTTAATTTTCCCACCGGGAAAATATCAAATTTCCCGGGCGAAGTATTATTTATAATTCTTTTCTGGATTTCCGGAAACAACCGGCTACTACCGCCGGGTTCATTCAGGATGGCGTTCCGTTTCTTCATTTAAGTTTACGCTAATTTAACCATGCTAAAGCGATGATGACCCAATATTAACTCCGGCAGTCCGATTTAATAGGAGGGTCTCGATGACGTTGTTCCGCACCGCTTTTGGTGCAGCCTTGCTGGTCGCGTGCCTCGACCACGGCGCGATGGCCACAACGCAGAACGTCATCTTCAACGGCACGGTCACCGCGACCTGCACGCTCGTTGTCGGCTCCAACGGCACGATGACGGTAAGCCCCGACCTCCAGTCCCTGAGCTCGCACAACAGCGGCGGTTCGGCTGGAACGGTCACGCTCACCACCACCGGAGGTGTTTCGCTGAGCGTCGATCCGGTGACCCTCACCACCGTGCCGGCCGCCGACAGCACCGCCACCACCTGGACACCGACCTATTTGGCCAGCGGCGCCCACACGATCGCAGAAACGGGGGCGTCCACCGCCCTGGCCATCCCTGGCGCCGACCTGGTCTCGGTCCATCTCGCCGGCACAAAGGGCGGCAGCAATCGCTTCGCCTCAGGAAACTATCAGGCAACGGTAACGCTGCGCTGCGAATGACGTCCCCGCAAAGGAGGGGTCCTTGAAACATATTTTCAACCTGGCGACGGCGCTGGCCGTTGGACTGATGCCCATTGCCGCCGGCGCCCAGTCGATGTCGCCGATGCGTGGTGAGGTCAACAGTTTCACCGATGCCTTCGCGGTCCGTGTGTTCCCCGCCAATCCCTACGGCCAGAAGATCAAGGTCGAAATCCACGTCTACGATCAGGATTTTCAACCGGTGGACGCCAGAATCTCTCCGAGCGTCTTCCAACTGGGCTCGCAGGCCTCCCGTCCTGTCCTTGTGGTCGTGCCCTTCGGCGGCGCTGCCGAGCGTAAAGTGCGTATCTGTACCGAGAGCATCCCTTTCCCCAATGAACAGACGCAGATAAGGGCACAGATATGCGGAAGGTTTTTTGGGCACCGCAAGTCCTGACAGTCGCGTTTGCGGCAATGTGGACGGGGATCTCTCCGGTTCTGGCCGAGGATGTCTACAACCTCAATCAGAACGAGAGCGGCTTCAATCTGCCCGGCGTGACCTTGCCCCAGGGCCAGGACGAAGTTCACGCTTCCGACGGCACGACCTGCCGATCGGCCGTCTCCGGCAGCGGCGCCTATCTCGACCTCGGCGTTATCAGAGGCAACAACCAGTCGAACAACGACGTCGCCACCTACGGCCGCGTGGTGATCCCGATCGGTCGCACGCCGAAGCGTGTCGATTGCAGCCGCCTCTATGAGCTTGAGGTCGAGCGCCTGCAACTGGAGCTGAAACTGCTCAAGATGGGCCTCGGCGGCGACGGCCAGACCGGGAGCGTGACCGCCAGCGCTCCCGCTCCCGTGGCCGCATCACCCGGATGGGCCAATGAAGGCTGGAGCATCAGGACCGGAACCGGCGATGGCAAGAAAAAGAAGAAGAAATAGCCCCGCGCTGCTTGTGATAGCTGCACTTGCCGGCTTCTGCCTTCCGGCGCAGGGGGCGATCATCGGCACCTGCACCGTCATGGTCGGGGCATCGGGGACGATGACCGCAAATCCGGCCATCGGCATACTGAGCTCCAAGCAGGCAGGCGGATCGAGCGCCAGTGCCACCGTGGTGGCAAGCTCCACGCTGTGCTCATTGTTCAACTTGCTGGACTGTTATTCGGTTTCGGCGCCGGCGCCTTTGGCATTCTCGTCCGCGCCGAGCGGCGGCGGCACCAACGTGACCTTCGTCTCGGTCTTCCGGCTCGATGGCTCGGGCGTCGACAACAATGGGGGCGTGCCGCAAAGGGTCGTCAACGGCACCCACGCCATGCAGGTCGACCTCACTGCCACCAAATTGAGCGGCATCTTCCCGGCCGGCAACTATCAGGGCATCGTCACCGTGCTGTGCGAGTGAGGCGGCAAATCGCGCTCTAGCTTTCTCCACGAGCGTGGTGAAATCCGTGACCGATCGTTCGAAAGCCAGGCGTTCCGCGCCTCCGGCCTCAATCTCGTCGTCAGCGCGATCGTACACTGGAACACGGTTTATTTCGAGCGGGCCGTCACCCACTCACGCAAAATGCATCGTGAGGTTCCGGATCACCTGCTCAAGCACGTATCGCCGCTGAGCTGGGAACAAATCAATCTGACCGGCATCTACACCTGGGAATGCAGAACATCAGATGCCTGAAGGCTTCCGGTCGGTCAGGCTTCCGGCTCGGTTACGTTAGGCCCGCATGACGTTCATGCTCCGTTCGACCTTAGCGTGTCGGGCCTTTATCAACGAAAGACAGCAATCCCCTTGCTGCACACGGTGTTTCATGGGATTCTTTGGACCTGATCCGAAGGAGATGAGAATGCCTGAAGCGATGCTCGCCGCTCTTTCCAGTAAGGGCTTGTCCTCTGTCCGGCTCGCCGAGATCCTTGGAGTGAGCCAGCCGACGGCCTGGCGGATGGGTCACGCACTGCGGCTAATGGTGGCGCGGGAAAACATGCTCGACGGCACGGTTGAGATCGACCATTTCCATCTCGGTGGAAGAAAGCGGACCCCAATCCACCAATGCATGGTCGGGGCTGAGCGCTTCCGCAGGCGGATTGAACGGCGTTAACGCCGGCGCAGGTGCCTCCTTCGGCGGTTCAAGCGCCGCGCCTCTGAGAATCGTCCATTAAAAGATCGCGCTGACCTCGCTGGGAACATTACCCAGGTTGACACCGGCACGGTGAAAGAATGGCTGAGCCTTTGAGACGGCAAGTTTCCAATGAGTGAACGAGGTCTCCGTTGACCAACTACCCGGCTGCCATAGTTTCGATTAAGCGACCCCAGTCATTGTAAGAGGAAAAGCTCATCGATTCCGCGCTCTGGATAGCATTTGTTGGAACGGTCATCCTAATGTAGATGCCACCGGGGCCAGATAGTATCTTGGTGACGGCGCGAGGCATTGGACAGGGGCGCGCGACCGCGCTGTTCACCGTTCTTGGCATGACAGTTGGCGCGGGGATGGTGCAACTGCCGCTAATCGCTTGGGGATTTCCTCGCTCGTGAGCGCATCCCACCTCGCATTCAAAATGCTGCAATGGGCGGGAGCCGCCTATCTCGTTTGGCTCGGACTACGGCTAGCGTTCACCTCATCCGCTACGACCGGCCTGGCAGGTGGGAGATGTGACACCGCTCGCCGCCGCGCGGGAGGGCATGATTGCCAATCTGGTAAACCCCTGCTGGTAAACCCCTGGCCGATCGCCTTCATGGTCGCGTTCCTGCCTCAGTTGTCGATCCGCATGGGACTCAGTGACGTTGCAGCTTTTGCTCCTAGGGGCGACCCAGAAGATGACGGGCGTTTTGGTCTTAGGAACTTACGCCTTGGCGTCCGGCACACTTGGCGCGTGGATAATGAAGCGGCCTCGCGTACGGCTCTGGCAGCAGCGGATCGCAGGCCTATTCATCATTGGCCTTGGATTTCGAATGGCTTTTGGCGGCGGAGCTAGCCGTTAACACGCACGACTACCTCTTTCGGCGAGGCCGATGATGCGGCGATCTCCCGCGTTGGACGCCATGAGATGGTCGCGCGGTGCTCCGGTCGCGGCGCCGATTACTTGGGCGGAGATGGAGACGCTTGATGCGCCATCGGATTTCCACGTCGGCGATGCTCCTGAATTGACGAAACGCGCAACCAGCAAATTTCTGGTGGGATGGGGTCGAGCCGACCAATCATTGCCAAGTCTGAAGCCCCGCTCCGCGAAAGGCAGCAAGGCTGGGTCAAGGGGTTCGCTGCCTTGGCCTGATGGAACCTGCGAAGATCGGCCCCGTTTGCCTCAACCATGGCAAAAACCGATGCGCGGACAGTCGCCAGCCTCCTAAGGGAATACGGACATCGCACGGCGCTGCGCGGTGACAACGCCTATCGCACAAAAGCATATCTGCGCGCCGCCGATAGTCTGGCTGCGTTGTCGCAGCCGCTCGACCGGATCATCGCCGCCGGCGCCCTCACCAGAATCCCGGGGATCGGCGACGCGATCGCGGACATTGTGCGCAAGCTCTATGAAACGGGCACGCACCCACGCCTTGAGGAACTGCGCGAGGAGGTCCCGGCGGGGGTGATGGAGCTTTTTGCCATACCAGGGCTTCGGCCCGACAAGATACTGAAGCTTCATCAGGCGCTCGGCGTGAACTCGTTGGCTGAGCTCGAAGCCGCCGCAAAGGCAGATCGCATCCGGCCAGTCAAAGGCCTCGGTGCTTCGCTTCAGACAAAAATCCTGCAAAACCTGGCTATCGCTCGAAGCGGCGAAACACAGCTACACCTCCACAAGGCCGCGGCTCTCCTTGAGCATGCCGTCATTTCCGTGAAGCAAGAGCATCCAGAGTTTTCGCGCGTGGAAATTGCCGGTGATTTCCGGCGCGGTTGCGAACTTGTTGCCGACCTCGCGCTGGTAGCGCTGGGGAAGAAGCCGACCGAAATCGAGCGGTCCAGCCTCCAGCTTGTCGTCACGGATAAGAAGCACTTTGGCGCCAGCCTACTCGAAGCAACCGGATCGGCGGCCCATCTTGAGCAGTTGAAGATGTATGCGACCGAGAGAGGGTTCGCCCTCAAACCCAACGGGCTCTATCACGGGAGAAAGCTGATCGCGGCAGGGACAGAGAAGGAAATCTACGAAGCGTTGGACCTACAGTTCATCGAACCCGAACTGCGCGAAGGCAGGGACGAGATTGAGCGGGCAGCGAGGCAGCAGTTACCTCCTCTTGTCCGGGACGAAGATCTGCGTGGCATCCTGCATTCTCACACGACCGCATCCGATGGCACCGAGACGCTCGAGGCAATGGCTGAAGCGACCCGCAAGCGTGGGTTCGAGTACTATGGTGTCGCCGACCATTCGCAATCGGCCCACTACGCGGGCGGGCTCACGCTGCGAGAGATTGCTGAACAGCACCGCGAAGCCGATCGGCTAAACAAGAAGTATGGTGGAGAATTCCGTATCCTGAAGGGCATCGAGGCAGACATCCTGGTCGATGGCTCGCTTGATTATCCGGACCACGTCTTGAAGCAGTTCGATTTCGTTGTCGCGAGCGTGCACAGCCGCTTCAACTTGCCCAAGAAAGAGCAGACGGACCGTATCATTGAGGCAATCGCCAATCCCCTCACGACAATCATCGGCCACATGACCGGCCGCCAGTTGTTGCGTCGTCCCGGCTACGATGTCGACGTCGACAAGGTCATCAGAGCGTGCGCGAAATATGGCGTCGCTGTCGAAATCAATGCGCATCCGTGGCGGCTCGATCTCGACTGGCGGTGGCATCAGAAGGCACTCGACTACGGCTGCATCTTCAGCATTAATCCGGACGCTCATTCAATCCGCGAACTCGACCACATGCATTGGGGGGTCGAGATGGCCCGCAAGGGAGGTGTCCCAAGGACACGGGTTCTCAATGCGATGGGATCGGCGGCTCTGCTTGCGAAGCTTTCAGAGCGCAAGTCCGATTCCAGAAACGGCGGAAAGTGCCCCTCGCCTGCCCGGAAAGCTGTCGGATGAGGATCGAGATCCTGGGGCCGTAAACAGGTAACGGTGCTCGGGCGAGTCGCTGTGGTTTTCCCTACCAGCGCCGCAACGCGAACAAGGGACCTTACGATGCACCATCTCTGCAGCGATCGCCAGGCCCTTACCGAGGCCTTGCGCGTCAGACCGGCTATGCCGGCGGCCGGGCCGGGGATAACGGGATCTCGGGAGGATCCGATCGGAGCCTGCGATCCAGAACTTGTTGTAGGCGGTGACATGACAGGCATTCGCGCGCGGTCTTTTTCGCGCACCACGGTCCCACGCGGGCGCGGGATGATGAGGGTACGGGGGGGCGGGGCGCGTGCCAGTTATCCGATCACCCGCTCAGAATTTTCTACCAAACATTCCTCTGCTTTGGTACGATTCCGGCTCTTGATTTTTTCAAGAAGTGGCGCACGAATCGAGGCTTGGGGGAGGAAGACGACCATGGGTGCTCAGACATCCCGTCTGCCGTCACACACCGCTCAGGACGTCATCAGTGCAGTGTTGAAGGACGCCCCCGTGGGCAGTGTGGTCTCCGTTAAGGCAACCCTCGAAGCTGTTCGTAGGGAGTGTCCTCAGCTAACCAAGACGGACTGTGAGCTGATCGAGTTGATGATCAGTATAGCAACCATGGATGACGTGTTCCTGGTGTTCGATCTTCACGAGGAAAGGGTGGAACTCTCAGGGCCAACCCAAGTTAGGCCTAATGGTTTCAGGAAAGCATCGAGCATGGCTGCTGCTCATCAGGTCGAGGGTCTTTCGGAAACAGCTCCCGGGGGTCCTGGGTCTGCCCGTAGAACCAACCCTGACCCATTGCCGACCCTGTTGGATGACCTCGACAAGGCCGAGGCCGCCAAAGAACTTGCGTCCAAAAGGAAGCCGCCATCTCCCTCCATTGGTTCACCCCCCCGATCACGATAAGGACCACCGAGCCAGGCATGCGGTTCAACGTCAGCAATGCTGAGGCTGCCGCCGCAGAACTTCTGAAGTGGACCAAACGTGGCTCTGAGTGGCACCGTGCAGTGAGCGTTTGCATGGCCGCTCTGGCCGACTTGGCGACACCCCAGGAAGCCCGAAGGTGCTTCAGCCTGGCTGCCAACGAGGAGGGTGTCCTGCTCTCCGAGTATTTGTCGGATAAATGGAACCAACCCACACTCCAACCGTTGCGGGCGGTGGTGGGATGGGTCTCCAACGGTCTGATCTGGCATGACATCAACAGTTGTCCTCCTAGTGGAAGACGAGGGCGTAGTTCTTATCGACGTCGAGCATTCACTCATGGAGGCCGGCTTTGACGTGGTCACCGCAATGAACGGATCGGCTGCTATACAGGCCTTTGATCGGGACCCCGAGCCCATCCGAGCACTCGTGTCGGACATCAGGCTTGGGGCCGGTCCAACCGGGTGGGAGGTGGCCCGTCACATGCGTAGCGTCAACCCCGATCTGCCGGTGATCTACATGAGCGGCGATGGCGCAGATGATTGGGCATCACAAGGGGTGCCAAACAGTATCATGATCTCGAAGCCGTTCGTCATGGCCCAGATCATCACTGCGGTGGCCGCCTTGCTCAATCGGACAGCATGAGAGTTGGTTGCGAGTGATATGTCGCTTGGACTAAAGACTGCGCCCCAGCGAGGGAATCGGCCGAGCCGGCAGTGTCTTACATCGAGAGCGGCGGCACCCCGAGAAATCGATCACTAACCGTCTAATCGCTAGGCGGTGAGATCGTTCCACTATGGTACACGCTATTCTCGTCGCACTGGGCTGCCCAAGAGGCCCGAGCGCGGTCACTCACTTCGAGATAAGCCATATCGATTAAATAGGTGAGCAGGCGCTCCCCATCTGCATGAGTCACTTGCCGGAGCTCGCGCAACATCGCCTGCGCGAACCTCAAGTTATCCAACTTGCTGGGCAGCCCCATCGCCCTAAGCCTCCCCTTCACGATATTAGAGAAAACTTAAGTAAAAAGCTATCCCGCTATTGCGGTCAGCTGAGAAGGTGTTGCATGGGCGGACGCCTGTGAGACACGAGACACGAGCGGTTAACCATTGGCTCAAATTATTCATGCCGCGTAATCTTTCGGTAGTTCGCGGCCAGGACAATGTTTCGATATCAACGCCGAAAGCACCGTGGTCGCCATGTGGCAACCTCTCCTTGGAAACCTTGCCCTTGCCGCAGTCATGCTGGTGGCAGCAGTCATGCTGGTGGCGTGGTGTTCGGTCGGTGATTTCGTCCCCCGGAAAGGCCGACGGCACCAACAGCTCTTGTTCGGCGTCGTAATGACCGCCGGCACAACCGGCTCGATGATGATGGCGTTCGAAGCGTCTCCCGGCGTTTACAGCCTGCGCCAGCGGCGGCTCGTTCGATATAGAGACCTTATCCTGCTGGCGGTCGCGGCGGCGCCGAGCGGCTCCCTGATCGTTCTGAAGGAGGTGAACGACAATTTCGGTCATGCCGCAGTAGACGTCCCGCTGGTTGAAGTCTCACGGCGTCTGGAGAAGGCGATCAGGCGAGGCGATCTGGCCGCACGACTTGGTGGCCATGAGTTCGGAGTGCTGATGTACGGCAATACCGACGGAACCGGCGATGTCAGCTTGGTGACCCGGATCATGAAGAACCTGGCGCAACCGTTGAAGATCGACGATGTTACGCTGCTTCCGGGCGGCGATCGGCTACACCATTTTTCCCAAGGACGAAGCGGACCCGGAAGGCTGCTCAAGAACGCCGACCGGGCACTTTATCAGGCCAAGGCGAAGGGCCGAGATAGTTGGAAGGCGTATGAACCTGAAGCGGCTGCGGTCGCAATGAGGCACAGGTAAGCTGCGTGGATCGAATGCCCTCAAAGCGCCTTCCGTTGGAATACGCTGCCATCATCGCGATGATCGCATTTGCGGTATGGCTCACGGCCAGAATTGAACGACCATAATACGCAGTTCAAGCAGAGGTCATCGAGTGGGGGGCGGCCAGCTTAGGCTTTTGGTAGTCTTCTTCATGGGCATTCCGCCGGTTGGCTAGTTTGTTTAGTTTATTGTGGGCGGGGTGACCTAACGGAGGTCACAATGGTTGACGAAGCCGGGAATCGCCGCGAACGGCGGCAGCGAGTGCTGAAAGGCGCGGCGATCATCAACGGCGTCACGAACTCAGAAATCAGTTGCACGATTCGGAACCAGAACAGCGGCGGCGCTGAACTTAACGTATCCGTGGAAGCGCGTGTGCCTGAACGGTTCGTCCTTTACGTGCCAACCGACGGTGTTGCCTATCAAGCTGTCCTGCGGTGGCGCAGGAATGACCGGATCGGCGTCCAATTTACTGGAACGTCGCCGAAGCCTCGTCTTCACTACGGCTGAAGTTCCCGCGCGGATGGCCAAACCGGAAGCGCAACCCTGGTCGGCTATTTCGACAAATTTGAAAGTTATAATACTGAGACGAGAAACTATAGCGCCGGAAGTTCCTCGCTGTTCTGAAACCAAGTGACGCCTTAGCACGTACTAATGTGAGCCGCTAGCGTAGCGCTTGTTGCGCGTTAGTCAACCACAGGAGAGTGTCATGGCTAGTATCTTCGCGAGAACCGCCAAAGCATTGGCGAGTGGTGTGATCATTGCAGTTCTGTGTGTCCCCGCAAACTCCGGTGGAATCGGCGTAGGCGCCGGCGCGTCTGTTGGCGGGAGCGGCGGCGCTAATGCTGGGGCTGGGGCTTCTATCGGTGGCTCGGGTGGCGTGAATGCCGGACTAGGCGCGTCAGCCGGCGGCTCGAGTGATGCGAACGCTGGACTCGGTGCTTCGGTTG
Source organism: Mesorhizobium sp. B2-1-8 (assembly GCF_006442545.2). Lineage (NCBI taxonomy): Bacteria > Pseudomonadati > Pseudomonadota > Alphaproteobacteria > Hyphomicrobiales > Phyllobacteriaceae > Mesorhizobium > Mesorhizobium sp. B2-1-8. Next base: position 160,178 of record NZ_CP083953.1, read on the forward strand.
GCGGATCAAGCGGCTCCACCGCTGGTCTCGGAGCCTCGGTTGACGGGTCCAATGGGATAAACGCCGGCGCCGGGACGACAATGGGCGCAGCCAGCGCCGTCACGGCAGGCGTGGGCGCGACAGTAGGCGACACCAGTGGGATCGGCGTTAGCGTCGGCAGTGGCATCGATCCGGGCGTCGGGGTTGGGATCGGAACCAATCCAAGCAGCCTAAGTATTCCCACGGCCCCCACCAGCCCGACCAGTCCCAAGTTAGCCAGCGTCGTCGCCGACATGTCGGGTGCAAAGTTGGCTCGGATGAAGAAGCGCTGCGCTGACGTGCTCAGCAGTCAAGAGACTTATGATCGCGATCTGCGCCAGCTCTGCCTGCTGATAGCCCGTCGCTAATCGGCCCCGCCGGAACGGAAGTGCGAACCAGCCACGAGGCAGGTGTTACACGATGGCGCTGGTCGTCACCGACATGCTGCGCGATTTCGCCGATCTTTGAGGCGACTGGAACCAACTATGGCGCGGGGGATTTCTCGGAGGAACTGCAGTTGTTGGAGTCGAGCACGCGCTGGGGGAGTTTGCTGAAGCACCCACCAGCCCACAGACCCTGGGTATGTGAGCAGCGCCTGAGTTAGTTGAGTTCTCTTGACGCAACGGGCAGCTGAGATGCCTTCGCGGACTGGAGAGCACATGAAACGCGAAGCCGAGGTTCGCCATAGATCGGAAGAGGTGGATGACAATGTGTTGGGGGACGTCGTCATGGCTCTCCATCGTCGTGTCAAGATCAGCCATGACTTCGATATCCCTTACATTGCAGGCTACAGCATTGATCGACGCACGGTCTACATTGACCGTCACCTGCCACGCACGATGCCGTGGAAGGGTCAAAGAGTGAGGCTGTCCCCTTTCTTGCTGACCCATGAAATTATCGAAAAGGCGCTGCTGGATGAACTTAGGCTGCACTATCTACATGCCCATCAAATCGCGCTACGTGCCGAGCGCGATGCAGTCATGGCCGCAGGCGTCCCCTGGCAAAGATATCAGTCGTTGATGAAGCTCAACGAGAAGCCGATAGACCAAGAGAAGCTCAGGAAGGTGCCTCCCGACCTCGATCTTACACCCTATCGGGACCTGCAGGATTTCGCCGTGCTTGATCGGTTGGTCAAAACCCAGAGCGCCCAGGATAAGTCGTAGTCTGCGCACGTCGCGCGGAGGGTCTGGGAAAATCGCGGCAGAGCGCCGGCACATCGGTGCGCACAACGACACCTGCGACAAAAGCCGATCTCAATCGGCTCAGGACCTATCGCTTATAAGGCAGAAAAGGGCGGCGGCTGCATGCAGATTGCCCAGAGGAAGGTGTGGGCAGTCGTTGGATAGCGAATGGCGATTCGCCTCCAATCCTCAGTTCGTGTGAAACTTTGCGGCTCGGCCCGACGGGTGTGTCTCGCGAGCGCCCTCGCCGGCGAAAGCTTTTCTTGCCGGGGAGGTTGGTTAATGCTTTCTTGCTGCCGAACCTTGGGGACGGCGCTTATGGCGAATGCCAAATACCATGTCGCGAAGAACGCAGACCGTTGGAACGTCCGTTACGACGGCCAGGATTATCCTTATGAGTCCCACGGCTCCGCAGTTCTAGCTGCGGTCAAAGCGGCGATACGCGCTACCGAACAAGGCCACGAGGCGGAAGTTCTAGTCCAAGGCGTCGACGGTAAATGGCGTACCGAATGGCCTGACACTAAACAGGGGAGCCGCTCCCGCTCTTTTGGCCAATCCAGTAATTTGAATTTGCAGTCCGGAGCAGCGAGCATATTGCGGCCAATAAAAACCGCCTCATCTGGCGGGTTGCCGGCGCAAGTTGCGACCGGGCAATCAACAGCATAGTGCAACTGTGCCGTGATGCTGGCTGCGATCCATTACCAAGCGCTCCAGCTCCTACGCAGCCAACCGCGAGGCAGCGGTGCTCATGCGCGGCGGCGGGCCAACTACAACTGTGTGGCAGGGTAGATGTGCTTGAGCAGGCCGAGACGCCTCCTCTGTTTGAATGACGCCGCGCCGGCAACGACAATGCTAGCTTCGTGTAAGCTGGCGATGTCCCCCCTTACCCCCCCGCCAGTCAGGCTCGGCGATGAGCCCCCCTCAACCGCCGGGCCCACTACTACGTCGTACATGCCGACATGCCGAGTAGCTCGTACGTGTCAAAAGCCCCGGTGCTGACCAAAGCACCGGGGCTTTTCCTTTGTGGACCCCGATGGCTGGCGTTCTTTTGGGACGATGGTGAGCTTTGGCGCGTGGGCTTCCGAAAGATCTTGGCGGCTTCATCTGTCGTGATACCGCACTTGCGAGCATAGTAGGCGGCTTCCGTTTTCAAGCTCGCCTCTCCATCGGGATTTCAGTCACCTACTTTGCTTTGTGCTTGGCCTTCTTCCCCATAGGATGAATCACCACAAAAATGATGCGCCCCGAATAAAGCGGCGTGGCGATTGTTCCGTCCGTTACTTTCTAATGACCCAATCCAGCAAGACTGCGTCAACGCACTCGCACCCGGTGAGCTCGAAGATGAGGCTCCTAGCCAGGTTGCGCCATTCACACTCGGGCACGTCAGTTTCCGAGACCAAATTTCGAAATACAGACCGGACAATGTCTGCATGGAACGCGGACACTCGGTGCTTCTCAGCCTCCCTGGGCGCCTCGTCCGCCTTGCGCTGGCGTAACCGCTTTAGAAGGTCGCGTGATGCTGCGATTGCACGGCGGGATTGGTCTAGATCGCGACGAATTGAGGCGATGTCACTTAAAGAGCGACGCTGCGAGACGAAGCTGGCGTCTATCATCGCACGCGCGACGTCTGTACGGCTTTCGATCATAGCTACCTCCCAATAGCTACAATTTTAACCAGTCGAATCTAATGCGGTGCTCAGAAGGATTCAAATGTCGGTTTGATACCGAGAAAGGCAGCCTTTCGCCAAGCAGACCGCCGGCCGCGGACTGGGACGCGATATGCCGCGCCTCCGCACCGGCCAAACCGACCCTCCCAGGTCCGCCGCGAGGTCACAACATAGGACCGCGGCCACGCCGTCAATCGATGGAGCCGATCTCGCCAGCGTATGTGGCGTTTCAGGACGCCCGTTCTGGCACCCATCTTGCATGACCATTTCATCTTGGGAGAGGGATGGAATGAGTTTATTTAATCGCCTGCTCGACAAGGATCTGACCCTGCAATGTCCAAGCTGCAGAGCCAAGCTGGTTAGGAAGGGCTCCTGGGTCAAGTCCGTCGCGATATTCACATGCGAACGATGCGGTGAGAAGGTACGGCTCTCTTACAGCGAGAAGCTTGAGATTTTTAGGCGGGGCGCCTCCAACTGACTGGGCCGGACTTAAGCGGAACCTAGTACCTCCCGGCGTCTCATGCCGGATTGAGCACATGGGGCATCAACTTTTTTTAACGCTAGCGAATAACGTTCCTGAGACGACCCACGCGGATGTCATCTCAGTTGACGAACTGACCCACAAGCTCATCGCCGGCGCCAAGGCCCTCGGCATCAAGCGGAGCGAAATCGATGAGGAGGTGGACAGCATCTACCGCACAATCCTCGACGCGATTGTGCACTTCGATCCTGGTCTGCCCGAGTGACGTGTCAGCTTGACTCGTTCCCACTGCGTTCCCATTTTGGTCTTCCCCCGACGGAACTAAGCCGGCCCCATCGGCCGGCCTGCGCACACGCCACTGTCGATCGTTGTCGACGTAATGAAGGCAATTGCGCATCGCCTGCACACCGTCTGTGGGATTGGCGATCGTCATCCTGCCATCCTCGCCGTTACGCCATTCGCCTTCAGTGCCGCCATCAGCATCGGCCCGACCGAAAACGCCCCCGCCCTCGCCTTGTCAGTCAGCACGCGCAGATAGCCGCCGGCGGAATTGATGTGCTGAGCACGTTGCAGGATACAGGCAATCACGATCGCAGCGGTTTCCTGGCCCATCGCATGGCAGGCCTCCTCATATGCAGATGGCGAGACACCAAGGTAACCCCGCACCTGGGCGGCGGTGATCATGAGATCGCGCCAGTTGCTGATCCCGTCGACGGCATAGTCCACAATTTCCGGGCAGGCTTTCAGCACAAGCCCAAGCGGAAAGGCCTTCAGGGGCTCTGCGGTTCTCGTCCTTGGCTCGGCCGGCGCCCCGCTTTTCTCTAAAGCAGGTTCAAATTCAAAAATAGAGTCGGTATTTGAATCAGATTGCTGCCGCTCGTTTTGAGAGTCATTGCCGCTCGGAATCGCGGATTTCATATGATTGTCCAGCAGCTTAGTCACTTCCTCGTGTAATTCCGCGAGATCCGAGACAATCGGCTCGAGCTCGGCAATGCAGGCTCGGCGCGGAATTGCCCCCACAACGCCGCGGAAGCGCTTCCACAGGCCTCCCCAGTGGCCAGGGACGTCTTCGTCAAGAGCCGCCTCTATCAGCTTGTGGATGTCGCGGCGGTGCAAGGTGACCCGCTCCCGCATAAGCCTGAGCGCCCTGTTGTCGGCGCGAACACGCTCGGCGGCCGCCTCGAACTCGTAAGCACGGGCCAGCAGCGGTGCCAGGGAGAAGCCAAATGCTTCCTCGATCTCCCCTCCTCTGCCCTTGCGGGCGTAACGCTTGCCGTTCGGGCTATCCCGACGGATGATCAGCCCGCAGTCCACAAGAGCCGCCAGGTGGCGCCTGAGCGTGGCATCAGGCATTCCGTGCGCTCTGAGCGACAGCTGAGCGTTCGAGGGAAAGACGATGAGGTCGTTTTCCTCACTCAACTCACTGTCAGGATAGAACGATAACAACGCATTCAGGACGGCCAGAGCACGATCGCCGATGCCGACGATGCTCTTGCCTTCGCAGAGATTGCGGTAGATCTGCCACTTGTCGACGACCCTGCCCTTGGGGATTTCACGTGAATCGTTTTGCGCTGCCAGCATGGCAAGCGACATCGGCCGCCGCCCAAAGGGCGTCGTTGCAATACCCGTCTCCATTTTCTTTCACCCTCGATTAGGCAAAAGAAATCTGCTCGCCAAAACGACGCCAATGACTCTTGACAGTGATTCGTGGAGATGCGATTCTCGGAGTGCTTAGTTCAGAGAGAGGCTTCCACGGCTTGCCGTTCGGGGGCCTTTTTCTTTTGCGGTTTCAGACTCCTTGTTTCGTGGTGGACTTCCGAAAGGCCTCAAACAGGTCGTCCAGTTGTCCGGCGATAAACGCTGCGAAACGCGATCCTTCGGCCTCTCCCACGGCAATCATGGTAGTTTTTCCGTTGTCTTTGAGGCTGACGCTGACCGTTTTATCTGGAGCAGCCCAGGATTTCATAGCAATCATGGGCTTTGATGGCTTCGTCGGAGCCGCAGGTCCTTTAATCGGATTGGTATCCGACGGCAGCGTCTCAAGCAGCATGATGAATCTGTCATCGGACGTTGCCTCGCGGAATTTGTTTTTGTGAGTAAGATCGAAGGCTTTCGCGAGTGAGCCGTCGACGGAATAGCGGTTTGAGAATTCCTGCCATCGTCCTCGACCAATCCCGGGGGCTTTACCAATCGATTGCAGTATCTCCTTGTCGACCGAGGAGGCGATTTTGATCATCTCGGAGACGTGCGATTTTCCGGTCGACAACGAAGCGCAGATGGTATCCCGTTTGTATCCTGCTTCCTGTTGCGCAAGCGCAAAAGCGCATTTTTCGATGTATGAAAGATCCTCTCGAGCTGTGTTTTCTTCCCCTTGGAAAATGACTGCTTGTTCATCAGTCAGATCGCGGACGGCCGCTTTGAACCCGATCCCAAGCTGCTTAGCTGCCGCTAGCCTTCTGCGACCATAGACGATTTGAAACTCGCCATCCTTGCCTTGTACTGGTCGAACCAATCCGGGCACAATTTGACCGCGCTCCCGCATGGATTCTGTGATTTCAGCAATGGCGGAAATCTCGTAAGCGTCATCATACCGATCGGTGATAGATGACGGCCGTATTTTGTCGGGATCGAGTTCAATGATTTGTTCGCCTGACTTCAATAACTTGTCGGCGATATCGCTACGCTCTTGCATTTGGCGAACACCAGCCGCTACCTTCATCAGGTGTGGGGATGACGTGCGACGGCTGAGGCCCTCCTCCGAATCCTCCCCAAGTTGCCCCAAAACAGCAGCAAACATGCCCTTAGAATCTTTGCGGCTCACTGTTCACGCCTCCATGCCGTTGTGATGAGGCTTTCTATTTCCGCGTTCGCGGCATTGATCGATTCGATTGCACGATCATAGGTTTTAGGTGCGGAGAACCTCGATCGTTGCACTTCGTAGAGGCTCTGCTTCCAAGTGAGAGCGTCGGCAACCGCAGTTGATTTGGAGACTGAATTCAGAAGTAGATCCTCGCCAAAAACTTGACGCATTAGGGCCTGCATGTTGGCTTGCGGGTGGTCGTTCGCCTCAAATTTGGTGATGAGGAACTTGGCGAAATCCCAACGCGCACCTGCACCAGCCTCATCCAGGATTTGCATATAAGACGCGGCCAGCTCCAAAAACTTGCCTGTGGAATCGACATCGAGCATGTGAGCCGGAACTGGGATGAGGACCCCGGTGGCGGCCGTGAGCGAGGAAAGCGTCAGGAAATTGAGTGACGGCGCGCAGTCGAGAAGCACGATGTCGTAGCGATCAACGATCTGTTCTAGCGCCTGTGACACTCGAAGAAGGAAACTCGTTCCACCGCTCTTGCGCATCTCAAGGGTAACGGCGGTTTCGAATTCTGTCAGCTCAAGACCGGCGCAGATGACGTCGAATCCGATGACATGTGTCTGATGCACAATTTTTTCTGTTGGCACCGGATCATCAAACCGGATCGCCGAGTAAAGCGTGTCACCTTCTCGGTAGTCAAATCCGGGTAATGCTCCTTGCAGACTGGTTAACGAGGCCTGAGGATCCATGTCGACTGCGAGAACGCGATACCCACGAAGTGCCAGCCAGTGACCCAAGTGAATAGTGGTCGCTGTCTTGGACGATCCGCCTTTGAAGTTGGTGATCGCGATGATCTGGCAATCTTCGCCATCAACGCGACGAGGATTGATCCACTTCTTTCGCGCCTTTTCCGCCAGATGCATCCGAAGCTCAAGCACCTGCCCCACGGAATATAGGCGCTTTCCGGTGGTTGTTGTTTCTGGCTCGGGTCCCTGCCCTTTCAAGGAAACCTGTCTTATGTAAGCTTCGGTCACCCCCAGCAATGCCGCCACTTCGGTCGAAGTGAATTTGCGCATCGTACGAACCGCGTCAGGAGGATACTGAGCCAGCGAAAGATTGTTGAGTGCCTTCTCGAGTTTCGTCGAAAAGGTATTCATGAATTGAAGGCTACTTAGATGCCGCGTCACCCAGATTCTCCTCTTGCACCCAGCCACAATGATAGCGACTGTGGTTAACAAGCCGTTAACGCCACGCCAACTACGCCAACTTTTCGAATTACGCGGTTTTTCCGTTACTGGGCTTATGCCCGATTCGGAGTATTCGGGCAAATGGACGCACGGGCAGTTCCCAGCTGGGAACTTTTCGTGATCGCTGGCTTCCTGTACCTCAAAGTTGCACTCGACGTCGGTGTCTCTGTTGGCCTCTAGCTTCCCGCGTTCGGCGGCGAGCGACCTACAACAGCGCAGGCAGCTTTCGGCGCCCGGAGAGACCCCCACATTGGCGCGTCGGCGAAATTCCCCGTTGTGACGCCAGGCGCGGAGCTCGCGCAGTTATTCGCGTCGGCAACGATCGGTTATGTTATGGTGCCGGCCATGCCACGCTCTTCCGATGTCCCTTCGTGATCGCCCCGCCAGGCTGGCCAGTTAGGCGCCCCACAGCCCCCTTCCCGCCACGAGGCATTCTTTCCCGGGCCGAGAGGTTCCCGCGAATGGCAATTCAATGGCTAGGATTTGTCGCCCCAGCCGTCACATGCGATTTGCCAGCAATCGACACCGTTTGGCACGTGGGCGCCCTGTCCACGCGCACCCTCCTCCGGTGCGTCGACGATGAGGCAAGCAAGAGGCTGCTGCAGTCGCCAGGCAACTTCCCTCTGTGTCTAGTCCAAGTGTTGGCGAAGGATCCTGATGACGTATCGAGAACCAAACTTCTCGCACAACTCGTCCGCCCGTACTTTGAGTTCCCAGCTGGGAACAGTCTTCCAGTTGGAGGCTTGCACGGCGCCACCTAGACACCATCAACTTTATGGTTGGGCATGTGGCCCTCGGGTGGGTTGGCGCTTCCACAGTCACCCGCGGCTGGGGACGAACCGGACCCTACAATCCTTAATTAGATTCTCATGTTCCGCGTCAAGTTGAAGGCAAGAAGGCTCACCTGCTTGGCAGGTTAGCGCAGCAATCGGATCGGCCGAAGCCGCACAGGGCTGGGGGGTGAGCTCAGAGACGACGGTTGATCAGACTCTCATCCGCGGGTTGGGCACCGGCCTTCCGTGTCTTCGTCTCGGGGCTGTCCTCGGTCTAGAAGGCGGACGTCAAGCGCATCGGCTCGGCCACATAACTTGCGACGGAGTTCCCCACCGTGGCCCCACCCCCAGCACTGCGCAGCGGGTTGGGTCGAGACCGGCTATGACGGCGCGACCTCCCGGCCGATCCCACAAGAAGGCGGCCATCTCGCGTGCGATCGCCGCCACGACCACCGGCGGCTTCTTGCCGGCGGCGCTGAGGCGGCAATAGCGGGCGCAAAGCCAGACCTGCCCCTTCCAGGCAAAGTTGCGGACAGCCTTGGGCAACCCTCGACCCGGGCCCTCAGGGCCTCGCTGATCCTGGCGGGGTAGCGGCAAGTCCATGCCGCGTCGACCAGGGCGCGGCGGGCGCGTCGATTGCCGGCGAGCGTACGGCTCGACCGGCGAACCGTGTCCCGGTTGACCGTTCCCCCGGGACAAGGCCGAGAAAGGCCTTCAACTGCGGCGGCGTATCGAAGCCTCGGTCGAACGCCCGACCGCGTTGCGTATTGTGCCAGGTCAGCGACGACAGGCAGCACTCGATGGTCGACGCCGACTTGTGTCGCTTGCCGATGCCGAGGCCTGGGCCGTGATGTAGAGGCCGACGTGGGTCTGGTGGCTGCGGATCAAATCGCTGACGCCGGCACCGGGCTCAAAAGATGCTTCTAGCTGGCGGTATAGGCGCGACGGGTGTTTGCCGAACTCGCTGCTTCGACATAAGCGCGCGCACGGTCAGCTTGATCCGCGTGCGTGCTAGGGCGGTGACGCTTGAATGGTTCGGTCCTAAGCTTGAAAGGTGCCGAGAACTGCCATATCTTTTGCACAAGAAATATGACTCTCAATATGGTAGGATGAATTCTGTGGCCCATGCACTCAAGATCCCCGAGCAGAATGGACCTCTCATCTTGTCCTATATGGACCGGAATGGGAAGATTGCGATCGAGCAGGTCGCGGACGGTTTTGGCATGTCCAAGGGTCAGTTGGCCCAGACCGCCGGTCTTGCTCGCGAGACCCTTTATCGCTCAGAGCGCAGCGCTGCGGTTAAGACACAGGGGCGTCTGCGGGAAATGCTTGAGATCATCAGTCGTGTGACGGATTGGGCGGGCGGCAAGGAGCAGGCGATGGCTTGGTATCGAGCTCAGCCGCTTCCTGCATTTGGCGGACGCACTGCTGAAGCGCTGGTGAAGGAAGGCAAGGCCGCTGCGGTCCGTGATTATCTCGATCACATGGCCGTTGGTGGTTTCACTTGAGGTTCGTTGGAACCTGCTACCGCGCACACGATCCAAGTTGGGCATTCAAGCCGACTTCCGGCGAAGGGGCGGCGATCAGAGGTGCGCGATTTAATCCCAAGGGCGTGCCAGCGCTCTATTTGGCGCTGACCATCATGACAGCGGTCAAGGAAGCCAACCAGGGGTTCGCGCACCGGATCGATCCTTGCGTGCTGTGTTCCTATGAGATCGACTGCGATGACATCACGGATCTGACGACGGACGAGGCGAAGGGAGAATCTTCTATCGCGCTCGTGGACATGGCCTGCGCCTGGGCGACGGCGCTCAGCGACGGAGAGCGCCCGGCGTCTTGGTCCGTCTATGACCGGCTGCGATCCCAGGGTATTGCCGGCATTCTGGTGCCGAGCTTTGCACCAGGCGCCGAAACAGACGATCGCAACCTCGTGCTTTGGGACTGGGGTCCGTCATCGCCGCATAAGGTGACGGTGTTCGACCCGAGTGGACGATTGCCGAAAGACCAGTTGTCCTAGCGGTAGGGCTCGGTGGCGAACAGCTGTTGGACTTTCGGCGCGCATGCCAATTTGGTGCCGGCCTGACTGAGTAAGGGGGAGGAGCCTTCTTCTACAATCCGTTCGCCTTGATGAAATTGACGCGGAACCGATCGCGCGGGCCCTGGTCTTCGCGCGTCATACGCCTTTCGTCAGGTCGCCACCGGCGCCGGCGGCGAGTGCCGTGCGTATAGGCCGCTGCGCTCTTTGGTGATTTCGATTAGCTTGGGATTGAAATTTAACGTCTGAGGTAATACCTTCTGTAGATCCGGTATTACAAAGGTGCAAACATGGCTACGACAGTCACAGCCAAGGGCCAGGTGACCATCCCGAAGCCCGTCCGCGATTTTCTCGGTATTATTCCCGGCAGCAAAGTTGATTTCCACCGTGCGGCCGATGGTAGTGTCGTGCTGGCGCGCTCTGACAAAAAGCAGCCCGCGAGTCGCTTCGCAAAATTGCGGGGTCATGCCGGCAAGGGGCTCGACACCAATGCGATCATGGCATTGACGCGTGGCGAAGCGTGACGCTGGTCGACACCAACGTTCTGCTCGACCTTGTCACCGATGATCCGAAGTGGGCGGATTGGTCGATCGGTCAGCTTGAGGCGGCGAGCCTCGATGGGCCTCTACTGATCAACGACGCAGTCTATGCCGAGCTTGCCGTTCGATATGAGCGCATTGAGGATCTCGACGCGTTTGTCGATGAGGCGGGTCTCGACCTCGCTCCGATGCCGCGCGCTGCCCTGTTTCTTGCTGGAAAGGTATTCACGCAATATCGCAAGTCGGGCGGATCGCGCACCGGCGTGCTACCCGACTTCTTCATCGGCGCCCATGCCGCCGTCAACGGGCTGCCGCTGCTGACCCGCGACATCGGCCGCTATCGCACCTATTTTCCATCATTGAAACTGATAACCCCGAACCGCTGAGCTAACCGTCCGGACGGACGGTCTTGTGGTCGGGCAGGGGAGGGGGCCAAATTGTCCCTACAGTCCGCTTGCCTTGGTGAGATTGACACGGAAGCGATCGCGTCTGCGCTGATATTTGCGGGTCATTTCGGCCGAGGCATGGCCAAGCTGCTTCTGCACATAGCGTTCGTCGACCTCGGCCGAGGAGGCCAGGCCGGCGCGCAGCGAGTGGCCGGCAAACATCATGCCGCGCTGGCCTTCCGGCAGATCGCCACGCACGCCGGCGGCGAGCGCGGTGCGCTTGACAAGGCGGGCGACCTCCTGATCGTTGAGCCGATCGGCTCCGATTTTTTTGCCTTGCCCTGTCACTCTTCGGAAGAGCGGCCCGTGTCCGATGCGTGCTAGCTTGAGCCAGGTCTGCACCGCCACGACCGGGCAGCTCGCATCGGACGAGCCGCGCCCAACTTCGACCTCGCGCCAGCCAGTCTTGCCGCGCAAGGTGACCAGAACGCCCTTGTCGGGGAAGAATTCGACCCAGCCGCGGCCGTCTTCGGTCTGGTCGCGCGAAACATCGAGGCCGACGATTTCCGAGCGGCGCAGGCCGCCGGCAAAACCGAGCAGCAGCATGGCCCGGTCCCGCAGGCCGCGCAACGTGCCGCGGTCGAGCGTTTCCAGCATGGCGATCAGATCCTCGGGCAACACCGCCTCCTTCTGCCGGGGTGGGGCGGCGTGAGTGTTGCGGATGCCGGCCATGACGGTGGCGATGTGGCGGTCCTTCCTGTCGAGCGGCTGGCCGCGCTGCGCATAGTTCCAGGTCAGCGAGGAGAGCCGGCGCTCGATCGTCGACACCGAGTTTGGCTTCTTGTCCCCGGTTGCCTTTCCGGAGGCTTGAGCCGTGATGTAGAGGCCGACCAGCTGCGGATCGGGCGGCAACACGTCGAGATGCTGCCGGCGGGCCCAGGCGCAAAAATGCTTCCAGTCGGACGCGTAGGCGCGGCGGGTGTTGGCGGAGCTCGCCGCCTCGACATAGTCGCGCGCGCGATCGGCCAGTGCGTCGAGATGCGCCGGCGGGCGCTCGGTCGAGACGACCGGAAGGGGAGGGGGTGAGGGGTGGTCGGCATCGCCGGCGGAAAGCCAACGATTTGGCTTTCCGAACTCCGAACGGTGAGCGTCCGGTTCGCCTTCAGGCGAATCGGAAGGTCCGGTGGACCTTTCGAAGGATGGCGAACGCCCGAAGGGCTGGGAGCCATAGCGGAGGGCATCGGCCTCTTCCGCCGCCGGCTCTTGTGGCGCGCGGCCCATCTCCAGGACGACGTCGATGATGTCGGGCATGTCGTCGACGAACGTGGCGTCGGGCTCGGCCGAGCCTGCAGCCACGTTCTGGTTGACACGTTCCCGATCGACAGGCGGCGCCATTTCCTGTGGTCGAGCGGAGCCGCGCCGAGTACGTTTTTGCGGGTTTTGAGCGACGTGAGAGGCCATTTCTCCTATAAAGAACAAAACGACTGATAATGCAACATTATCATTCATTTTGCTGCGCCGACACGCTGTGCGTTTCGGGCTGAAATTGATGGCGCAAAGCGCACGCGCGATTTACCCTCGAAAGCATGATTCGCCTCGATCCCGCGACCGCCAGCTCCTCTGCGCCGCCATCTGTTCCGGCCTGGGCGCTCGCAAGCGCCGGCGCGCCGAGCGATGGCGACGCCGCCTTCCGGGCCGGCGCCGCACTGGGTGCCCTCGATACGATCGCCCGCGCGCAAGCCAGTTGGGCCGGGGCTTGGCGGCAGCGGCTGGCGCTCCGCTGTGCGGCCGCCAGCATGCGGCTCGCCGGCCGCGCCGAGGATGAGGCCGCCTTGCGCGATGCCTGGCATTTGCGTCCCTCAGGTGCTGATCCCGGTCCCGCCGGCGCCGTTTTTAGCGCCTGGCGGCAGTTGGCCATGCAGCCGCCCGCCGCTACGCCCGACCGGCTCGAGAACATACTCGACCAGCTTGGGTTCCATTGGGACGGCGATGCGCTCGCCGACCTTTGCACGCAGATCGAAAAACTCGCGGTATCGCAGCGGTCGGCGCCGTTCGTCGCCGCGGCGATCGCCGCCCGCGTCGTCGCCATGCGGCCCGATGCCGAGCTTTTTGCCTGGTGGCTCGCCGACTTGGTGCTGGCGCAAAGCTTGCGCTGGCCGCGGCCGTTGCCGCTGCTCATGACCCAGGTTTTTTCGCCAGCCTCCCGCGCTGAAGTTGGCGGCAAAAGAATTCGGCCGGGCGAAAAAAGTTTCGAGCGTGCGGTCTGCGTCGCCCTGGTCCAAGCGGCGGCGGAGGCCTGCCGGCTGGCGGCCGAGTTGTCGCGCCGCGCCGAAAAACTCCTGGCGGTGGCGCCGAAACTGCGCGCCAAGGGCGCTGGCGATGTGATTGTTTTGCTGCTGAATGAAGATGCCGTTTCCGGCTCGCTCGTGACAAAGAACCTGTCGCGGTTTGCGGCGCGGCGCCTGTTCGAACGGCTGCAACAGCTCGAGGCGGTGCGCGAGCTTTCGGGGCGCACCAGCTTCCGGCTTTTTGGACTTTAGCGATGAGCGAAGCGTCCGCCCGCCGCAAGCCGAACGGCCAGCCGGCTTTGCTGGACACGGAACTGGACCACCTGCCGCCGGAGCTGCGCTGGCGCGAATGGATGGGCCGCGTCGAAGCGGTGATCTTTGCGGCAAATGAACCGGTGACACGGAGTGTGCTGGCGCGGGTGGTGGGAAAGAACTGCAACGTCGAGCTGATCATCGACGACATCCGCACCGAGCTCGCCGGCCGCCCTTACGAACTGGTCGCGGTCGCCGGCGGTTGGCAGCACCGGACCAAAAAGGCTTTTGGCGACGCCATCCGCAGTGCATTTGGCACAGCCGGGCAGGAGGCGAAAGAATTATCGCAGGCGGAGGCCCTCGTGCTGATGTGCATTGCCTATTTCCAGCCGATCACCCGGGGCGAGTTGTCAAGCTTCTTCGGCAAGGAGGTGTCGCGCGATCTGATCGGCGTGCTGCGCGCGCAGGAGCTGATCGCGTCGGGACCGCGCTCGCCGCAGCCGGGCGCGCCTTATACCTATGTGACGACCAAAAACTTTCTCTCGCAATTCGGGCTCGACACGCTGCGCCAGCTGCCGGATTTCGAGGCGCTCGAGGACGCCGGCCTGCTGTCGAAGGAAAAGCTGCTCGCCGGCGGGATTCTAGCCGGGTTGGCTAATGCGGACGGCGAGAGTGATGTCGTTGAGGACCAGGACCCCTGAGCGGACCGTTGTCGCGTTGCGACTATGGAGACAGACGTAACTCAGGACCAGGACGATTGGTCTTGCGGCAACCGGTGATCGGGATCGTGAACCTCGACATGATCGCCGTCGACAAGATTGGCCGAAAAGACCACCAGGTTGGTGCCGCCGGCATGACGCAGCGACGGAAACAGGATGCCGCGCAGCCCGGTCGTGATGACCGTGTCCGCGAGCTTCCACGATGGCGGCATCTTCTTGTCGATGCGAGCGATGTGGCGCCAGGCACAATCCCATTCCTGCCAGGCGTCGTCCCAGACGTCCGGGTCGAATCCCTGCGACAGATCGGCGACTTCGGCAAGCGTGATCTTGTAGGCGGCAAGGGTGGCTGGCGGAACAATGCTGGCGCCCTGCCTGTATTCATCGAGCGCTGTCTGCGGCGAACGGGACAGATAGAGCGCCTCTACGCCCGGCCGATTGAAGCGCCCGCCATCGATCGCCGCGCCCGCACCGCTGGTGGGCAGGAAAGCCCATTTGGGAGTCAGATAGCGATGGAAGATTTCGTCCGGCCCGACGCGAGTGACCTTCACCCGCGCGCCCCGTTCTCGAGATCGCGGATGAAGGCCAGGACTGCTTCGACCTGGCTATCGGCGACGAGCTCGGCCGCCGTGCGATGGCCATAGTCGGCGATCGGTTCGTTGCGATACCAGTAGATCGCCTTGTCCACGTCGCCGGTGAGTTCCGTCGCGGCCGAGATCACCTTCACCATTTCGCGCATCCGACCCTGCAAGCGCTCCGATGACGGATTACGAAGCGTGTTGC
Source organism: Mesorhizobium sp. B2-1-8 (assembly GCF_006442545.2). Lineage (NCBI taxonomy): Bacteria > Pseudomonadati > Pseudomonadota > Alphaproteobacteria > Hyphomicrobiales > Phyllobacteriaceae > Mesorhizobium > Mesorhizobium sp. B2-1-8. The sequence continues at coordinate 175,356 of NZ_CP083953.1, forward strand.
GGTGGACGCCGGTCAACTGGGCCAAATTGGCAACCTTCACGCCCAGCGCCTCCGACAGGCGCTTCGGCGAGATATAGGGTGTGCGCGGCTCCTGCAGGCTATCGACAAAGCCCGAGATAACCGTGGAAGGTGCTGCGTGGGTCATGACAATTCTCCGACCTTTCGTACGCACAATATATGCACATTTCAACGCATAGCAAGTGAACAGTGTCCTGATGCCATCCAGCGCACTGCATGTCCTTCCCCATCCTCGTAGCGGATGCGGCAGCAATGCGCCTGTAATCGGGCATTAAGGCTCGGAGATGGAGCCCGCGAAAGCAGACACTCGCTTTCGAATTTGTCGAAGTGTAGGAGGAAGCCAAGTCGCCACAGAAAACCTGCGGTATTCGCCGAAAAACATCGTTCAGCCTTCGGTTTGAAACCCGGCGCGACTAAGTAGCGACCAGTTCGGCGATTTTGGCCGCGACTTCCGCCATCGACTCTTCGGCAGTGCTCAGCCCGGCTCGGGAGGCGAGCAGGAGGCTGACTTGCTCAAGCTCTTCATAGGTCGTTCCGTGAACAACCGGGACGAGCCGCTCACGCCGGAGGAGCGCCGAAAGCTCTTTGTCTGCGATGCCTTCTGAAGGGAGGCGTCGCAACATAGCGGGGGTCACCAAAACGATACCGACGCGCGAATTCACCAAGCCCTTGTCGATCGCCCGCATCATCGGCACCCCGAGGCCAAGGTCCTTCTCGCTGAACCACACGCGGACACCGCGCGCTTCGAGCAGATCATGCAGTTCTTTGGCGGAGCCCTGCCTGTCATCCCACGCGTGACAGAGAAACACGTCTCGAAGGTCAGGCTGCGAGGCCGCTAGGTTCTCCACGTTTTCTCGAACCGGCGTGAGCGCCTGCACTTGTTCAGGCGTGTACCACACAGCCGAACCTGCTCCCGACCAGCGTGGCTTTGCGGTGCGGCGCCCCGACCCGACACTGCTCCGACCGCTGCTGCTTCCTGAGGAGTATGAAGGGGACGAGTATGATCCGTGGCTGCTGTAGCCGCCGCCATACCCGCCGTAACCGCTGAAGCGGCTATAGCGACTCCCGCATGCAGGACAGTCGGCTGCGGCGGCCGATGAGCGATGGCCCCTTACTGGTGCAGTGCATCTAGCCATGCCTTTTCATCTCCTTCACCACTCCGCCAGCTCGCGGATCTGGGATGCGCTTTGTGGCCCATTCAAATCGACTGGTAAGTTGCGTCACGAACGTCGAAGACAAGCAATGCCTCACGCCTTACGCCGTCGATATCTCGGACGGACGGATGGCACAGATGTTCTTTGAAGCCATATCCGATTCTGAAGTCTCGACCAATCTTGGAACGTTGACCACAGCCTCAGCTCCATCCGACGTTTTTCCTGTAGATAATCAATTGCTTCTCTTTCGAACGAGCCAAGTAATTTTCTCCTATACCAGACCGCTAGATACGGTCTTCGCCCGCAGCCCCAGGAGCCGACGTCGCCAGCGTCGGCCGTAGGATGGCGGCCGAGCGCAGGCTTGTCGGCTGGCGCTCCCCGCCGCACTGAGGATGCACAGGTTTCACGGCCTCAATGGAAGCGCCCCGGCCGCAACAAACCTGCCCTGATCCAAGCTTCCACCGCGGCTTGCAGAGCGAGGCATCCTGTCCGAGATGCGGCGCTGAGCATCGCCCAGCCGCAGTTGCTATCGGCTGACATCGGACCCTTCCATCCTGACACGAATGCGCAAACCGGCGTGTTGAGGTTTGATCGTGTTGCGTCACCGTTTCGATAGCCTTCGGAGCAAATGGAGAGTTCGCCACGACCAGGATCAACCACCACGCCTTGCTGTTCCACTCCGCCAGCGCAGTCGTCGCCTCGACGCTTGCGGCGACTGCACTCGGCGGCTGCGCTGTCAGCCGTGCCGATCATCAATGAACGTCCGTCACACACATCCCGGTCGACAGGACCGCGTCGCCGCCATTACAGCGGGATCGAATGATCCGGAAGCCGGAAACAACTCGCCGGAGAGCTTCTCCTTCAGCTGGTTCAGTCTATCCAGGTTCGCGTTGAGGTCATCGGGCACCTCCTTTAGGCCGCGCGCCAGTACGCACGCGATCACTAGGCCGTAATCGAGACAAGCGACCAGCATCCGCAGCGTCTCGGTGTTCTCGGCATCGTAGATGCCCGTCAGGTTGACGATCACGTAGTCACCTTCGTCCTTCGGCGGATTGATGTGACGGTAGATCGATTTCGGGTTCGGGTGGGCGCCATGGTCGATGGCCTCGTCGTAGGCCTCCATTATCCACTTCTCGAATCTAGGCGGGAAGGTCCCGGCATCGATCCGGGCCGCAGCTTCTTTCACAGCAGAAGTGAAGGCCCTGCGGCTTTTCTTCAGCGCTTCCGGGCTGGCGTGGCGATCTGACCAGACCTTTTCCAAGTCCTCGTCATCCTTCATCAGGTATGCGTAGCAGGCTGCCTCCAGCGCCGTCCGGAACAAGGGAAACGTGGCTGCGGCATGGCCTGACAGCGCCATCCTCACGGCCGCGGTCCAAGTCATGAATGAATGCATCGACAGGAAGGCCTGATGGGGTGACATCTTCATGTCTTCCACCGTCCAGAGCTCACTCTGAAAAAAGCGGTAGTACTCCTCGATGGCAGCGACGAGCGGCGTCTCCGACGCCAGCAGCTTGCGCGTGGTATCGTCGCCAAGCGCGACATAGTCGCGAAGCGTGTGTTCGAGCAGAAACTTCATTACGCCTTGCCGTCCTTGTGGAAGGCCGTGTTGAATCGCCACGACGCCCAGGCGATGCCTCCCGCCGACGCCAGGGTAGACAGCGACAGCAGTTGGTAGGCGACCGCGATCTTCTCACCGCAGCCGGAGTCTCCGCAGGCCGCTTCAACGGCCTCGTAGAGCGTGGAGAGCTGCCCTTGAAGCAGCCACAGTACGAAGAAGAACACGCAGGTCGGAATGACCTTCGCCCAGTTGACGCGCCCCATGCCGTGCCCCTTCCGTTGCTCGGCGCGACCATGACCGAAACGCGGCCAAAAAATCGCACCACTGAATAATTGGTGCGCGTATCATAGCGCCGAAACGGCCAGTAGCACGAACTCTGTTTCCGATTAGCGTTGTTCCGCGTCGGCAGCTATTCAGAGTCAACGCCGAGAAGCCGACAGTCTGGAACCGGCCACTCCCGGTTGCGAGCGGTCATGCCAAAATCCATAGGTGTTGCTCACTCGGCGAATATTCGCGAATGTTATCCGGACTGACATACATTCGGTCTATGTAGGGGGGTGGTTGGCGGACATGGACTTGCTTGAAGATGGTGTAGGCGAAGCGGGGTCGGTGAATACGACCGCCGCTGCTACTTCCGCAGGTGCTAGATACCGTGACGCCCTGCGGCTGCTCTTCATACTGGTGGCTGGCGCCAACGATGCCGACGAGCCTACGGGAGACACCGCGAAAGTCTTCAGGGCCGAAAAGCGGTTAATGGCTATGGATTTCCTGGTACGCTATCCGGACTATCTGGCTGATGCGCTGCTGGACATGGTCGAAGCCGAGGCGGATGTGGACCTTCTAGAGAAGGTCGAAGGCATTTTCGAAGCTGACGAACCTTCCGTCAGGCTCGTACGCATGGTCCGGTGGAAACGGGGCGCTTACGAGAACATCGAGGATGCCCTTTCCCTGCTGAGCTACTACGGACTCGTCCAGTCGATGCAGCTCAAAGGCGAGGACGGCAAGGTACGTCGCTATGAATACCTGATCTCCTCGAAGGCCGTCGCTTTCCTAGACAAGTGTGTGACCGACCATCCGACCTTGGCGTGGTACCGGGACCGGATGGCTCTGGTGATGCGGGTGGCGTCCGGCAAGAGCGGTTCGGAGCTCAAGGACTGGCAATATGAGCATCCCACCTACGGCCAAACACTTCACGGCGATCTCATCCCGAGCATTCGTGGGGAAGTCGAGAAACGCCTGCATGAGATTTCGGAGAAGCTGAAATGAGCAAGTCCGCTCCAATCCAATCCACCGAGGGTGGCTGGCTCCGCGCCATCGCGGAACGTTCCGCCGTCGAGGAGAGCGTCGCCAAGTCCGTCCTCCAAAAATACAACATCCAGGCCCAGACTACGCCGCCCCGGGCCAAGTCCTTGCGGTTCAAAAGCATCCGTGTCGCAGGTACGCGTGCCGAATCCGACCGTGACGGGCCGTTTGATGAGACTTGGGACAATCTCGGCACTGGCTTGTTCGCGGTAATGTCGGACCGCAATCTCCGCGGCAAGTCCTCGATCCTGAACCTACTCTACGCCGCCATCAGGGGGGAGTTCCGGGGAAGGGTCAAAGCAGACGTGTGGAAGTGGCTGGAAATCATCGACGTTACTTATGAGATCGACAGCATTCTCCACCGTACAGAATTGCGGAAGGATGTCGGAGAGGAGGACCCGGTAAAAGCGACTGCCCGCCTCAGCCGTTCGGGCGGCGACGGGAACTGGGTGGCGCTCTACGAGGGTGAGGGCGGCGAGGGGCTGAAGTCCCAAACCGAGCAGCTGATGATGGCTGAACTGACCTTCCCGCCTATCTATGCACACAATTCCAACACGGGTGGTCATGCCCATGGCTGGCCGCTGATCTCGTCGGCATTGTTTCTGTCGAGTTCCACCAACGCCAAGGCGCTTTTTGGCGACGTCATGATCGACGGCATCCCGCTGCGCCTACTGCAACTGTTCATCGGGTTGCCATGGGTCTCGACCTATAGCGCGGCGCTCACGGCGCAGAAGGAGGTTGAGGAATCCCGCTCCGCCCGTCCGGACAGGTCTGCCTTGGACAAGGAGCTTGCGAAGAGATTGGAGGCGGTCGAAGGCAAGCTCGAAACCGCGAAGACCAGCGCGACGAAGGTAGACGGTCGCGCTGGGAAGCGGATCGAACTGGACGAATTGGACGACCGGGTGCTCACGCTACGTGAGGTGGCGGAATCCGCACGCCTGGCTTTCGAAGCGGCTGACCTGTCGATGAAGAAGGTTTCGGAAAGCTTCGATGATGCCCGGCGGAGGGTGAAGCAATTAGAGGACGAGCAGTCAGCCGGCTATTCGTTCCGCAAGCTCAGCCCGTCGTGCTGCCCGGCCTGCGAGGCGTCGTACAAGGACGTCGTGGCCGCCGCTGAGCCAGCCGGGGACGGTAGCATTTGCCTCCTTTGCAAGAACGATATCCCTCAACACACGGACGATTTCGAGGACGATCGCATCCAGCTGGCGAAAGACGAGGTCGACGCACTCGACACGTCACTGAAAGTGGCTAGGGCCAAGCAAAAGGCCGCGGACAAATCGGCCAAGGATGCCGTAGTCGAGCTGCGGAAGGCGAAGGAACGGTTTTCCGCGCTGCAGCTGGACCTTGCCGTTAAGGTCCCTGATCCGGAGCTGGAGATCGTCCAACTCGAAGCGCAGGCAGCTCAACTTCGCGACCTCATGGGTGATGGAACCGAAGCTGCAAGCACGGAGGGCAATACCGACGATGCGGTCAAGATTCTTCGTGCCGCCACGGAGGTCACCAAGGAACTGATGACTGATAAACAGTCTGAAGTCCTAAAGCAGATCTCGCAATCGGTGATGGTCTTGGCCCAGAAGTTCGGCATGCCCAACGTAACTGAGATGCAGCTGGATAACGGGGGCCGCCTCAAGGTCAAGCAGGGTGGAGCTACCGAATGGTTCAGTAACCTGACCATGGGTGAGCGGCTGCGCATCAAGATCGCCATGGCGCTCGCTGCGGTGGAGGTTGCAAGGGAACGGGGCCATGGCCGCCATCCCGGATTGATGGTGATCGACTCGCCCGCGTCCGAGGAGGTCGTGGACAAGGACTTCGAGGCGATGCTCGATAGCGTGTCAACGGCGGCCTCGGAGATGGGCGATGTGCAGATAATCATCGGCACGACAGCGCGTCCTTCCGTGGAAGCTGTTGTGCCTATCGAGCATAGACTGCACGCTAAGGGCGACGACTACGTTTTCTAGCCGGTGGGGCATGGAATATCTTATCGAATTGCTGCAGGCCGATGCTGGCGGATCCAGTGATCCGGGCACCATGTCGGCGGACCGACTGCTCTCTGCGGTCCGGGAGCTGGCGCCCGGTGTGGACCGGGCCGATGGCTTCTGCTGGCTGTGCCGATGGATATCCGAAACCTCCGTCCAGTCCGTACTAGTAGAGATGCTGGCGTGGACGGACGACGCGCCGGCATTGGCCGAGATGGTCGATTGTCTGGAAATGATCGAGATCCCGGTCGGGTTCGCAAGGCCGGCTTGGGACGGTCTCTGTTCCCACTTCGAGGATCGGAGCAAACATCCATGGGGGCGTTCCCACGCTCTCAGGGGGGCGATGCTTCTCGCGCAGGAAAACGCGGTGCTTGTGCGGAGGCTACAGGCCAGCATCCTCGACGTGTCGATGGACGATGATCCGCAATTCCTGCGTCACGTCGCCAAGGTGGCTGGCGCAATTCTACGTCGTTATCATGATGCGGATTTCAGGTCGCTTCTCGAACAATTGGCGACGCTGGATGTGGCCGCGGACGAGGCGTCAATGGAAATCGGGTTGGCCGAGCTGCGCGAAGGGCTGGCCGCGCCCACCGGGGACGCACTTTGGTCGGCCCTTGGGTCTGCCCAAAACTGGTTCGAACGATCCCTCGACAATAGCGAGCACCGTCCGGATGCAAAGCTCTACAAGCTTTGCACGACCTTCCTGCTGACAGTGCGGGATGACGGGCTCCGGGCCGAAATGAAGGAGCGTCTGCCCGAACTGGAAACTGCGGCCATCGAGTATACGGCGTTCGCACAGGCGCGCCACGCGTCCCATTCATGGCTGGCAGTGTCCTCGAAGGAACGGTTTCATTGGCTGTCCATGGCGACGAAATTAGCGGCTCTGGCGCACTCCCTGAGCAAAGAAGTCTGGTTGAACGTTGCACTCGTGATCGAGGACGAGCTGCTGTCGATTTTCTATCCTGGCAGCGAGGTTTTTGGTCGACCATCCACACCCGGCCTTGATGCGTCCATGCAAGACGCCACCATTCGCGGGCTGCGCGAACGCAGGTACTACCTGCAAGCGCTGGACGAGTGGTTGCAGGTTAACACCGACCACGGGAAAGCCGGCGCTGTCGTCGAGCTGCGCGAGACCCTCAAGGGGACGATGGAGGACACGCTCTATCGCCGCCCTTTCGACGCCACGACCACTAGCCGGCTGGTCGAGGTACTAGAAGATGCCGGCTTCAGCGAAGCCGTGGCCCAGATGGGTGTTTCGGAACTCCGCATGCATGCCGACGCCAACGTTCTGGTCGCCCAACTTTGGCAACAGGTAATCGAGCAGTTTTCAGCACAGCCGGACTATTCGAGCTTCCTCGACGCGCGGATGCTCGTGGAGTCGCTGGTCGGCCTATTGCTGAAATTTTTGGACGCCCGGTCGAACATCGGTGTCAGCACCGATCCTGCTGCCTCCTATTTATTCGTGAGAAGCGGCAAGCTCCCGGTGGAGCATGACCTGCAGCTGGATTTTCTGAAGTTCCTGCAGACCGGGGGAGCGCCCACCTTCCAGGCCGAGGCGCGTGACCGCGGTGGTGGTCGCGCCGACATCGACGTTCAATTCCGCGGCGTGAAGACGATCGTTGAGGTCAAGAAGGACGGCAACGTTCCAGACAACGCAGCCTTGTCCAAGCGCTACGCCGGACAGGCGACTGGCTACCTCACGACTGGCGTCCGCTTTGGATTTCTCCTGGTCCTCGATCTCACGGACAGGAAAGGGCACCAGCAGCATATTTCGGAGCGGATAACCGTAGAGCGAAAAACGCCCGCTGGATCTGATACCGAGTACCTGATCGTCGTCGCGCGAGTTCAAGCACTGCGGAAGACGCCGCACGACCTCAAGTGATGTGACATGGCAAAAGTTGTTCCGAGCAGCTCCGCTACAAACCGGCTGTTTAGGTCTATGGCGTCGCGCCTGTCGATTTATCTGACAGCCGCGCACCAAGATATGAAACGAAAATAAGGAGGATGGCGCGATGACCGAACGCAACTTGAGACGTTAAGCGCCGAAGCCAAGGCCGACATTCTGTAACCGAGAAGCTCGACCACATCGCTCTGATCGGCGCGATTGCCCTATTGCGCTGCTTGGGAGGGCGTCGGATCGCCAGCTTCTGCTCGGCCGTCCAGGAGCGGCGCCTCCGCTGTCGGCCGGCATCCGTCGGCAGCGACAGAGCCGCGGGCGTGCTCGCTTCCACCCTCGACGGCTGCTCCATAGCCAGATATTTCATTGCTAAGCGTCCACTTAAAATCTAAGCGGACACTAACGCCACAAGGTACGCGTCAGTAGGCGGCCTTCAGCGTATGCGTACGGCCCAAATGCGCCCTGCTCGTCTTCATCGACGATGCGACCGGCAAGCTGCTTCATCTGCGCTTTGCCGGCTCCGAGAACACGTTCGACTACTTTCATGCGGCAAAGGCGTATCTGCGGGAATGGGGCAAGCCGCTTGCGTTTACAGCGACAAGCATGGCGTTTTCCGAGCGACCCATGGTTCCGAGAAGGATAGAAGCAGCGGCCTGACACAGTTCGGCCGGGCTCAGGGTGATAGATGCGTTCGCCTTTCCCGCTGATGTTGCCCTTAATGTTGCAACCGGATTGACCAACGAGGGGCGCGAGCGGAAGTATCATCGGATGATCTCCACTGCATAAGGCCGGATGACATTGAGGCCATCGCCGGCCGAATATCCGATGTGGCTGCCACAGGTATCAGGCATAGCAGACCAATTATCGGCAAAGCCATTACTTCAGTCCCAGGTCGACGCCGCTCTTGGTGCTGACATAGCCGATCCGGTTTTTCAGCCAGCATTCATTCTTCTTCCGGACGTACGCGAAGGCCCTGCATTGGCTCTCCATCTCGCAGGCAACGTAGCAGCTGATGAAATTGGTGTTCCGATCCGGCTGTAATCGCCGCCGGTCATGTCGCGGCCGGATCTGATGATGAACGTCGAGAAGATGACGCTGCCCGCGATGTTGCTTTGAACGCTCGCCACGGCATCAACATTGCGGACGAGGATCTTCGCATCGTTCTTCAGGAAGCAGAAAGGGGCTTTCCTGTTGTAGGTCGTGGCCTTGCATGACAGATCGTCCTGACAGGCGCTTTCTCACTGGGCTTCCGAAACCTCCTTCAATGTCGCGTGGTCGTAGCCCATGACATCGTAGCTATCGGCAGGGCTGAATGAGCGAAATGCCGGATGAGGCATCGTTCTCGACACGGTCGGCTTATCCGAGCTCTCTGTTTCGGTCACGGTTGTGGGCGCACCGTGACAGAGAACCTGCACGACGGCCGGAACGGCTTTGTCCGACAGATCGGCTGTGGATAGCGGCTTGTCATCGCTCGTCGGATCGATGGCGTCGAACTGGATATTCCGGCTTTGCAGGAACAGTTCGACCACGTTTGACCGGATAGCGAAATTGACGTTCTGCGGCGCTATGCCCGTTGCATCAGTGAATTTTGTGCCGAGTACGGCGGTGGAGACGCCGACAATTGATCCCCACTGATCTAGGACCGGGCCATCCGAAGTGTCGGCTACCAGCCAGGCGGTGTCTGCCGGTGGCCGGATAGAAATCGTCGGTGCCAACGGCCGGCGTGTGATCGTTGACCGCACAGTCGACGTAAGTGTCCTGATGCGGATCTTGCAGGGCCTGGAAATGCTGCGATGATCCCGACAGAAGGCGTGCGTGTGTGGTTGGCGACGGGCTACACCGATATGAGATCTGGCTTTCCATCGCTGGCGCTCCGGGTGCAGGAGGTCCTCAAACACAATCCCCTTGGGGGCAACCTGTTTTGCTTCAGGGGGAAACGCGGAAATTTGTTGAAGGTCATCTGGCATGATGGCCAAGGAGCATGCTTGTTCACAAAAAGACTTGAGCGCGGACACTTCATATGGCCGACAGTTGAGGGTGGAGCTGTTACAGTATCTCCTGCGCAACTGAGTTATCTATTGTCCGGAATAGACTGGCGCAACCCTCAGGAAACATGGCGACCAACCCGGGTTGGGTAGCATTTTTTAGTTGAAAATACAATGGAATATGATTCAATCGGCGCATGAATTCGAAGCCGGTTGATCTTCCCTCGGATCTTGCCAGCGCCTACGTGGCGCTGCTTGCCGAGCGTGAGGCGCTGCTGGCTGAGCGCGATGTGGCTGTGGCGGATGCTGCCAACTGGCAGGCTGAAGCCGCCAACGCGCAGGCCATGCTGTCCGACAACGAGGCGCTGATCGCGCACCTCGAGCTGCGCATCGAGAAGCTGAAACGCGAACTGTACGGGCAGCGCTCCGAGCGCACGGCACGGCTGATCGAGCAGCTGGAATTGGAGCTCGAGGAACTCGTCACCTCGGCGACCGAGGATGAGCTTGCCGCGCAGGCCGCGGCGGCGAAGACGCAGAATATCCGCCCCTTCATGCGCAAGCGACCGGTGCGCAAGCCATGGCCGGAAGACATCGAACACGAGCGCGTCGTCATCGATCCTCCGACTGCCTGCGCCTGCTGCGGCGGATCCCGGCTGTCCAAGCTGGGCGAGGATGTGAACAAGACGCTGGAGGAGGTTCCGCGCCGCTTCAAAGTGATCGAGACGGGGCGGGAGAAATTTACCTGCCGTGACTGTGAGGCGATCAGCCAGCCGCCGGCGCCGTTCCATGCCACTCCGCGCGGCTTCATCGGCCCTCATCTGCTGGCGAGATCCTGTTCGACAAGTTCGGCATGCATAGTCCCCTCAACCGTCAGAGCACCCGGTTCAAATGCGAGGGCATCGAGCTTTCGACCTCGACGCTGGCCGATCAGGTCGGGTTTGGTACGTTTGCCCTCATGCCGGTCTTTGATCTGATCGAGGCGCATGTCTTCGCGGCCGAGCGCCTTTTTGGCGACGACACCACCATTCCCATCCAGGCCAAAGACAAATGCACGACCGGGCGAATATGGACGTACGTGTGCGATGACCGGCCCTACGGCGGAGCGGCAGCGCCGGCGGCCATATACTATGCGTCGAGCGACCGCCGCGGCGAGCATCCGCAGAAACATCTGGCCGGGTATGGCGGCATTCTGCAGAGCGATTGCTACAATGGCTTCGAGCCGCTCAGCGTCGCCGAAAAGAAAGCGGTGCCGATCACCTTTGCTTTTTGCCATGCGCATGCGCGGCGCAAATTCTTTGAACTGGCCGATATCCAGAAAGGTGCCGGGGATCACAAACGGAGAGGCAAGCCGATCTCTCCGATCGCCTTGGAGGCGGTCCAGCGGTACGACGCGCTGTCCGCGATCGAGCGCCAGATCAATGGATTGAGCGCCGAAGAGCGACTGGCCGCGCGGCAGGAAAAGAGCAAGCCGCTGTTCGATGGCATGCACGAGTGGCTGAAGCGGGAGCGCACCACGCTCAGCAGATCCTCCGAGGTCATCGAGCCGATCGATTACATGCTGAAGCGCTGGGATGGCTTTGCCCGTTTCCTGGATGATGGCCGGATTTGTCTCACCAATAACGCCGCCGAGCGCGCGCTCAGAGGTATCACATTGGGAAGGCGAAATTGGACCTTCGCCGGTTCCCAGCGTGGGGCTGATCGAGCCGCCATCATGCTCTCCGTCATCACGACTTGCCGCCTCAACGAGGTTGACCCAAAGGTGTGGCTCGCCGATGTGTTCGCCCGCATCGCCGATCTTCCCGTCTCCCGCCTGCACGAACTGCTTCCGTGGACGTGGAAGAGGCTGCGTGAGGCCAAAAAGGCCCCGGATCAGCACATCGCCTGAGCGACAGCTTCACCATACATCAGCCAGGGCGCCTGCGCGCGAGCCAATTCTGCGGCCTTCCTCGTATGGATACTTTGGGCCCACGGTTCTCGAACCACCAGTGATGCGAGCCGTCGATCTGCACCATCTCGCCCAAGCAGTCTCGTCGCCCGCGCGGCTGATGCAGCCGCTGCTTGCGTTCACGGCGCGACGTCCAGATTCCAGCCTCCGTCATCCACTTGCGGAGCGTCTCCTTGCTGACCGCGAGCTGATGCCGTTCGATCAGCTTCTCGCGGGCAAGCGTTGGACCGAAGTCGATGTAGTGTTCGCGGATCAGCTGAAGCACGAAGTCGCGAACAGGCTTCCATCTGCTCAGGCTGCCGGCGAGGCGACTTCGCGCTGTATGACGCTCATGCTCCGTCCGACCTTAGCGTGCCTGGAAAGACAAATCTTGTTCAGCCTCTGCAAGGGCTTCAAATTCTCGAAAAACGAAATATTTATACGCCTTTTTCGATAATGTTCCATGGACGGACGATCGCATTTGTGGTGTTTTGAACGCTATCTTCTTGAGGCGCAACGAGCACGGTTACAGTGCGTGAGACCGGCCGACGTCGCTTTGCGGACAAGATGTGTCAAGCACCCTAACTCGTTCGATAGCGAGCGATCAGAGGCCAAGGATGGATGAAATTTTGCCTAGCCTGCCTGCCACTCCTTATAAATTCTATAGACCGGACGCGCATCTGATTGGGATCGCGGCTGGAGGCGCGTTGCTCGTCGACTATTGGAACGCGCCGCTTCCAGGTGCCGCTACGGACGGTGCTGAATTTGGTTTTCGTGACGAGGTTTACTGGTTTTATAAAAGTGCCCGGCCAATCACTAAGCCGGAGGAGGGCGCTCGTGATCTGTTAAATCGTCGGGATAATTCTGTCGTCTCGTTGCCTCGCGGCTTTGAGAAGGAGTGCACCGTTTCAATGGGTGTCGCTGGCGATCTGATTCAAGCCGAAGGCCTTGAGCAATCGAAAAATGTGCTGTTTTCAACTGTTGCCGACGTTCTTTTTGAGAAAGACATTTCATTTGCAAACTATGAATCCGTCGTTGCGCAAGACGAGGTGGCTAAGGAAGCCTTAGGCGACGGTCGCTCATTCACCATGTGCTGCTCAAAGGAGCAATATTCGACGTTAACGCAGCATAACGGTGAACATTTTACCGTTCTCAACACCGCAAACAATCACACGTTTGACCTTGATCTCGCCGGCTTGGAAACGACACAGAAGCTGCTTGAGCAAGATGGCATCGTCAATGTTGGCACGCCCCGAAATGTTGAAGAACACGGCCGCGGAACCATTCTGACAAGCAAGGGGATCAAAATTGGGTTCGTTTCTGCCACTTTCGGTATCCGGAGGTTCAAGCTACCGCCGCACGAAAGGCATCGTATTCACGTCGCGAAACTCTGCTCCAAATATGTAGCTCCCGAGCTAGAACTCTTGAAACGCCAGATAACGGACTGCAAAGCGCAAGGCTGCGATTTCATCGTGGGCTCACTTCATTGGGGTTGGGAGTTCGAGTTTTTCCCTCGAGAAAGCCAGATCAAGGCGGCCCACGCGGTGGTCGAGGCGGGAATAGATCTCCTCCTAGGTCATCACCCCCACGTCATCCAACCGGTCGAGTTTTACCCTACCGTGCGTGATCCAAAGCGGATAGCCGTGATCGCCTATTCTCTTGGGAGCACTACGTTCGGATGGTTCACCGCGCCGCACATGATGTTGAGTTTGATGCTAAACGTCGAGCTAGCGAAAGGCACTCTGGACGGCGCGCCCCACACCTACATCTCGGCAGCAAAGCCTGTTCCGGTGTTCCGGCATCATTTCATGGAAGCCGGCAAGCTACTCATGCGCATCGAGAAACTGGCTGATCACGTGTCTCCCTTAGGCAAGATGCCGCCTTCGGTACAGAAAATGAATGAATATGCGAAGCTAGTCCTGGGTGACTCTTACGCCCGATAGGCTGATGCCTCACGTGCAGCCATGCCCGACCTCGGCGGAATGAGAGCCGCCAGGGCGGCGAGGAGCTGCCCGGGACCTCACCTATTAGGTCGATGGCCGTGCGCCACCTTCTAGGTGAGGCCACTCGCGTTTCCTGGCAATAGCATCCCATGCGCGCCGTTCCCATCTCCGGGCGCCAGCAAGCGCACACCGCCGTCGCGATCTACACCCTGTAAATTGCCGTCTGATAGAGGCGCGGCCAAGGAAGTTTAGCGCTTTGCGCGACCGCCACAACAACTCGTGGGCGCCATCCGCTAAGGAAAGTCGCATAAATTCTCAAAAAATGAAAAGATAAATATCCATTATTGATAAGCCGTATAGACAATCCGCAGGGCCTGTGACTTTCTTGAGAGGCACTTTGAAGTCGCCTTGCAGTGCGACTCAAGACTGGCCAATCAATCAGAACCAGGGGAATTCACATGCGTCTAATATCCTCTATTGCTTACCTCTCGGCCGCGCTCGCCCTCGCCGGAGCATCAGCCACATCGGCACACGCTTCTGTGCTCGACAACGTCAAACAGCGCGACGTGCTCAATTGCGGGACTGACAACACCACCCCGGGGTTCGGCTATCTCAATCCGAAAACCTCGAAGATGGAGGGAGTGGACGTTGATCTGTGCCGTGCTACTGCGGCCGCCGTGCTCGGCGACCCAAACAAAGTCAACTTCGTGGTGGTCACAGACAAGAGCCGCTTCAATGCCGTTCAGACGGGCCAAGTAGACATCGTCTACGCACATACCTCGGTGTTTGCATCCCGTGCAGCGGCACTTGCCGTCGACTTTCTTCCCGCTTACTTTTTCGACGGTGGCGGTGTGATGGTAACGGCAGCGTCCGGTGTGAAATCGTTCAACGATCTCTCCGGCGCAGCAATCTGCACCACACAAGGGTCCGGCAGCGAAGCGACGATTGCCCAGGAGGTTAAGGCTCGCAACATCACGAACACGAAGATTCTGACATTTGACAGCAGCGAGAAGCTTTTCTCCGCACTGACCAGCGGGCGGTGCAATGCCATGTTCACCGACAAGTCGGCGCTTGCCGCGTGGCGCGGCAGCTCACAGAAGCCCGCCGACTACATTATTCTACCCGAAACTCTGGGGGCCGCTCCATTCGCTGGTATTGTCGTTCAGAACGATCCGGAGTGGCGAAAGCTGATGACCTGGACATTGTATGCATTGTTTCAGGCAGAGGACTGGGGCATCACCAGTGCGAACCTGAGCGAGTTGCAGAAATCGGCTGATCCCTCAGTTCAAAAGTTCTTGGGCGTAAATGGCGGGTTTGGCGCGGACTTCCATGTTTCGGACAGCTTTGTCTCCGATATGATCAAAGGCGTCGGCAATTACGGCGAGATCTATGATCGGTCACTGGGACCGAAGACACCGCTCTATCTCGAGCGCGACAAGACACCAAACGCGCTCTCGAAAAATGGCGGGCTTTTGTACTCGATCCTGTGGCTCTGAACGTCGCATCGGAATGCCACACGTTTTTGCTTAGGGCCGTAAGCTGATGAACAACCTTACGCAAATGCGGCTTGAGCCGGTTGCGCCGCCGTCCGAGTGGCGGCGGCGGGCCGCGCGTATCCGCCACAAAGTGATCCACGCCAGCGTGGTCATTGCCGCACTTGCAATCGTGGCCCTCGCGGGGGTTGCGATCCAGGAGAGTCTTGCAGAGCGCGGGATCTCCTTCAGTTTTGGCTACCTTTCGCGGCCTTCGCAGTTCAACGTCAGTGAGGGTTTTGCAACTGCCTGGCAGGGTTGGTGGCCCGCATTTGCTGATGTCAGCTCTGCATCTACGAACCTGCAGATGCTCACCGCAGGCTTGTTCAACTCGATCAAAGTGGCGCTACTAGCAATCATTTTCTCCACGATCATCGGAGTGGTCTTCGGTGTTGCTCGTCTGTCGACGAACTGGCTGGTGAGACAACTCGCTTTCATCGTGGTGGAGTTCGTCCGCAATACTCCCCTGCTCATACAGGTGGTGTTCTGGTACTTTGCGGTTTTCCTACGGCTGGCGCCGGTCACAGACGCCGCGAACGTCGAGAAATGGTTTGTCTTCGGTCAATCCGGCCTGTTTTTGCCGTCGCCCCACCTATCGGAAGGGGCGGAGCCAGTCTCAGTGGTTCTGGTTGTCCTGGCCATAGGGTTGATGCTGGTCGCCTGTTCGCCACGTCTGTCATCTGGTCGTCGTTGGGTGCTGCTTGGTGCAGGTATCGTGGCTGCTGGTGCGGGCTTCGCGACCGGATTCGGCATGGATCTGGCGCTGCCTGTTATCGGGCGCTTTGGCGCCACCGGCGGAATACAGCTCTCCCCCGAGATGTCAGCAATCCTGATCGCCATCATCGTCAACAGCTCGGCCTATATCGCAGAAATTGTTCGTGGCGCGATCGAAGGATTGCCCAAGGGTCAGTGGGAGGCCGCCGCTGCGGTCGGACTATCCCGCAGAGATACGGTCCGGGATGTCATCCTTCCCCAGGTTTTCAGAATTATTCTGCCGTCTCTTGCGAACCGGTATATCAGCTTGACTAAGGATACGTCCCTCGGCATCGCGATCGGCTTTCCCGATCTCTTCAACGTAAGTGGAACGGTGGCCAACCAAACGGGGCACAGTCTCGAGACAGTCTTGCTCGTCATGGCGATCTATCTGCTGCTCAGTTGGGTGATCAGCGCCTTCGTTAACTTCATGAATAGCCGGGTCGTTCTGGAGGGGGCGCGATAATGGGAAAATCGTACCTGTGGATTCGGCGTAACCTGTTTGCGGGTGCTGTTGATTCAATATTGACGGTACTCGTCCTCGCGCTAGTCGCCTGGTTGACAGCACGCTTTCTCGGATGGGCGATTTGGGACGCCCGGTGGCTGGGGATCTACGAGAGCCGACGCCTTCTGCTGGTTGGCCTTTATCCGCCGGAAGAGACATGGCGAACCTGGTTCATGCTGGCCATTCTTTGCACTGCAACTGGTGCCGTGATGTTGCCCAGATTGCGCCGTTTCGCCGTTGCTATTCTGCTGGCAGCTTGCGCGGCCGCTGTCCTTGTTTTGGCTCCCCCTGGGCTTGATCGTTGGGGCGGGCTACTGCTCAGCCTGATGCTGGCCATCGTTGTCTCAGCTGCGTCCTTGCCGCTTGGGATCCTTCTTGCGTTTGGCCGGACCAGCCGCAACCCAAGCCTGAGTGCTTGCTGCGCTGGCTATATCGAAGTGATGCGGTCTGTTCCGCTGATCCTTGTTGTCTATTGGATCTGGATCACTGTGCCGCTGTTCTTGCCCGACACCTCGCTCTCTTCTCTCGTGCGAGGGATGATCGGCTACACCGTATTCAATGCCGCTTATGTTGCCGAGTTCGTACGCAGCGGCATTCAGGCCGTACCCCGAGGGCAGCGAGAAGCGGCTCTGTCGCTGGGGATGTCAAGCTGGACAGTTTCAACCGAGATCGTGTTGCCGCAAGCCGTCCGGGTCGTGCAGCCTGCTCTGGTCGGCAACGTGCTCGATGTTTTCAACGGTGCGACACTTGTATTCATCATTGGACTGACTGACTTCCTGCGAGCTGGGCAGATGATCCTGGCGGATCCAGCCTCCAGCGGCGCAATAAACGAAGTATATGTTTTCATGTTTGCGGTATACTTTGTGATCGGATCTGCAATTACTTTTGGGGCGCGGCGGATGGAAGCTCACATGAAGAGGAGTGCTCGTTAATGCTGACGCAATCTGGTGAATCCAACTCGACGATCGTGACGTTTGCCAACGTCAATAAATTCTACGGTTCATTCCAGGCGCTGTCGAACATCAGCCTCGCTGTGACAGCGGGTGAAGTGGTGGTCCTTATCGGTGCCAGCGGCTCCGGCAAGTCTACGCTCATCCGGTGTGTCAATGGCCTGGAGACGCATGAAAACGGTTCCCTGGTAGTCGACGGGTTTTCGATGCCAACGACGGAAGATCTGGATTTTGGGGGTGCCAAAGCACTGCATAAGATCAGGCGTGGAGTGGGAATGGTCTTCCAACAATTCAACCTTTTTCCACACAAGACGGTGCTGGAAAACATCACACTTGCCCCCATCCGCGTTCGCCGCAAATCGCGTAAGGATGCGGAGGCCGTCGGCTTACGGCTGCTAGAGCGTGTCGGGCTGCGAGACCAGGCGCATAAATATCCTGGACAGTTGTCCGGCGGACAGCAACAGCGTGTGGCTATCGCTCGATCGTTGGCGATGGAGCCCCACCTAATGTTGTTTGACGAACCTACATCAGCACTGGACCCCGAGTTGGTCGGAGAGGTGCTCGACGTCATGCGTGAACTGCTCAATGAGGGCATGACCATGATGATCGTCACGCATGAAATGGCTTTTGCGCGCGAGGTCGCTGATCGTGTCATCTATATGGATCGGGGAGCCATCGTAGAAGTTGGCCAGCCGGACCAAATTTTCGATGAACCCAGAAACGAGCGCACGCGGACTTTCTTGTCGCGTGTTTTGAAGCACTAAGAACGAGCGCCAAGACGCCGCCACACGGTTCAAGGTTTCGCTTCCTGCCAGCTTGCAATGCGGTCTTGAAGCGGGATTGGCATGGTCGAGAAGCTCGGGTTCAAGCGGTTGCGCCTCAAGCAGCGACCCTTGGCCACTCATTAATGCAGGCTTCGGCTGCCATTTGGTTTCTGATCGGTCAGTTCACATCGCTCTGTGCTGGAGCAGACGCAAGGGAAGGAGAGCAATGGAAACGCACACTGGAAATGTCCTTGTTCTGGCCACAGGTGGTTCAATCGCGCAGACCTCGCCTGATGACCCGACATTGACCGGCGATGCGTTGCTGGAGGCCATTCCCGAACTGCGAGACAAGTTCGGAATTCTCGTGGAGCAGATGGCTCAGGTGTCCAGTCCTGACATCACAGCGGAACACTGGCTGGAACTGGCAATCCGCATCAATAAGGCGGCCGCAGATGACCAGATCCAAGGCATCGTTGTCACCCATGGCACCGATACGTTGGAGGAGACCGCCTTTTTCTTAAATCTCATTGTAAAGAGCGACAAGCCTGTTGTCATCGTCGGAGCTATGCGCAGGCCCTATGCGCTCGGCGCAGATGGAGCGGCCAACCTTCACGACGCGGTCGCGACAGCCAGTTGTCGAGAGGCTAGGGGTAGGGGCGTTCTCGTCGTCCTGAATTCTGAAATTCATCCGGCGCGAGATGTCACAAAGACTACCTTTAGTCTCGACGCTTTCAAATCGCGTGATTTTGGACCGCTTGGCCAAATGGCAAATGGCCGGCCGATTTTCTACCGGAGGTCGGAACGCAAGCACACCCTGCGCAGCGCCTTCCCATCCGACTTGTGCCGTCTACCTCGCGTCGCGATTGTCTACAGCCACGCCGGGGTGACGCCTGACGTACTCGAAGCGGCGGCGGCGTCCGGATATGAAGGCATCGTTTGGGCCGGAACTGGTAGCGGGAGCCTTCCTAAGGCAATCAGGCCGGCAGCCACAGCGGTTGTTAACAATGGATTGGCATTTGTGCGCGCTTCGCGCGTGAACTGCGGCTACATCAAGCGAAACGATGAGGTTGACGACGACGCGCTTGGGTTCATCACCGCGGATTCCCTCAACCCGCAAAAAGCGCGCATCCTGTTGATGCTTTCCCTTACCCAGACAAACGACCCAGTAAAGATCCAAAGGTTTTTCGATACCCATTGAACACAGCCATCATGCCGGAGCGGCAAGACGATGATCGTCGCTGCGTCGCATGCGCTACGACGGGGTCAGAGCGGACTAAAGGAAACATTGCCGCCTCCTGTGCCTCTACAAAAAGGAATCTTACATGGCATTGAAGAAACAGTCATTCGCTGCGGATCTGCCGGAGGCAAAGCGGCTGCTTCTGGAGCGCGTTTTGAGCTGCGCGGACGCGAATATAGAACCCAGTCTACACCGGCTATTTCGCTTTTTGCGCATACCGTCGGTATCGTGCGATCCGCTCTGTTCCCCGCAGTGCCAAGAGGCGGCGTCATGGCTGGCAACCGAGTTGGAGGACATCGGATTTGACGCATCTGTCCGACAAACGACCGGCCACCCGGTCGTTGTTGCGCATCGCAAACAAGTGATCGGCCCGCACGTTTTGTTCTACGGCCACTATGATGTCCAACCCGTAGAGCCACTCGATAAATGGGACGCAGATCCATTTGACCCACAGCTGAAGGTGCACCCCAACGGCGACACCCAGATCGTCGCCCGCGGCGCCTCGGACGACAAGGGCCAGCTTCTAACCTTCGTCGAAGCGTGCCGCGCGTGGAAAACTGTCACAGGCGGTCTTCCTATCAGTGTTTCCATGTTCTTCGAAGGGGAGGAAGAGAGCGGCAGCCCCAGTATGGATGAATTTTTGAATCAAGCTGGCGGAGAGCTGCGCGCAGACATCATGTTGCTTTGCGACACCTATCTCTGGAATGACGCGGTTCCGGCAATTACAGTCATGTTCCGAGGTTTGCTCGAAGAGGAAGTCGAAATAACCTGTGCCAAACGCGATTTGCATTCGGGGGCCTACGGCAACGCTGCTCGCAACCCGATCCAAGTCCTGGCCGAACTGATCGGCAGCTTGAGAGGTCAGGGCGGGGAAGTGGCAATCGAGGGGTTCTATGACGACGTCAAAGAACCCGGTGAAGAACTCAAGTCCGAGCTAAAAAAGCTCCATTTCGATGCCGACAAGTTCCTACAGACCGTAGGCCTGTCGCAGTCTGCCGGCGATCGGGCGTATTCCGTTCTGGAGCAGGTTTGGACTCGCCCGTCATGCGAGATCAACGGAATTGCAGGTGGGTACCATGGGGAGGGCTTGAAAACGATCATCCCGTCGAAGGCCCACGCTAAGATATCTTTCAGGCTGGTCCCTGGCCAGGATCCGGAAAAAATCCAAGCGAAGTTTCACGAGCACATTCGCGCCAGAATGCCGGCCGATTGCAGCGTGAAGGTCACCGGACTCGGTAGCAGCAAAGCATCTGTTGTCCCGTCGAACAGCGAATACCTTCGGTGCGCCCGCGCTGCTCTGAAAGATGAGTGGAATTGTGAATCCGTGCTGATCGGTAGCGGCGGCTCAATTCCTATCGTCAGCGTCATGCAAAGTCGATTTGGCCTCAATGCCCTGCCGATCGGCTTCGCGCGCTCGGATAATCGCCACCACAGCCCGAACGAGAAATACGATCTCTCCAGTTTTCACAAGGGCATCCGGTCATGGATCAGGATACTGGCCCGGCTTTCTAGTGGCGAGAGCACCAGCTCGGAACTCTAAACCGAATTCAGGTGCCGATAAGCACCTGTTTGACGAAAACACACCAAATTCGAACCACCTGGTGGAATCCTGTGCGGCGGATGAACGACCTCCCCAATGATCATTGGAGAAAGAAATGAACAGCAAAGCATCTCACGATCTGGACCATCTGGGTCCCTTTCTTTCAAAGCAACACCCTGAATTTCTGAAAATTTTCGAGGCGGTCAATGAGCTGCCGATTGACGATGCGCATTGCCATCTCGTCACCGACCGTGAACCAGCCATGGCGCCAAAGCGGTTCCTGGAACGCATGTCCTTGGCAGCGATGGACACTGTGCCGGCATATTTCCCCCCAGGTGTCTACGACAAATGGCTTAGTGGCGACGCAGCCGTACGGCATGATCTCAACAAGCAGTTTGGTATCCAGGAAAAGATCGACGGGATTATAGGAGACATCTCACAGAGCATTTTTGTCAAATTTCTCGTCAAGGAGATGGCTCAATTTCTGAGCTGCGAGCCAAATCTCGAGGCCGTTATCGAAGCTAGGAACGATCGAGCGAGAAATTACTGGGGGTATGTCGGTACTCTGCTCCAGGACGTCAAATACGAAAATGTCATGGTCGATACCGGATATTGCGAAGGCGCTTCGGTGGAGGAGATCAACCGATATGACGAGGAGATTAGACCCTGCAGAATGAACCGGCTCGCCCGGATCGAGATGGTCCAGAAGGAGCTTTTTCCTCTTGATATTCCGTTCGACGAATACGAGCAGCGATACAAAGCTCGTCTGTCAGAATTGCTGGACGGCAATGGCAACTACGGAAAGAAATCCTATGGAATGAAGTCTTACCTTCTTCCCTACATCGGATTGATCGAACCTCTTCACGATCGGGAGACTGCTCGGGCATCCTGGCAGGCGCTAAGGGAATCCTACCACGAGATTCCTGCCATGGACCGCCAGTCCGAATACAACCTATCTAAGGACCTCCGTCGATACAATTTTACGCTTGCTCTTGAAGAATGCCTCACCCGAGATATTCCCATGCAGATCCACACGGGTGACGGCGAGGCTCCATCTGTAATCCTTCGCAACCAGGACCCTTTCTACCTTGAAGAAGTGTGTCGATTTGATCGCGACGGCGTGATGCGGATGCCGAAAATTATCCCCCTTCATGCGGGTTATCCCTCGGTCGGAAAGGCAGCGTGGCTGAGTCATATTTATCCCAACTGCTACTTCGAACTATCGATCATGACGCCGTTTGTGCATCAGAATCTGTTTCAGCGGTACATGCAGGTGATGGAAGCCGTTCCGCTTTCTAAGATCCTATACGCCAGCGACGCGTTTCACGTTCCTGAACTCTATTGGCTGGCCGGCCGCTGGGGCAAGCGATACCTTGCCAAGGCGCTTACCGAGTATGTAGTGGGAGGAAGCTTGGACTTCGATGAAGCAATTGAGGGAGCAAGGATGATTCTTTATAAGAACAACAGATCCTTGTACAAACTTGGCTAAGCTCCCCCGGCCGGATCGAGCATATCAGCGTATTTGCAGCGGCATTCGCCCCTGGATGGTCAATAGGGTGGCTTGTGAAATGAAAACGTGCGCCAGGAGCAGGTGTTGCTCGACGGCTGCACCGCCATCTATGCAGTGGTAGGAGCTGAACCGGCCCATGCTCTAAAACCGAATTCATCGGCGATTGCTGGTCACTCGCCCTCTTCTGCGGTGAAATCGCCATTTGCCTCGAGTATCGTCTCGGATAGAAGCTTGGCCGCTCGGACCAAGGGCTCGCGGAAGTGCTCGAGGTCGTCAAAGCTGACACGGGCGACAGGAACGGACACTCCAAGGCAGGCGATCAATGTGCCACCAGGCGCAAGGATCGGGACAGCGCAACCAACGACCCCCTTCACAAACTCTTCGTTAGTGCGAGCCCATCCGTTTTTCCGCGTCTCCTCCAAGACCTGAAGAAGGGTTTCGGGATCGGTTATAGTCTGATCTGTATGCCGCTCCAGATGCAATTCCCGAACGAGCTTTTCGCGAGGCTTCGCCGGGAGCATGCTCAAGTAGATCTTGCCGGTGGACGTGCAGTAAAGCGGAGCACTGTGGCCGGGATCGAATTGTAGGCTTTGAGGCGCCTTCACTCGAACGCTGTCGACATAGACAACGGCATTGTTGCGGGCTATCCCAATCTCGCACTGCTCCCCGATCTCTGCGGCGACATTTTGTAGAACGGCATGGCGCCGTGCCGTTCGGAAGGCTGATCCGATGGTCTTGCCCGCCAATACGACAAGATTGTTCCCCACCACGAACCGTTTCGTCCCCGCTGCGCGCTGGAGTAGCCCCCGCGATTCGAGATTGCTGATCAATCGGTGAGCGGTTGGCAAAGGCAGGTCGAGGTTCTTACCGATGTCTGCCACTGTGACAGCCTTGATTTGTGTTGCGACAAAATCGAGAATTGAGAATGCTCGATCGAGTGGACCATCGCTGTTAATACTCATTACTAACTCGTCTTGGATTGACCGATCAAAAAACGGAAACAAGGGTTCCGGATTTCGATCATAGCAGCGATGGATTGGCATGAGAATGCTAGATGAGGGATCGAATCGCGGTCGATGAGGTCTTCAGCCGCCCCAGTGGTCTTGCGCCCGACTTTTTCCCTTTTGGCATTACGAGCAATTTCCGAGCGATGTAAGTCGCGATACGGCTTGGAAGCGCTTCGCCTGTGGCGTCTCCTCGGTCAATTCGTCCGAGGGAAAGAGCCGCAAGGCGGTGCCGTCTTTAGCGTTCTCTCAAATTTCGGAATAAATAAAACCAAATAACGATATCCTAGCATAGACCGAAACGCCGTTTCGAATATGCTGCGTCCACCACTGCTGCATTGGCAATTGCTTCGATCAGTGTGCGAGGTGCCTAGGGGGCAGTTCAGTTTTCGCCCGGGTTTGAAAGTGCCTGGCTCCGCTGATCGCGTGGCTGGCAGTCGGAGATTTAGACAATGCAGTACTACGACGTTGAGGCGGTAAGGAAGCTGTTCCCTGTCGTCGAGAAAATGACCTACCTCGACTCTGGCTTCCAGACGCCGATGTCGACGCCGGTCAAGCAGGCCCTCGAGGCTTTTGTCACCGAAAGCTACGAGACAGCAGGACCGAAATCCGTCTGGATTGAGCGCATGGAGGCGACGCGGTGTAAAGTCGCGAGCCTACTGAATGCGGCCCCAGAGGAAATCGCCTTCACCAAGAATACGTCCGAAGCAATGAACATTGCTGCGAACGCGCTGCCCCTCAAGGCCGGGGACAATGTCCTGCTGATCCATGGAGACCATCCGAACAACGCCTATGCGTTTTTGAATCTGAAGAAAAAGGGCATCGGGGTTCGCTTCATTGCAATGACGGACGTCGTCAACGCCGAAAGCTTCCGCTCCCATGTTGACGCGAACACCAAAGCGATCTCGATGTCGTATGTAACCTTCCATGCAGGTCATCGCTTCGACATTGAAAGCGTCGGCGCCCTCTGCAAGGAAATGAACCTGTATTTTGTGGTCGATATTATGCAGGCGGTCGGCGTCGTTCCGATCGATGCGAAAAAGGTAGGCGCCACATTTATCGGCTGCGGCACGCACAAAGGGCTGCTTGTCCCGCAGGGATTGGGCATGCTCTATTGGGATCGCACGCGAACCGAGTTGGAGCCGGCCTATCTTGCCGCGATCAGTCTGCGAAACCCCCCGTCCGATTTTATCGCTCGACCGGACGATATGGCAGTGGCTCCCACTGCCAGCAGATTTGAAATCGGAAACTTCAATCTATCGGCCATTCATGCGCTGGACGCCGCGCTCGACCTGATTGCTCAAATTGGAATTGATAACATTCAAGCTCATTGCTTTGCTCTGGGCGACAGACTCATTCACGGGCTCGATGCGCTCGATGTCGAGCTTGTCGGCCCGCGCGATCACGCTCTTCGCGCGCCTCACATTTATGTGGCTGCACTGCCAGCAGATCAGTGGATGGACTACTTCGCATCTGTCGATGTGCGCGTTTCGCCCGAGCGCGATGGCATTCGGATTTCGCTTGGGATGTTCAACAATGCTTCGGACATTGACCGACTTCTGGAGGTGATCAGAACTCGCAGCCGGGCAACCGGCCGGTCGCCGCAGGCTGCCTGATTTTCGTCACGCGCGGCGCTGATTGCGGGGGGGCATACGTTCATGTGCTTTCGACCAGTCGAAACACGCTTTTCATCGGCTGAAAACGGAAGTGGCCGGTGTTCTACGACGGCACCTTCGCATTCAATCAGTCGCGAAAGCGCTGCGAACTGCGATATTCCCACGTTCATTCACGAAGAGTGAGGTGCATCTTGTCGAACGCTCCCGAAATTGAGCGCATTGAGAAAGACCCGCTTGGACCTGTAAGCATCCCTGTTGATGCCTACTATGGCCCGCAGACTGCGCGGGGCATCGCCAACTTCCCCATTTCGGGAATTAGAATCAGCCACTTTCCGAATTTCATCAAAGCGCTCGCCTTGGTGAAAATGGCAGCGGCGCGCGCCAACGCCGCGCTCGGCGATCTCGACAGAGAAAAGGCCGATGTCATCTGCCAAGTCTGCCAGGAAATCGCCGCGGGCAGGCACCCTGGCGAATTCCCGCTCGATGTGTTTCAGGGCGGCGCTGGCACCTCTACCAATATGAACATCAACGAAGTCATCGCTAACCGCGGCCTGGAAATCATGGGGCTGCCACGGGGAAAGTACGAGAAGCTTCATCCCAATAACGACGTGAACCTCGCTCAGTCGACAAACGACGTTTACCCAACTGCCATTCGCCTTGCGATCCTCCTTTCCCGCGGGGCATTGCAGCGAGCTTTGGAACAGCTCGCTGGCGAACTGGAGGCCAAGGCCGAGCAGTTTGGCGATGTTATCAAGCTTGGCCGGACCCAGTTGCAGGACGCGGTTCCGATGACCTTGGGGCAAGAGTTTCAGGCGTTCGCAACCACGCTGCGCGAGGATGTGGCGCGCCTTGGTGAAATCAGCACGTTCTTTCACGCAGTGAACCTCGGGGGAACGGCGATTGGCACGGGCATCAATACGAATCCCGATTATCAATCCGCAGCGGTCGCCGAACTGCGATCGATTTCAGGCGTGCCAGTCGTCTCGGCCGGCAACCTGATCGAAGCCTGCTGGGATACCGGCGCCTTCGTGCTCTTCTCTGGAATGTTGAAGCGAACGGCGACGAAACTCTCGAAGATCTGCAACGATCTGCGGCTGCTATCCAGCGGCCCGCGGGGCGGTCTCAACGAAATCAATCTGCCAGCACTTCAGCCCGGCTCCTCGATCATGCCCGGAAAAGTCAATCCCGTTGTCCCGGAGGTGGTCAATCAGGTCGCCTTCCAGATCATCGGCTACGATCTCACCATAACGCTTGCCTCTGAAGCTGGGCAGCTGCAGTTGAACGTGATGGAGCCGGTCATCGCCTACAACATCCTGCACTCGCTGGAGCTTCTGACCAATGCCGTCGACGTGCTGCGCACGAAATGCGTCGTGGGCATTACCGCCAATGCTGAGACGTGCCGCAGACATCTCGAAGCCAGCACTGCGGTTGCAACCGCCCTCACGCCAGCGATCGGCTATGAGCGTGCAGCCGAGCTTGCGAAGGAGGTCTTGGTTTCCGGTAAAACCATCCGCGAGGTCCTTGCCGAGCAGCCGGACCTATCGGAGGATCTAATCGCGCAGACGGCCGATCCGCACCTTTTGACCCGGCCAACGCGATCACGGCTGGCATCGTAAACAGCAGGCGGAAAATTGTTGCGAGGCGGCAGATTCGCCCAAGCAAGAGGAACAAGTGATGGACGTTCGCGCAGCAGTGGCTACGGAGGCCGGCAAGCCTCTCGAGATCATGACCGTTCAACTTGAGGGACCGCGCGACGGCGAGGTGCTGATCGAGATCAAGGCGACCGGCATCTGCCACACCGATGAATTCACGCTGTCGGGCGCCGATCCCGAAGGCATCTTCCCGGCCATTCTCGGCCATGAGGGCGCCGGCGTCGTCGTCGACGTCGGCAAGGGCGTCACCTCGGTCAAGAAGGGCGACCACGTCATTCCGCTCTATACGCCCGAATGCCGGCAGTGCCCGTCCTGCCTGTCCAGAAAGACCAATTTGTGCACCGCCATCCGCGCCACGCAAGGCCAGGGCCTGATGCCGGACGGCTCGTCGCGCTTTTCGATCGGCAAGGACAAGATCTTCCATTACATGGGCTGCTCGACCTTCTCCAATTTCACCGTGCTGCCCGAGATCGCGGTGGCCAAGGTCAATCCCGACGCCCCCTTCGACAAGATCTGCTACATCGGCTGCGGCGTCACCACCGGCATCGGCGCCGTCATCAACACCGCCAAGGTCGAGCAAGGTGCTACATCAGTGGTCTTCGGCCTCGGCGGCATTGGCCTCAACGTCATCCAGGGCCTGAAGCTTGCCGGCGCCGACATGATCATCGGCGTCGATTTGAACAACGACAAGAAGGAATGGGGCGAGCGCTTCGGAATGACACATTTCGTCAATCCGAAGGAGATCGAGGGCGACATCGTCCCCCACCTCGTCAACATGACCAAGCGCGGTGCCGACCAGATCGGCGGCGCCGACTACACGTTCGACTGCACCGGCAATACCAAGGTGATGCGCCAGGCGCTGGAGGCTTCGCATCGCGGTTGGGGCAAGTCGGTCGTCATCGGCGTCGCCGGCGCCGGCCAGGAGATTTCGACACGGCCTTTCCAGTTGGTCACCGGCCGCAGTTGGATGGGCACTGCCTTCGGCGGCGCACGCGGTCGCACAGACGTGCCGAAGATCGTCGACTGGTACATGGACGGCAAGATCCAGATCGACCCGATGATCACCCACACGCTGAAGCTCGAGGACATCAACAGGGGATTCGACCTCATGCATGAGGGCAAGTCGATCCGGAGTGTCGTGCTTTACTGAAGACGGCCACACGCCGCCAGCCAACCGGCCAGCGACCTCTGTGGTGAAACATGGGAGGAAGTAAGAATGGCGGAGAAACTGCATCCGAAAATCGACAATGGCCTGCCCAGGGAAAGCGCAAGCTTTGCCGGCGGCACGTTGGTCTGCGCCTGTACAAGCAACCCGGTCAAGGTGAGGGTCAAGGGCCAGATCGCCCACAACCACGCCTGCGGCTGCACCAAATGCTGGAAGCCCGAAGGTGCTGTATTCTCGGTGGTGGCGGTTGCCGGCACCGGCGATGTCACCGTCACCGAGAACGGCGACAAGCTGAAGGTGGTCGACCCGTCAGCGCTGATCCAGCGTCATGCCTGCACCCAATGCGGCGTCCACATGCACGGACCGGTCGAGCGCGACCATCCGTTCAAGGGCCTGTCCTTCATCCATCCCGAGCGTTTCGAGGAGGATGGCTGGTCGCCTCCGGGCTTCACCGCCTTCGTCTCCTCGATCATCGAATCCGGTGTCGACCCGAGCCGCATGGACGGCATTCGCGGCAGGCTGAAGACAATTGGCCTGGAGCCCTATGACTGCCTCAACCCCGGCCTGATGGATTATATCGCCACCTGGACGGCCAAGAAGTCCGGCGCCTTGCCGGCCTGAACAATTAGGAGATCTGGGATCCGGATAACCGGCTGAACAGTTGGTTCGGGAAAATAGGGCCGCTAGGAGCTCCGGGCGGCCCTGATCCCGGCGGGCGGACAGATTCAGTTCAGCGAGAAGTGCCTTGCTGTGTTCATCCTCTATGCCCCGTGTTGCATAAAGGGGAGACCGGAGTTACGTGCCGAGCAACCGTCACAACGCGTCTCTAAAGACCTCACTTCGACGGGAGAAAGCCCGCTCCCGGAAGAACGAGGGCATCAGTTGCCATGGTGTGACAGGTCGGGTTCCGGGCACAGTCGTGAGACGGACTTTACTCTCCGATCGCCAGGCTTACTGTCTGACACCTGCTCGCGGCAGAGATCTACTTGAAAGCCATCGATTTGGTCAAGGTAAGCGGTCTCGTCTCCACCACATAAGATCGAGCCGCGATGCTCAACGAGCAAAGCAAATGCAGAAACACTGTTTGTGCCTGCGCTACGATGAACCGTGCCCGGCCTGATGCGCTCTGAAAGCATTGATCAAATGCGGCTCTGGCGAACAGCAAGCCTCGCTTTTGAAATGCCATGAACGAGCCTGCTAGGGGTCGGAACAAGAACTGTTCCCGCAGACACGCTAAGACCGAACGAAGCACGAACGCGCGTGATAGATCTGTAGATGAAGCTGCCGACCGGTTGAAAGCATTCGGCTGATGGCGACCAATTTCCCCTTGAAGTCGGTGTGTGCCAAGGGAGAACGCGAGTGGGTAGAAGAAAGCTTATCAGCTCAAAGGAAGCGGCGATACTCCTGGGTATAGCGACGAACGAGGATGGCCTAATCCGTCACTTTACACTGGACCCGGTAGATCGTTTGCAATGCGAGCTCCGCCGCCGACCGCAGAACAAGCTGGGCTTCGCGGTGCAACTCTGCACAATCCGCCAAACGGGACGGCTCTTGTGGGATGACGAGCAGCCACCCGCGGCTGTGATCAACTATCTTGCGGATCAGCTCGGTATCGACGCGCGCCTCTACGCTTTCTATGCACATCGAGTACAGACGCGTTTCGATCACAGCCGGTCTTTGATGGCTTACCTCGGTCTGAGGACTGCCTCCAGAGACGATCGCCGCGCGGCCCTTGTGGCTGCAATCGATGCGGCGGCCGATGGCGATCACGGGTTGCCGATCGCGACAGCAGTCATTGCCGAGTTCCGGAAACGAAACGCGCTCCTTCCCTCGCTGCATTCGATCGAGAAGATTGGCCTCGGCGGTCGCGCGATAGCTCGCCGACGAGCTGAGAAAGAACTCGTCGAAGGTATCCCGCCCGATCGGCTTACATCATTGGACAGGCTGTTGGAGGTTGATCCGGTGATCGGCCAGACGCGATTTCATTGGCTGCGATCCGCGCCAGAAGCTCCAGGTGCGTCAAACCTGGTCGGGCTGACCGAACGTATTGCCTTCCTGCGCACGCTGGAAATCGATTCGAAACTGCAGATGCGCATATCGTCCGGACGGTGGGACCAGATGATCAGTGAGGGTAACGCCACGCCGGCATGGCTGGCCAACGACTTCAATGCGAGTCGCCGGCAGGCTTTGATCGTCGCGCAGGTCATCAAGCTCGGCCAGAAGCTCACCGACGATGCAGTGTCGATGTTCATCAGGTTGATGGGTCGGCTGTTCTCGCAAGCCAACAACCGCAAGAAGCAGCGGCACATGGATTGCAGGCCGGATACCGCCAAAGCGCTGCGCATGTTCCTTGACACGATCACAGCCCTGCAGTCCGCGAACGACTATGGCCGGAACGCACTGGAGGTTCTCGATCAGGAAGTTGGATGGCACCGGCTGCTGCGGATCAAGCCTGAGCTCCAGTCAATGGTTGAGGATAATGAGGCGTCGCCCTTGGCCTTGGCGGGTGAGCAATACGCGACCGTAAGCAAATATGCGGGCTCGTTTCTGCAGGCGTTCACGTTCCAATCGGCGCGGCGACACGATCCGCTTCTTGCGGCAATTTCTCTGCTGAAACGGCTCTATGCCGAGAAGCGGCGGACACTTCCGGATCGCGTCCCGGTGACCCACCTCAGACAAGCTGATCGACGGCTCATCCTTGGGCAGGAGAAGCCGGATCGGCGTCTCTATGAAATCGCAACGCTCGCGGCTTTACGAGATCGACTTCGGTCGGCGGACATATGGGTCGACGGCAGTCGATCCTTCCGACCAATCGATGAGCATCTGATGCCGCGGTCAACGTTCACCACAATGAAGGAGCAGGATCGGCTCGGACTTGGCGTTCAGGGTGACGGTGCGGCCTGGCTCGCGGAAGCGCGACAGATGCTCGACTTCAACCTGAAGCGGCTGGCGCATAGAGCACGATCCGGAAAGCTCGAAGGTGTTCGTCTGGAAGCAGCCACGTTGATCGTCACGCCAATCGCTGGTGAGGTGCCCGTGGAAGCTGAGGATCTTAACGCCGAGATCAGTGAACTCTATCCGTTGATCGAGGTGCCGGACCTCCTGAGGGAAGTGCATGAATGGACCGGCTTTGCGGATTGCTTCACGCATGTTCGCACGGGTGACACTCCGAGGAACGTCTCGGCCATGCTGGCTGGCGTACTGGCCGATGCGACCAACCTCGGTCCGAAACGGATGGCCAGCGCGTCCAAGGGCATCAGCGCTCACCAGATCAGCTGGATGCGCACCTTCCACGCCCGGTCAGAGACCTACCGCGCAGCCCAGGCCTGCGTGACGGACGCACACACCCGCCATCCGCATTCTCGACTTTGGGGCAACGGAACAACCGCATCGTCCGATGGTCAATTCTTTCGCGCGACCGACCGAGCCGCAAAGCGCGGCGACATCAATCTGCATTACGGCAGCGAACCCGGATCCAAATTCTACAGCCACCTTTCCGATCAGTATGGCTACTTCAGCATTCTGCCCATCAGTCCGACTGAAAGCGAGGCTGCCTATGTGCTCGATGGGCTATTCGATCAGGACACGGCCCTCGAAATAGAGGAGCACTTCACCGACACCGGCGGTGCCAGCGATCACGTCTTTGGGCTGTTCGCTCTGATCGGCAAGCGGTTCGCACCGCGATTGCGCAACCTCAAGGACCGGAAGTTCCATACATTCGAGAAAGGCGATGCATATCCGGCGCTGTCCAACCACATCGGGGCGCCGATCAACACCACTCTGATTCTCGACCATTGGGACGATCTACTTCATCTGGCGGCGTCGATCACGACGCGAACCGTCGTGCCGTCTACGATCCTGAAGAAGCTCTCGGCGTCGCCGAAGGAAAGCCAACTTGCCAGAGCTTTACGTGAACTCGGTAGGATCGAGCGATCTCTGTTCATGATCGAGTGGTACTCGAGTCCAGCATTGCGGCGGCGTTGCCAGGCTGGCCTCAACAAGGGTGAGGCGGCGCATAAGCTGAAGCGCGCTGTCTTCTTCCACGAGCGTGGTGAAATCCGTGACCGATCGTTCGAAAGCCAGGCGTTCCGCGCCTCCGGCCTCAATCTCGTCGTCAGCGCGATCGTACACTGGAACACGGTCTATATCGAGCGGGCCGTCACCCACTTACGCAAAATGCATCGTGAGATTCCGGATCACCTGCTCAAGCACGTATCTCCGCTGAGCTGGGAACACATCAATCTGACCGGCATCTACACCTGGGATGCAGAACATCAGATGCCTGAAGGCTTCCGGTCGCTCAGGCTTCCGGCTCGGTTACGTCAGGCCGCATGACGTTCATGCTTCGTTCGACCTTAGCGTGTCGCTGGGAACAGTTCTTGTTCCGACCCCATTTTACTCTCCAACTCATGATTCGCCTCGATCCCGCGACCGCCAGCTCAGTCGCCACGCCGCCCAGCGTCCCGGCCTGGGCGCTCGCCGCCGGCGCGCTCAGCGATGCCGACGCCGCCTTCCGGGCCGGCGCCGCCCTGGGTGCGCTCGACAGCCTCGCCCGAGCGCAACCTGCCTGGGCCGGCGCCTGGCGCCAGCGGCTGGCGCTAAAATGCGCCGGCGCCAGCATGCGGCTCGCCGGCCGTGCCGAGGACGAAGCCGCGCTGCGTGACACCTGGCACTTGCGCCCGGCCGGCGCCGATCCCGGCCCCGCCGGCGCCATTTTGGGCGCCTGGCGGCAGTTGGCCGCGCAGCCGCCCGTCGTCAGCGCCGAACGGCTGGCGAAGGTGGTCGAGCTGCTCGGACTCGCCTGGGGCGATGAGGCTCTCGTCGATCTGTGCGCGGCGATCGACGACCAGGCCCGCGGCGGCCGGCCGGCGCCGTTCGCCGCCGCGGCAATCGCCACTCACATCGTCGCCATGCGGCCCGACGCCGAGCTGTTGGCCTGGTGGCTGGCCGACCTGGTGCTGGCGCAAAGTTTTCGGTGGCCGCGGCCGCTGCCGCTGTTGATGGCCCAAGCTTTTGGCGCGGCGTTTCGCGCCGAAGACGGCGGCAGGAGAAGAAAACCGGGCGAAAAGAATTTTGAGCGGGCGGTCTGCGTTGCGCTGGTTCAAGCGGCGGCGGAGGCCTGCCGGCTGGCCAGCGAACTGTCGCGCCGCGCCGAAAAACTCCTGGCGGTGGCGCCGAAACTGCGCGCGAAAGGCGCCGGCGACGTGATTATTTTGCTCCTGAATGAAGATGCCGTTTCCGGCTCGCTTGTGACAAAGAACCTGTCGCGCTTTGCGGCGCGCCGCCTGTTTGAACGGTTGCAACAGCTCGATGCCGTGCGCGAGCTTTCCGGCCGCACCACTTTTCGGCTGTTTGGGTTGTAGCCATGAGCGAAGCGTCCGCCCGTCGCAAGCCGAACGAACAGCCTGTGCTGCTCGATACGGAACTGGACCACCTCCCGCCGGAGCTGCGCTGGCGCGAATGGATGGGCCGCGTCGAAGCGGTGATCTTTGCCGCCAGCGAACCGGTGACACGGAGTGTCCTCGCGCGGGTGGTGGGAAGAAACTGCAACATCGAGCTGATCATCGACGACATCCGCACCGAGCTCGCCGGCCGCCCCTACGAGCTGGTCGCGGTCGCCGGCGCCTGGCAGCACCGGACCAAAAAGGTTTTTGGCGACGTCATCCACGCCGCCTTCGGGACAGCCGTGGGGCAGGGGACAAAAGAACTGTCGCAGGCGGAGGCGCTCGTGCTGATGTGCATCGCCTATTTCCAGCCGATCACCCGTGGGGAGCTGTCGAGCTTCTTCGGCAAGGAGGTGTCCCGCGATCTGATCGGCGTGCTGCGCGCGCAGGCGCTGATCGCCTCGGGGCCGCGCAGCCCGCAGCCGGGTGCGCCCTATACCTATGTGACGACCAAGAATTTTCTCTCGCAGTTCGGGCTCGACACGCTGCGCCAGCTACCGGATTTCGAGGCGCTTGAGGACGCCGGGCTGCTGTCGAAGGAAAAGCTGCTCGCTGGTGATATCATCCCAGCGTTTGCAGATATCGGCGATGATGGCGGCAGCGCCGCTCTCGATAAATAGATCATCCCCATCACTGACGGACGATCCACGCGATCTCGCCGCTTGTCAGATAGACGATTCCGCCGCGCATGGCGCCGGTCGCAGACAGGTAGTCACGCAGCTGCTGCACATGTGCTTCGCGCACAGCAGGTGTGGGATCGACGTCGGATTTCCAATCGATGGCAGCGTCGACACGGTCTTCGATGATCGCCAAAGCGTCGGCCCGCCCGGCAATAAGGTTCACCTCGTCGCGCCCCCAGATTGCCATCTCGGGCACAAGGTGAGGCCGCAGTTCGGCAATCTGCGGCAAAGCGAGCCCGCGGAGCGCTGCTGCTCCCATCTCATTAGGATCGGGCTGAGGTTCATCGTCATTTACGCCGGTCACCAATTGATCGAGCAGTTCGCGAGCGCGGTTAACGCTTGCGCCGAGTTCTCCCGCAAGCTCGCCGGTAAGAAGCTCTTCCATCAGCTTGTGAAGGATGACGCCGCGGCGGGCTCCGGCACCGACCACCTCGAAATGCTCAATGTGGCTCTCCAAAGTTACGACGCCCTCGAGAGGGTCGCCGAGTCGATCGGCATCGTGTTCGCTGGGCCGGCGCCATACGATTGGTGGCGCGCTTTCCTCGACGCAACGTTGCTCGGCGACAAAAATATCGGAGGACTGCTCGTTGGGCACAGACGCCGCTGCCGGCATTTCGCGCTGCGCCAATGAAGTAAAGTTCAGCTCAGGAATGTTTAGCTGGCGCAGATCTATTGAGCTGAACCAGGAATCCTTGGACGCCTGAGGGATGTGGGGGAGGATCAGGAGATCCCGTGCCCGTGTGCACGCCACGTACCAGATACGCTCACGTTGATTGGCATCCTCCAGGCTTTCCGCGGCGCGCGCTGCAGCCAGCTCCAGCGGCGCGACGCCCCCCAGCATCCAGTGCAAGGTGTTGTCGGATTGCCGATGCACGAACTGATCCGGCCGGTAGAGTTCGGTCGTCGAATTGACCGGAATGACGATTGGCCACTCCAACCCCTTAGCGCTATGAATGGTGACGATCTCGACGGCATCCTCGGCAGCATCGATGCGTCCTTCCTGCGCCCGAGCCTTGCGCTCCCAATCTTCCTGCAGATCGCGAATGAAAGCGCGCAGACCAGCGATCGAGTAGCCGCGCGCTCTCTCAATCAATGCGTCGAGGTTGACAAGCGCGCGGGCATTCCTGTTGCGATGTCGCGCTGCCATGATCACGCGAACATTCAGGCGTTCGATGGCCTCCGCCAAAATCAGGCTTGGGGTCACGATCGAGGCGCGCCGACGAAGCCGCTGCAATTCGACGAGAATATCTCTGGCGACACCATGCTGCACGAGCTCGGGATCCGTCCGCACAGTGAAAAAGCGTTGGCCGTCGTCTTGCTCGACAAGGGCTGAGGTGATGTCCAGCAGTTCCTGTTCGCTCAGGCCCACCAGCGGCCCTCGCATCAGCGCGCCAAAGGCCAGCGTGTCGGAGGAATCCGCCAGGACCCGTAGCAACGCCAGAATGTCCTGCGTTTCCTGCCGCCGCATCAGAGTCTGGCCGGCTTGCGAGGATACCGCGAGGCCGCGCTGCTCAAGCGCACGCTCGTAACGCCACAGCTCCGTGTGTCCCGGAGAGAGCAGCGCGATGTCGCCGGCCCGCAGCGGAGTGGATGTCTTGTCCGCACGTTTTATCGACACATTGCCGATCAAGGTGGCGCAAATGTCGGCAACGCGCTCGGCTTCGGTCTCGCGAAACATTTCCGCGTAGATGCGACCCTCGGTAGCCACCTCGACGGTGAAGCGGGCGACGCAGGGAAGCGGGTGCGACGCTTCGAAGAGGGTGGGGGCGAGCGCGACATATCGGGGCTGCGAGGGCTTGGCAAAGACC
Organism: Mesorhizobium sp. B2-1-8; assembly: GCF_006442545.2. NCBI lineage: Bacteria > Pseudomonadati > Pseudomonadota > Alphaproteobacteria > Hyphomicrobiales > Phyllobacteriaceae > Mesorhizobium > Mesorhizobium sp. B2-1-8. The sequence continues at coordinate 211,273 of NZ_CP083953.1, forward strand.
GGCTCGAAGCAGGCGTTGACATGCTCGATGATCGGTTTCAGCGATCGGAAATTAGCGGTGATCTCAAGCACCGCACCATGATCCTGGCCGTCGATCAGCTGGCGGCAGAGTTCGTAGGCTTCGATGTCGGCGCCGCGAAAGCGATAGATCGCCTGTTTCGGATCGCCGACGAGGAAGAGCGCTCCGGACCGTAGCTCCGACTTCTCCCATTGTCCTGGCCGCGCTTGGGCCGCGGCGATCGAGAACAGGATCTCGTTCTGGATGCCGTCGGTGTCCTGGAACTCATCGACCAGGATATAGCGATAGCGCTGGCCGATGGCCTGGCGCACCTCGTCATGGGCGCGGACCAGCGAGCGGACGTGAATCAACAGATCGTCGAAATCCAGGATGGCGGCAGCGCGCTTGCGCGCCTGATAGCTTTCCAGCAACTGGTCGAGGGAGGTCGACAGCAAGCACACCAACGTGCTGGCGATATGACCGACGAGCTCGCTCCAGGCGGTGACGACGATTTCATAAAGCTCCCGGCCATCCTTTGAACCGACATCATTGCGGTGAGCGCCGAAGCCCCGCGCAGCCTCATCGTAGGTTTTCAGCTGCAGGCCTTTGCGCTCGAAGAGACGGCCGGTTCCCGGATCGCAGAGGCGCCACAGGGCTCGGAAACTCTCTTTGCTTGCGAGGCAGTCATGATATCGCTGCGCAAGCTCGCGCAATTCGTGCGCGATGTCGGAAAGCCATTTGTCGGGTTCGGCGCTCACCTGCCACCGGTCGAAATCGTCGACCGCCTGGACGAAATCAATGTCGGGCCGCGCGCCGGCGGACGGAAGGATCGGTTGGGCGTCGGGATGCTTGCGCCGAAGGTTCGCGAGTTCACGGATGAGATCCACCACCTGAAGCGGAATCTCTTCCGCCAATACGACAATCGGGTCGCCTTCCGCGGCATCGGCCGCGAGCCGATGCGAAAACCACGCCGACAGCTCCGCCATGAATAGATTGTCGGCGACGGTGGCATCGACCACACGGGCGCCGGGGTCGAGTCCGGCCTGGACGCCATGGCTGCGGATGACCGACTGGCAAAATCCGTGAATTGTCGTCGCCGTGAGCTCGTCGAGCCGGGGAAAGGCGACGATAAGCGCCTTGCGCTGCTGCTCCGAAAGGCCCTGCGGAAGAACCGCCTCAAGGAACGCGGGAACATCGCCTGCCAGCAGCTTATCGACCGTTTCCCTGATCCGGCGCGCGAGCTGGCTCGCGGCGAGCTCGGTAAAGGTGATGGCGGCGATCTCGCCAGGGTGGCGCCCGGCCGCCAGCATCATCGCCACACGACCGGCCATCAGGGAGGTCTTGCCCGTTCCCGCGGCCGCTTCGACCAACAGGATCGAGGAAAAATCGGTCATGGCCCGGCAACGGGCCTCCTGATCGGCGAGCGTCATGTCGAGGCACTCCAGAGCTTGTTGAGCGGCTGGTTGGCTGCCCGGAACTCTGAAGCCTTGCGGCGCAGATAAGTCTCGCGATCGGAAGGAAGCGCGAGGCGCATATCGTCGTAATCGGCGTCCTGCTCCCAACGCGGCGCGATCCGGCCGCTGCGCAGGATTGTCATGGCCGCCGACAGATAACCCGCCGCCTCACCAACCACCGCATCGAGCTCGTCGCCCTTGAGCTCGAAGATTGCCGGATCGTCGGCGAGATAGACTAGGCGCGCCACCACGGTCCTGACCTCAGGCAGCAGCGCACGGGCGGCGATCGCATAAAGCACGCGCTGCAGCTCTCGCCCCTGGCCCAACGCAATGCGGTGATGTCTCGGAGGCGGCTTCGCGCTCTTGTAGTCGGTTATCCGAGCGCCGTCGCCGGTGGCGCGAATATCAAGCCGATCCATGCGGCCGCCGAACACCAGACCAGTCTGCTCGATCGGGACCGTGCTCGTCGTGTCCCACGGCGCGCCTTCCCTGGCGCCGCCGCCTTGCCCGAACGGCACCTCCGTCCAACTGCGCGTATCGGATCTGACCTGATCATCGGCGGCGAGGCCTCTGGCAGTGCGACGCGCGGCCTCGCTCACCGTATGCCGCCACAGGATGGGTGGCGGAACGGAACGCTGTAGTGGCCATGCGTGCAGGATCGCCGTCGACGCATCAGCGATCGCGGCTTCGATCTCATCGGCGCTGGCGCGCGCAAATCCCGGCGTCGGCTCGAGCGCTATGATCGCGCCGCTGATCAGCTCATGAACCAGTTCGCCAAATGAGGCCGCACCGAGCTGCAGCGGGTCGGATTGGAACCGGACAGAGCGCCAGCCCAGAGCGTAGCGCCAGACGAACCCGAGCGGATCTCGCAACAGCCTCTGGAGCGATGTCGTCGACTGTACCCGTGTCAAGGCTCTCTCAATCGCCGGATGGTTTGCTCCTGAGAGGCCGTCATGCGGCGTCAACTCCGAAGGCCGTTGCCAGTTCCGCCAGCAAAGCTGCCTCTGGCGAACATGGGCGAGTTGGCCGGCATCGCGGGGTCTTGCCAACAGCCTATCCGCTTCGCTGAAAGCGTGCTCCGGGATTCGATCCCGCTTGTGCACGATCTCGCCGGAAGGCCAGAGGGAGCTGGGTGACAGAACGCCGCCCTTGGGGTTGCGCAGCGAGCGCGACAGAACGAGTTGCTCCCCGGTATGCGCCTGAATAATTTCGAAATGGCGCCGATCGCGCTCGGCGGCACCCAAAGGATGAAGCTTGCGGCGGTCGAGCAAATGATGCGGAAGCAGCGGATCGTCGTTTTCCGAGCGCGGCCAGGACCGGCTGGTGAGGCCAAGCAGGCGGGTGAACGGCCGCGGACAGGCGGCCAATTGCGACGCCTGGCACCAGACGACGCTGTTGGCTGGGTCAAGCTGGTCGGAGACACGCAGAGCTTGCAACGACAGGCCGATGGCTTGCGCCGGCGCGCTTCGCAACGCCTCCTCCCACATCGCCAGGCTTGCGCCGCTCAGCAACCGCGTGCCGGCCTCTCCCGCCACCTCTGCTCCGCGCGCGAGAAGCTCTAGAATGGGAAGCAAGATCCGCTCGGCCAGCTCGGCGTCAGCGCGCCGCAGCCGGGCCGCGGCCAGCACCGCTCGCCACTGGTCGAGGCTGCGCAAGCCTGCGCCTCGCGGAATTGCGGCGAACCAGTCCGGCGGAAGCAACCCAGCGAATGGGCGCGCCGGCAGGCGTCGGAGCAAGCGCCAGATGCGTTCTTGATTGAGACCGTTTCCAAGGATATCGGCCAGCGCTGCACAGGCTTGGCCCTCCGTCGTGCTTAAAGCGGGCACGCCGTGGGAGAAATGCAACGGCAACCCGGCGCTTCTCGCATAAGCCAGAAAATCATCGTCCCAGTCCTGTGTTGAAGTCGCCGCGATCGCGATGTCCTGCGCTTGTACCTTTCCGGTCGCCAGCAACTGCCGGATCCAGCGCAGCGCTTCGATAACCTCCGACTTCGGGTCCGCGCTCGCCTCGGCGGATGCACGGACCGGAGTAGTCGCCGCCTTTCTTTGGATCGGTCCTCTAAACCATGCGTGCTCGACAGGCGCCGGCAGTTCCCAGGTGAGGTCGGTGACGCGAGCGAGCTCATTGAGAAGAGGCCGCCAAAGCGGATCGACGTCCACCACTCCCGAAAGCGTGACCGGACCCAGCAGGCTACGCGCACGATCGATCCGCCTGTTGGCTGCATCACGAAGATCGCGCGGCAGCATATGCGCGGGTGGGATGTGATCGCGAACGTAGGTCTCGAGGCGATGAAGGTCATCAAACCTCGGCGCCTCGCCCGCCATTGAGGACAGATCGAGATCCGCCCGCCAGGCGCTATCCAAAGCATGGAGAACGGCACGTGGCATCCCTGGCAGCCTGGCGACCGTTCCGATGTCGCCAAAGCTCACGGACGCGAGCGCCGCCTGGATGGCCGGATAGAGAACGTCCGTGCCGGCCGGCGTGGCGAAGCCGCCGACCAAACGCGCCGCAAGCAGAGGCAGGGTGAATATCTCGCGGCCTATTGCTCCCTCTCGCGCCGCGGCGGCGCGGGCGCTGCGCAGCGCCAGCATGCCGTCGACGACGTGAGCAGAGCGAATAGGCATCGGGTTTTCGTGTTGTTGTTCCAACAGGGCACTGTGATCGCCCAAGATCACCGGCTATTGAAGCTTAAGCAAAGAAAAACTTCGGGCGTTGGGGACGGAAATGCAGCATCAGGAATTTTAGGAACTTCCAGTCGATCGACGTCGCGCTGGCCGGCAATGTCGTGCTGCTCGGAGAGAACCGGGTCGGCAAGAGCAATCTGCTCTTCGCCATCCAGCTCATCCTCGATCTGACCCTGCCCGATTCGGCACGGCAACTGAAGCTCACCGATTTCTGGGATGGCGGGCCGGCCGACCATACCGCGCCCATCGAGGTGCATCTGGAAATCTCCGATTTCGCCACGGACATGGCGCTGACCGCTTCGTATAGGAAACTTGGAAACGATCGATATCGCTGCCATACAATTGAACACTCTAAATTGTCACGAGACGGCGAGATCTCTCTCGGATTTTGCTGCATAGGAGAGGCACCCCCAGACTTCCAAGCTGGCTATGCGGGTTCGATTCCCGTCACCCGCTCCACATTTTGAATCAATGGGTTAGAACCACATTTATCCCTTTTCGAGACCGATTTTCGAGGGTTTTCGGACGAAAATCGAACCCTCGGAAACCCGCAGAAATCCGCCATTGTCTGAATCGGTCTTTTTCGGTCTGTGGCTCGTTTGTGGCTCGTTTTCAGCGCGTTCGATGGCGGTGGCTTGTGGTGCTTGGGCCGGGCTGCTAGCGCCCCCGTACCTGCTGCCGACAAGACTTCGCGGTTATTCTTGGACGCCCCGACTCATCCGATAATGCTCAGTCATGAGAAATGTCACATAGCTGCGGATCAGGTTACAATAGAGGCGCCCTTCATCGACATTAATCGTGATGCCGCTCTTAAGATCAACGCCATGCCTGACCCCGCCGCCTGTTGGTGACGAAAGGTAGCCGTGTAGCGTCGTGAGCCACGCAAGAACCTGCTCGATTGTTTGTCCCTTCTTCTTGTTCCGGAGTTCCTGCGCGATCTTGTTGAAGTATTTTTCTTCGATCGTGGCACTGCCGGTGCTAAGGCCTTTGAAAGCTGTCACAACCGACTCCATCAGCCACAGAATCTCCTGGACAGCCTGCCGCGGATGCCCTTCGGCGAGCAGCTTCTCGGATTGATTGAGCGATTTCTGCACAATGTCCTGCGCCTGTTCATCAAGCGACTGATAGCGCTCGGGTACAGCGATTGGTTGGTGAAGGCCGACGGCGATCAGGTCCGGCGGCCTGATTTCGTAACCGACGCCGTGCTCACTTAGAATGCGATTCATGCGGCCAACATCAGGGACCGCGATGTCTTCGCTGCGCAACGCCTCACACCCCTCGTAAAAGGCTTCGATGAATAGCGGCGCATTCTCTGCTGTCCGCCACATGAAATCGTCCAGGTCGGATTCTGCCCAGCTTTCGGAAGAGCTACTGCCGGACGCCCCGAAATATCCTTTGAAATGTTCGAGCAGTCGCCAGCGGCTGCCTTGAGCCACGACCTTGCCGATGAGGGTGTCAAACTCACGCACCGCTTCCGGCGGCATGGGGCCGGGTGTGTCGAAGCGCCAGGAAGCCTCCATTTTCATTGTTCGGTTCTCCTTCAGGTAAAAAGCTTTTCAAGCTCTTCCCTGTGAGCCTTATGCTTCTCAGAATTCTCAGCGCTCAGTTTTTTCAGGTTTAGCAGCTTCCAGCGCACGGCGGGAAGCTCTGCGGCCTGCGGCAGACCGATGGCTTCGAAATCCGGCGCGCCATCGTGAAGGGTCGTCAAGAATCGGTGTGTGTTGGCATTGAGGCGCGCGCGGATGTCGGCGAGCAGCCGGCCTCTGGTTTCCGCGAGCTCTTCGAGAGTGATCGGAATTGTTGTCATGCCGACGAACTCACGAGCAAACGGTTCATCCAGTTTGCTCAGGCTCGGTGAAAGCAACTCGTGCGCCGGTCGTGGAGAGCTGGCTATATAGACCAGAAACGTGCGGAACAGCGCATCGGTGAATCCCTCATTCTCATAAAGCAGCTTCACGTCAAACAGATCGCGTGGGTGCTGACGATCGACCGCTGCATGAAGCTTGCCGCCGAACAGGTCTTCAAACGATACGACCTGGATGGATGCGAAACCGAACTCTTCTTCGACAGCGGGTGACACCGCGCGGCGCTCAGGATCATGCACAACCCCGCGCGTGACAGGTGAGGTCTCGATCTTGATTTCGGCGCCCTCCAGCCGCGCCTTGATGCGGGTGGCGCCGCCGCCGCCGCCCTCTATGCGGCGGGCATCGAGTCGCGGGATGCCGCGACGAGCGGCGGCGACAATCCGATCGAGGGTTTGTCAATGTCCGCCAGACTTTCCGCGCGATCCCGCACCGGCAGGTAGGTCAGGTCGATATCGACCGAGAGGCGCGGCATGTCGCGGTAGAAAAGGTTGATAGCGGCTCCGCCCTTCAGCGCGAACACTTCCTCTTGCGCAATGAAGGGGAGCAAGCGCACCAGCAGAGCAACCTGTCCAGCATAGGCGTCACGGGCCATCGGCAGCTCCTTTTGGCGTTTCGGCGAACTCTGGCGGAACCATGATGCGATAGCGAGGATGTATCCTTCCCCCTTTCACAAGGGCGCGGTCGCCTGTTCCCAGATTGAAATCGTCAGTATTGAGACGCTCGCGCCAGGCATGTTTGTGACGGTCGGCGAACACGAAGAACAGGCGCTTCACCTTGATGCTGCTGCAACTCTGCAGCAAGGTGGCAAGGCGGCGGGGACTCAGCGTGGTGAGTCCCTCAAACACCAAATCGAGATTGTGGAAGCTTTCGTTCGCAGGCAGTTCTTCGAGCGCTTCCAGGATTGCGCGTTCGGGCGAGGACAGGCGGAGCGCCCAGCCCCAGGGCAGCGTTGCAGTGCTGCCGGATTTGTTGTCGGCAAGACCGAGGGTCGGTTCGCCGAACAGCGAGAGACTGCGTGTTGTGAGCGGCGCGTCCAGTTGAAGGCGCGGTAGCCAGCTGGGGATGTCGTTGCCGTAGAGCCAGACAGGGGCGGGGCTGCCGAGTGGAAGATAATGGCGGTAGCCCTGCAGGCCGAGGGCCGTAGTGCCGCCAGCGTGCACCTTGTGGTTCATGATGTGCTGGAGAGAGAGCAGACAGGTCTGCCAGTCGAGGGGGACCGATTGCGGTGCCGGACGGCGAAAAACACCGCGTGCGAGGCGCTGCAGCCAGCCGCTTTCTATATATTTGCGCGTCAGGAAACGGCTGACGCCATGGGCGTCCAGCCAATGGGCATCCACGATAAAGCCGGCCGGGACGGCTTCGAGGACTCTCTTTAGCCTTTCTTCGCGTGGTGCGCTCATGGTACACATAATAGCACATTTTTAAAGGGACAGGCTAGTGCTCTTTGAGCGATGTTCCTTATGGGTACTTAAAGGGCACGAAAAGGCTGCTACCTAAAGAGATTCGGGCCGGCCCGTCAGGCTGTTCGCTGTCGCGCCGTCACCTTTGTGAGGCCACGGATGCCCCTAGACGAGCTGGGCCTCTGGAATGTGGATGATAATTTGTGCGATATGGGAATCAAAGAACAAATAGGGTACGCTTACTGCAGGAGTGACATGTCCATGAGTGGCAACGCCGAAGCTGTCAGTGTGCTTGGTCAACTATTGAGGCCGTCGGACGACCCGCCGCCGCTTCTGTTGCTCGGAGCGGGTGCATCGTTTCGCTCAGGCGTCCCTATGGCGGCAGAGTCCGTCAAGCAGATCGCGCGCCGTGTTTACTCTGAGCAGGTCCTAAAAGGCGCACGGCCGCCTGAGCGCGTTAGGCCGACAGAATGGGAAGTTTGGCTGCAAGCGTTTCCGTGGTTCATTCAGGGCAACGACCGGCTTGCAGAGAATTTCCCCCTGGTCGTTGAGCACCTGCTCCGGCCCGCTGAATTCCGCAAGCGCGTCATTCTCGACATTCTGAAACCGGTTAACGGGATCAGCCGAGGCTACAAGGTCGTGTCGGAACTGGTGATGCGCGGCCTCATCAACACGATTTTCACAACGAATTTCGACACGTGTCTGGTGGACGCCCTAAAGGAGCGGCAGCCGCATATCCGTCACATACACGAAGTCAACCGCGGGCCGGGTGACTTTGCCCAGTTCAACGTCTTCAACAAATGCCAGGTAGTCTGGCTTCACGGACGCGCCGAACAATATGCCGACAAGAATGCCACTGACGAAATTGGCGCACTTGATCCCGCGCTCACGGACCTCATCCGTCCCCTCACGCACGGTGCGCCTCTTATTGTCGTCGGCTTCCGTGGCTCAGAGCCATCCATCATGGACGGTGTGTTCGGGCAGAACACCGAAGGCCGTCTCGATTTTCCGCGCGGCGTCTACTGGTGCATTCGGCACGGTGAAACCCCGCACCCGCATGTTGAAGCACTGGCCCGTCGGCTCGGTCCGAATTTCCGGCTGCTGCAAATCGATGGTTTTGACGAGCTCTTTGATGAACTGGACAATGAGGTCGCTGGCCAGGAACGGTATTCCGCCCGCCCGGAGGATTCCGCTCCGGCAGAGCATCTGGCGGCCTATGATGAACGCATCGTTCCCGGGGCGTCGATCGACGATCTCGACCTCGACCTCGCGCTCTCGGTCCTGCGCGAATATTGCGTGAAACTGAAACGCGCGCCCATTACCAGTGAGTCCCTCACGACCCTGATGAAAGAACAGGGTCTGATAATCCCGGGTGACGGCGGCCTCGGCATTACGGCGGGCGCCTTGCTTCTATTTGGCAAGAGCACGCAGCAATTCTTCCCCCATGCCGTTGTGGCGGTGACCGAGGCTGGGAAGAAGCGGGAGGTCTATGACGGCAACCTCATCGGCCAGCATAAGCAACTGCTTGCCAAGATCGAGTCAGGTGACGTCAATCCCGTTCTCAAGGTGAAGAAGCAGCGGCAGCATGATGAGCGGCCAGCCTATCCCCCGCGCGCGCTTGTCGAGCTGCTGGTCAACATGCTCGTGCATCGGGACTATGCCATACATGAGCCTGCGACGATCGAAATCCGGCCGGGTGCCGAGATCGTCTTCAGCAATCCCGGCGGCCTGACCCAGAGGCTGGCGGGACGCTTGACGCTTGATAACGATGGCCGGTTCAACCCGACCGAGACCCTCACCGACACCCGAAATCCCTCATTGTGCGATGTGTTCTTCGGCCTCAGCGCGATGGAGCGAGAGGGCACCGGCCTTATTGAAGTCAGGGACCTGATGGGTGCGTCTGGCGGGGGAACGGCGTTCTATCACCGTCACGGATGCTTTGAAGCCATCGTCGAGCGCGCCACGAGCGCTGCGGGTTCAGATACGGTAGCGCGGTCGGATGTGCCAACTGGCATCTATATCCTGAACGTACTTCCGTTCAGCGTGCTGCCCGAACGAGTATCGATCGTCCAGCTTCGAAAGCCCTTGCGCGAACGCCCGGCGGGTTTCGACCTGTCGGAGTGCGGGACCTTCGTCGATCGTGGCACCGAGCTTTGGAGTTTTGTGCCCTTGCCGCTGCTCCTGACCATCCTCGGACCGATGGCCGACGAAGCATCGAGTGCCTGGATTCCCCGTTCGGAGATCGAAGCCGACCCTGACCAGCGCCGTGTGTTGTCATGGCTTTTGCGAAAGCACTGGGAACGCTACGTCAGCGGGTTTGCGGATCAGGGTCTGATGCTTGAGGAAGGAAAGCGAAAGAACCGCGCCTACTTCCAGGGGCGAGACGGGCAAAGCAGGACGTTTGTCTGGAATAGTCCGCAGCGCCGGAACATCAAGCGCGACGTTGCCAAAAAGCGGGGCGACGGCCCAAAGACATGGTTCGAAAATGAAGGGTTTTCCTTCGAGATTGTAGAGCTAGGCGGGCAGTGGTGTGTCCGGATAAAGCCCTTCTACATGTTCACGGGCCGTAACGGCAAAACGCCATTGCCGTCATTCACGCGCACGGCGAAGGCAACCAGCCGTATGAAGTTTGACCGCAACAAGAATGTCGAGGCCGACCTTCTGTTCTGGAGCCGGCTCTTGGGCAAGAGCGCGGAAACGATCAACATTGGAAACCGGCATGTCGACGATCTGATCCTGGAATCGTCGTTCCTAACGGTAGAGGTGCCCGAGATCGGGCTCGTGAAAGATGACGTTAAAGATCAAGATCGAATGCCTGCCTGAGCCAGAGCTGGTTTTTGGCGGCAACAAGCAAGGGGTCGACCCGCGCCGTGTGATGGCGGCGGCTGGACCCGTCGACACCGCGTCGATGCGGGACGTGCGCACTGCGCTTATCGGCCCCATGGACGAGATGGCCGCCGCACGCCAATGGCTTTTGCGCTTCAATGGCATGTCGGTCGCGCGCGAGCGTAACGCCCGCCGGTACCGCGACTGGCCGGGAGCAGCCCAGGCGCTCGGGGTCAACTTTGTCATTGAGGACCGTTTCGTTCGTCCGCTCGATGGTGAGCGGCTTTCCCATGCGATGGGCCGCGCGTCTCCAACGGAAAGGTTCGAGGAACTGCTCGATCTTTTCGATTCCAAGATTCAGACCCTTTTTGGCGACACACGCCCCGACTGTATCGTTGTGTGCCTGCCCGAGGAGCTCGCCGACCTCCGCATAAGCAATCCCAGGCTCTCAATTCAGGAGCGTAACGCTCTTGAGAGGCTACAGCGGGAGGAGGAGCAGGATCAGTTGTTACTGTTCCAGCCAACGCCGGAAGAAGCCAAGGCGGCAGAGGACCTGAGAACCCAAGCTGAAGATCTTCTGTTCAGGACCTTTTACAGAGCCCTGAAAGCTAAGATCATGACGCACCAGAACCCGGTTCCTATACAGGTTCTGCGCCGCGACACATACATGCGTCCAGATGATGTTGGCCAAAGTTTTGCGACGCGCGCGTGGAACCTCGCGACATCTCTGTTTTACAAGGCAGGTCATGAGCCCTGGAGACCGGCCGATCTGCCTGCCAACACCTGCTTCATCGGCATATCGTTCCATCATCTCAAGCGGCGCGAGGGGGATGTCGTCTACGCGAGCGTGGCTCAAGCGTTCTCGAACGAAATTGAACCCTTTGTACTGAAGGGCGCCACGGTTCCCCACGAACAGAGACGCAACCGCCAGCCTTATCTGAGCGCCGCGCAGGCGGGCGACATGATGAAGGATGTGCTCGACAAGTACGAAGCGATCGCCGGCGTGCTGCCTTCGCGCGTGGTGGTTCACAAGACCAGCACATACGAGCCTGAGGAGGCGGCTGGCTTCAGGAACGCAGCCGAATTGCGGGTGCCAGTTTGCGACCTGGTCTGGATCAGGCCTACGGCCTTCCGCCTGATCCGCAAAGGAATGCAAGAGCCCTGGCGCGGCACGCTCTGTACAATCGGAAATGATTCTTATCTCTACACGAGCGGCTACGTGCCGTGGTGGGATGAATATCCCGGCCCGCATATTCCGGCCCCCCTGCAGATTGGGTCCTGCGGGCCCACCGATATCCGCCAGCGCGCCAGTGAGATTCTGGCTCTTACAAAGATGAATTGGAACTCGAGCGAGGGTATCGGACGGCATCCGATATCGATTTCCTTTGCGCGTAAGGTCGGCATGCTTATGACCGAGCTCTCTGACAATCAGGTGCCGAACCCGTCATATCGGTTTCATACCTGATTGGGGCTCGTAACGATCCTCCGCGCGAAGAGGCTCCGGAACACACATCGCCAGCAGGGCGGCAGCCCGTCCGCTGTCTCGCCGTCGCCTGCCTGCAGTGAGGCGATGGACGGCCCATACCAAGCCGCGCCCCGGCAAACGGGTGAAGCTGGCTCCTCAGTCTGTAGGCGCTTCTACAGCATAAAATACCGGTTGACAGCCGGTGGGTTGGGTGGGCAACATGTCTGTAGAAAGGCCTACAGACATGCAAATGGCGATGCGCCAGATTTCAGAGATACAGATGGGGTTCACCGCCCGGGAGCGGCTTGAGGCTAGCGCTTCCGGTACGCCCATCTTACAGTTGCGCGATCTGCAACCGGACGGAACAGTGAATGCCTCGCAGATAATCAAATGCGAGTTGGGCAGTGTGGCTCCCCGCTACCTTGTCAGCGACGGAGATATCGTCTTCCGCTCACGCGGAGACAAAAACACGGCCGCCACCGTGGAAGGGTTGGAATCAGCGTCCGTCGCCGTTCTGCCGCTGGTCATTATCCGTCCTGACGGCGCGCTCGTAGACCCGCGCTACCTCGCCTGGTTCATCAATTCCGATTGGGCTCAGGGATATTTCGACAAGGCGGCACAGGGCACAAAACTGCGGATGATCTCGCGCGGCGACCTTGAAAACCTGCCGGTCGATCTCCCCGATCTCGCGACGCAGCGCAGGATCGTAGAAGTGGATGCGCTCGCCGCCGAAGAGCGCCGGCTCACGCTGCGCTTACTGGAAATCCGGCAGCGGCTACTAACATCGACGCTTCGCAGCCTCGCCCGGAATGACCAGCGAAGCGGCCCCGGCAACAAACAGAATCACCAATAACGCGGCTTTCGCTGCACACCAAACCGGAGGGAAAAATGACCGATCAGCTTACCCAGCAACAAGTGAATCAGACCGCATGGGCGGCCTGCGACACATTCCGAGGCGTCGTCGATGCCGGGCAGTACAAGGACTACATCCTGGTGATGCTGTTCCTGAAGTATATTTCCGACAACTGGAATGACCATCTGGAGTCATATCGCAAGCAGTTTGGTGGTGACGAAACCCGCATTCGCCGTCGGCTGGAACGCGAGCGGTTTGTTCTGCCCGAGGGCGCGAGCTTTTACGACCTGTATGCGAAGCGCAACGAAGCCAATATCGGCGAGCTTATCAATATCGCATTGGAGCGGATCGAGGACGCCAACCGCGCCAAGTTGGAAGGTGTGTTCCGGAACATCGATTTCAACTCAGAATCCAATCTCGGCCGGGTGAAAGACCGGAACCGCCGGCTCAAGAATGTTCTTGAGGATTTCGCGAAGCCTGCCCTCGACTTGCGGCCCTCACGGGTCACCGAAGACATCATCGGCGAGTGCTACATCTATCTGATTTCACGCTTTGCATCGGATGCAGGAAAGAAGGCAGGCGAATTCTATACGCCTGTTGCCGTGTCTCGCTTGCTGGCGAAATTGGCGGCACCCAAAGCTGGAGACACAATCTGCGATCCGGCCTGTGGCTCCGGTTCGCTTTTGATCCGCGCTGCGGAAGAGGTGGGTTCGGATAATTTCGCGCTGTTCGGGCAGGAGGTTAATGGCGCGACATGGGCACTCTCGCGCATGAATATGTTTCTGCACGCCAAGGACTCTGCGCGCATTGAGTGGTGCGACACATTGAACAGCCCAACGCTCATCGAAGGCGACCACTTGATAAAGTTCGATGTTGTCGTCGCTAACCCACCATTCTCTCTGGACAAGTGGGGTGCAGAGCACGCAGCGAACGACCAGTACAACCGCTTCTGGCGGGGGGTTCCGCCGAAGTCGAAAGGTGACTACGGATTCATCACCCACATGATTGAAATAGCCAAGCGGCAGAGCGGGCGGGTCGCCGTCATTGTTCCGCATGGCGTGCTGTTCCGTGGTGGCGCAGAAGGTGCGATCCGCAAGAAACTGATCGAGGAAAACCTTCTCGACGCTGTCGTGGGCCTGCCGGCTAACCTGTTCACTACAACGGGCATTCCTGTGGCCATACTTGTGTTTGATCGCTCGCGCGAAGAAGGCGGGGAGAATGCCGCGCGTAAGGACGTACTCTTCATCGACGCGAGCAAGGAGTTTACGCCGGGTAAGACCCAGAACGTGATGGACAGCGCGCATACAAACAAAATTTTGGAGGTTTACCGTAGTAGATCGGTGATCGAAAGATATTCGCATCTCGCCGACACAGGCGAACTAGCGCTGAATGACTACAACCTCAACATCCCGCGCTATGTCGATACCTTTGAAGCTGACGAAGAAATCGATGTCGCCCTACTGCAAAGAGAGATCAATCAAATCGAAAATGAACTTGTAGAGGTGCGCGGCCGCATGTCCGGACATCTGAAGGAGCTTGGCGTAGATGTCTAAACATGAATCGATTCTGCAAACGGACGAAGCCCGCGCCGTGCAGGAGGCCTCCCGCGCGATACCTAGCGGCTGGACGCAATGCAGTTTTGCTGACCTTGTCGATTTTCGCAATGGCATGAACTTCACGCAGGCGTCTAGGGGGAAAAAGATCAAGGTAATCGGTGTCGGAGATTTTCTGGACAATGAAGTTTTGTCCGATTTTTCAAATACGAAAAGCACGACGTTGAACGGAGAAATAAATGAGGATGATCTTCTAGTTAACAATGATCTATTGTTTGTCCGATCTAACGGCAACAAGGCACTGATTGGGCGATGTGTTTTGGTCCAGGATGTATCCGAGCCGTTGTCATTCTCAGGATTTACAATTCGCGCTCGGGTCAAAACCGAGGATGTTGACCACAGTTATTTGTCGAAGCTGGTGCGCTCCCCTATGTTCAAGGAACACTTGCATCGTCTAGGGGGTGGATCAAGTATAAGCAATTTAAATCAGGACATCTTGGCGAAGTTTGTGTTCGAACTTCCTCCAATTCACGAGCAGCGCAAGATAGCGGACATATTGCGGGCGTGGGACGCGGCACTGGAGAAAACATCGCAGTTGATTGAGCTTCGCCGGAGGCAATATCTCGGGCTTCGCGATCAAATAATCGATTGGAAATCGGCAAAAAGGTCGAGCATTCAGGACTTCTTGTCACCCGTCTCGCGACCGGTTGAGAAGCCCGATGGTCCGTATCGCGCGCTTAGTGTCCGCAGTCACGGCAAAGGCTCGTACACACGTGAGGTTGAGAATCCTGATTCGGTCGACATGGACACCCTTTTTGTGGCCCGGGCAGGCGATATCATCGTCAACATTACATTTGCCTGGGAGGGTGCAATTGCGTTGGTTCCCACCGAGCAGGACAATTGCTTGGTGTCACATCGCTTCCCCACATTTGTTCCAATAGCGGGAAAAGCAAGCTCACGGTACTTGCGGCATGTTCTGACTACACCGCGTTTTTTCTATTTATTGGGCTTGGTGTCACCTGGAGGCGCAGGACGGAACCGCGTTCTAAATAAGAAAGACTTTCTTGAACTGGAGGTGCCGTTTCCTTCCTACGAACGTCAGGAGATTATTGCGCGCGTCTTAGATGACACTGAGATAGCTATCAATGCGGAGGTCAAATACCGAGACGCGCTCGCCTCCCAAAAGCGCGGATTGATGAAGAAACTTCTCACCGGCGAGTGGCGCGTTCGGGAGGCGGCCTTTGCCTAAGCACAAGACCACTCGCACCCTTAACCTGCGGCTTCTGCGGAAGGGGCGGACACCGGAAACGGCTTTTTCGGCCAGCTTCGCCCCGGACGAGGAGCGTGCGCTTGAGCAGCGTCCTTGGGACGGGGTTGAGGGGGCGTCTCTTTATATCGGCCAGGTGTACGCCAACCCTCCGAGATGGACCGGTTTTCTTCAGGGAGGAAGCGCCGATCTGCCGACTGATATGCTTACCAGCGGTGCGGGCGCAGTTCTGTTTGTACCGGTGAAAGACCGGATGGCGGCGGTGTGTTTCGGACATGTCCATATCGCGCTGAATGACGATGCCTTCGAGCGCCAGTTTGGCCTGAAAGTCACGCTGAACACGGTGCCGCGTGGGAACTTGCGAACGCTTGACCTGGCGACACCGGATGCCGTGACGTTTCAAAAACGCGTTCAGGCCAGTAAGGACAGCGACCTGCAGGAATTCGGCGTCGATATGCTGCGTGACCTGGCGCGGGTTGCCGGTGGGACGCCGACGAATCCTGCCTTTGCGCGGTTTATTGCGGGTAAGGACGCTCTGTCGATCACATGCGCGGTCGAGCCTGGAGACATTCAGGCCAAATGCGCGGAGATTGTCGAAGCGTATGGAAAAATCGACTACCGCAAGGAGTTCTCCTGGATCGACAATATGCGCGTCGTTCGCGAGAAGGATCTAATCGCGCACTTGGACGCCAGGCTCTTTCAGGCCATTGCTGATCTTCGCGCTGGCAAGGCATCTGACCTGCACATGGCGCCGCCGGAAATTGTCAACTACACCGAAGGCAGCGAGCTTCACTACAACGGCTTCGGCAGCCACGGAACAACGTTCCACAGCCTCTCAATTGAGGACTACATCGCCGAACTTGAGCGGTGCGACTTTGATGGCGAAATGGCCGATGTCAAAGACAAGCACCGCATCAAAGCCAAGGGAGAGGACGAGGAGGAGTTCTCCGAGAAGTGGCGTCTCTACGACTGCTTCGTATTCGAGACGTCGTTGGGCGCTGGAGCGACGGAGAAGCACTACGTCCTCTTTGCCGGGGATTGGTATTGCGTCGAAAAGCAATTCAAAAAGCAAATTGACGATTTTTTCGATGCCGCCGAGAAGGTCACCATCATCGGTGCTACGACCTGCAAGAATGAAGAGGCGCTGATCGCGGATACGCATGCTAATCGCGCCGATCTGCTGAAGCTTGACCAGGAAAAGATCAATCCCGCCGGAGTCCGCTATGGGAATCTGGAACCGTGCGACTTCTTTTCGGGCAATAAGGAATTCATCCACCTGAAGGATGGGCATTCCTCGGGACCAATCAGTCACCTGTGGTCTCAGGGCGTCGTCAGCGCTGAAGCGCTGGTGAGCGATGCCGATTTCAGAAAAAAGCTGCGGTCCAAGGTCCGGAGCTTCGGCAGGGGCTTTGAGGCGCACCTTCCGAAAAGCGGCGAGAAACTTGTCCGCGACGACTACAAGGTCGTTTTCGGAATTATGAGAAAACCGTACGCCGACGGCTCCCTCGGCCTCCCTTTTTTCAGCAAGGTAAGTTTTCAGACCGCCGCCCTGCGCATCCAGCAATTCGGCATCCCGGTTGCGATCGAACTGATCGAAAAGCCTGCATCTGATGCGGCCGACGAAGATGGGGGCGATGAATGAGCTTTAACGCCGCTGAGAAGTATCAGTCGCAGATTCCGGCGCTTCAGCTGCTTGTTGCCTTGGGCTTCCGCCCACTTTCGCAAGCCGAGGCCGACCAGAAACGTGGGGGGCGTCAGCGCAATGTGACTCTGGACGACGTGCTCGTAGAGCAGCTGCTGAAGATCAACCGTTTTACCCATCGGGGGCAGGATTATCCGTTCAATCTTGAGGACGCACATGAAGCGATCAGGCGGCTAAAGCCGACGCCGGACCGCATCAAGGGCCTTAAAGGCACCAACCAGGACATTTACGACACGCTGGTTCTCGGAACTACGATCACCAAGACGATAGACGGAGACTCAAAGAGCTATTCATTCAAGTTCATCGATTGGGAGCGACCCGAGAACAACGCGTTCCATGTTACGGCTGAAGTCTCATTTGAGCGCGCGGGTACGACACAAACCAGGCGATGCGACATCGTTTGCTACGTGAACGGTGTGCCTTTCGTGGTGATCGAAAACAAGCGGCCAACCGAGAGCCTAAAGAAAGCCGGGAGTCAGCTGATCGGCTATCAGAACGAGGACAACATCCCTCATCTGTTTCATTTCGCGCAGCTCCTCATGACGATGAACAGACAAGAAGCGCGCTACGCGACCGTGGGTACGCCTCAGAAGTTTTGGCAGACTTGGCGCGACGAGGAGGATCGGGACGAGCTCATTCTTCCCTTGGCTAACCGGTCGCTCACTCCAGCGGAGAAGTCGGCTGTCTTTTCCGGTGATTTCGCCGAAGCGCGCCCGTTCTTTGAGGCATCTGAAAGTGAAGGTCCGCGTGCGGTTTCGGCCCAGGATCGAACAATCTACGCGCTCTGCCGCCCCTCACGGCTTCTTGATCTGATCCGACGCTTCACCGTCTTTGACGGCGGCGTCCGCAAGGTCGCACGTCATCAACAGTTTTTCGGTATCCGTCTAGCTGTCGAGCGCGTCAAGAGGACTGACCTCAATGGCATTCGCAAAGGTGGCGTGATTTGGCACACGCAGGGCTCGGGCAAATCGCTGACAATGGTCATGTTGGGCCGCGCGCTCGCTCTTGATCGCGACATTGTCAACCCGCGCATCATAATCGTCACTGATCGCGATGATCTCGATAAGCAGATCAAGGGAACATTCAAGTCCTGCGACATGGAGCCCGTTAGGGCGAGCAGCGGCACGCACCTACTAAGCCTCATCCGTAACAAGGCTTCGCTGATTACCACTATCATCAACAAGTTCGACACCGCGTCCAAAGGGGATCATGCGGCTGACGACGATGCCAGCATCTTTGTCTTAGTTGACGAAAGCCATCGTACGCAGACCGGGCGCTATGGCGGACATGGCAAATTCGCTATGAAGATGCGGCGCATCCTGCCCAAGGCCTGCTATCTCGGGTTCACTGGCACGCCTCTCCTCAAAAAGGAAAAGAACACGCTGTCGACGTTCGGCGGCCTCATCCATAAGTACGCGATCGACGAAGCCGTCGCCGACGGCGCGGTCGTGCCGCTCCTTTACGAGGGGCGGATGGTCGAACAGCAGCTTACGGGGAACGTCATTGATCGGTGGTTTGAAAAAATCAGCGAAGGGCTAACCGACAAGCAGAAGGCGGACCTGAAGCGCAAGTTCTCACGCATGGATGCCCTGTCGAAAACAGGGCAAGCCATTCGGGCGAAAGGCTACGACATTTCCGAACACTACCGGCAGTTCTGGCAGGGTACCGGATTCAAGGCGCAGCTCGTTGCGCCGTCAAAAGCGGCTGCCGTTCGCTTTAAGGAAGTTCTCGACGAAATCGGGCATGTGTCGAGTGAAATCATAATCTCTACGCCCGACGACAATGAAGGAAACGAAGAGGTCGACAAGGAGTCCAAAGACCTGGTCCGCAAGTTCTGGGACCGGACAATGGCCCGCTTCAATAGATCTGAGGATGAGTACAACCGCCAGATTACGGAGAGCTTTAAAGGCTCCGGTGATCCTGAGATACTCATCGTGGTATCTAAGCTGCTGACAGGGTTTGATGCACCGCGCAATACGGTGCTTTACGTTTGCAAAACGCTGCGCGAGCACAACCTTCTGCAGGCGATTGCCCGTGTCAACCGGCTGTATGAGGAAGACGGGCAAGAAAAGCAGTTCGGCTTCATCATAGACTATGAAGGGCTGCTGGGTGAGCTGGACAACGCACTTACGACCTACAGCGCTTTCGATGGATTTGAGGCTGAAGACCTGGCTGGTACCGTCCACGACGTGCGGGAGGAAATTAGAAAACTCCCCCAGTTGCACAACCAGCTTTGGGATATCTTCAAGAACATTCGCAACAAGCGCGACATGGAGCAATTCGAACAATTTCTTGCTGACGAAGGGGTTCGCCAGGATTTCTACGAACGCCTTCGGACTTTCACGCGGTGCCTCCATATCTCGCTTTCGTCAGACAAGCTTTTCGACGTGTTTGCGGAGGACAAGGTTGATGCCATGAAGCGCGACTGGAAGCAGTTTTCCGAACTCAAGCGCTCGGTTCAGTTGCGCTATCAGGAAACCGTCGACCTCAAGGAATTCGAGCCAAAGATTCAGAAGCTTCTGGACGATCACGTCGTGGCAATGCCTGCCGAGACGATTATTGAGGTCGTCAATATCAACGATCCGGAGGCTCTCAGAGCCGTTGTCAATGAGACCGGCGTTTCACAGGCATCAAAGGCGGATCGTATCGCCAGTGCGACGCGGCGAAAAATTACCGAGAAGATGGATGAGGACCCAGCACTTTACCGACGCTTTTCTGAAATGCTGGAGGAGACCATCCGTGAGTATCGGGACAAGCGGATGTCTGAGAAGGATTATCTGAACAACATTATCGATCTAGCGAGCAAAGTCGCCAGCAGAGATCATGGCCGAGCCGTACCCTCCATCATCAAAGGCAATGATGACGCTCAGGCATTTTTCGGGCTTCTTCAGCCGGTCCTTTCGCGGTCCGGGAATGGGCAGGACGTCGACGCTGCGGCTGCCGACATCGCCCTAAAACTGATCGAAATTGTAAAGGCCCATCATATCGTCGGTGTATGGGCGAACGACATCGCTCAGAACAAGATGCATAACGCGATCGATGACTATTTCTTTGATATCTTGCGGGACGAAAAGGGCATCGAACTCACTCTTGAGGATATCGATGACCTGGAACACCAAATCATGGACGTCGCCCGCGCAAGGTTTCCGGCATGACGGCAGGGAGCTTCCAAATCGAGTACGGGAACCAAGCGATAAACTTCGCGATCATACGCCGCGATCGCAAGACACTGGAAATCGCGGTCGAGCCGGATATGAGCGTCGTCGTCGCAGCGCCTTTTAATGCGAAGATCGAGGACATAAAGATCAAGGTGCGCAAGCGGGCCGCCTGGGTTCGGCGCCAGCAGCGCTACTTTGCACAGTTTCTTCCGCGTACGCCCGAGCGCTTATATGTAGCGGGCGAAACCCACCTGTATCTCGGCCGCCAATATCGCTTGAAAGTCGTCCCCCATATTCAGGACGGGGTGAAGCTCATCAGAGGATTCATCCTTGTCCAGACGCATTTTCCGGATCGTGCGAATGTCACTCAACAGTTGGTGGAGGACTGGTACAGGATGCGCGCGCAAGTCAAGTTCAGAGAGCGCGTTGAGCTGAGCCTTGACAGGTTCTCCAACCCCGAAGCGTTCAGGCCAGCGGGGTTGACGATCAAGTCTCTCGCGCAGCGCTGGGGATCAATGTCGCCAGCTGGCCGTCTCCTTCTGAACCGCCGCCTTATTCAAGCGCCTGTCGATACCATCGACTATGTGATTACCCACGAACTTTGCCATATCGCGGAGCCCCACCATGGGGCCGCCTTTTTCAGCCTTCTCGGCCGAGTTATGCCGGATTGGGAGAAGCGCAAGCTCAAGCTTGAACGGTATATGGCTTAAGCGGGCAAACGATTTAGAATCATATAACACAAACAATTACATACGAGTTCTCAGTTTCATCCTGTCGGGCGCGCCCGAGAGGATTCGAACCGTTATGAGATTCGAGTCAGAACATTGAACGCTGCCCCTTCTAATTTTCCCGAGAAGGCGATCAGAGTTACATTCCTGAATGTCCGCTAACGATAACGGAAGCGCAGTAAGCTGTCGGTCCGCAATCGACCCCGTTCATGCCATTGCTGATGATCACCGGAATTGCGGAATGGGCAGCCTATTGACGTCAAAACACAGAACGCCCTCTCAACGTTCGTCCTTTGTGCTTCGAAAGTCGCATAAAGGGCAGTGTGGAATTAATTTGTGGTAGCGTTAACCGGCTCGTCGCGCTGCGGTGTTCGCCTGGATTCTCAACTTTTCAAGCCAGGCTCGGCACATCGTTTCAATGTGATCGATGAGATCGGAGACGCGCTCTGCGAGCCACTGACGCGCTTCCTGTGTGATCTCGAAATGTTGGGGGTAGCGGGCGAGCGGAGCACGCATTTTTTACTCCGTGCGATTGGCCGACGGGACGGACATCCGCGCGACCGCCGAGGCCAATCTTCTCGATGGAATGCAGCGAGGGAAGGAGCGCGTTTCGTTTCCGGAACTCGGCAATGACTGCTGTCGCGATCGGCAACCCGTGATCGCCATCGGCCGCCGCATCGATTGCAGCCAGGGCGCGTTCAAGGAAAGCGGATGGAGTGTCCAGACGAAATCCTCTGACACCGCACCCATGGATGGTTTGATCCTGCGGGCGCCAAATGATGCGGCAATCGCGGTTGCGAAGGCCCTCAAAGACGCTGGCGTCAAATTCGAAGCGTCCAAGCCAACGGGACAATAAGCGACTTCATTTTGAAGAAGGCTAATTAAGCGAAATTTGTACGCATTCGGACATGCCATTGCGCACAGATCCGCTTAGGAACATGCTCAATCTTCACCGGCTCTTGCCCTCAAAAGCCGGTGCGGCCCGGCCTGCGGAATCCTGTGTCACACGATGAGCAGGCCGGGCTATTGTCCCTTTGTGCGTGGTGCCAGATGACTGACAATTTCGGTCACGCCTTCGAGGTAGCTATGATCCTCGTCATGGCCCTTGCGGCGATTGGGATCGTCCTGGTTGTCATGGAAATCTTCTGAAGGACGCTATCTGAAAAAGCCCCGGTGCTTGGGTCTGCACCGGGGCTTTTGACATGTACGCTTTACATCAGCATGTCCGCTTATCAGCATGTGCTGATATGGTGAAGGAATGGTGAATAGACCCTGGCCGGCTTTTCATGCGCAACGTGCTAGACAGGATGATGAGCAAAAAGCGCGCCTTCGTCGTCTACTCGCCGCCTATGAAGGGATTCCCGTTCTTGGCCGTGACCCTTGATCCAAACGGAACCGCTATCGCCAGCCCATTCGGCACCGAGTATGAGGCAGTGGCGCACATTCGAGAACTCGCCGCCGCGCATGGACATGGGACCAAGCACTAGGGGCTAACCCTTAGTCTCTTCGCGCTTCCGGCGCACACGCGCACGGCACCTGCCTGATCACCAAATGCATGCTCGGCGTTTTTGACACGGACATTGATCTCAGGCGCGAATTCCTGTCGTCGATTCCAGTGTGACGAATTTTCGGGAACCCTTGTTGTCGAGACCCATCTATTGAAGGGCAAGGAGACTGCTCATGTTGTACGTTCGACGAGACGCGACCGAAATCATCGCTGCGTCTGATGACCTGGAATTGGCACAGCGCGCCATGGCGCGCGACGGCGCTGCCTTCCGCACCATCATCAAGACGCATAACCAGCGGCTTTATCGCATCGCGCGCGGCGTAGTGCGCAATGACAGCGAGGCGGAGGACATCGTCCAGGAGGCCTATGTCAGGGCCTTTGCCCACCTCGAGAGTTTTCGCGGCGACGCCTCGCTCGGCACGTGGCTGTCGCGCATCGTCATCAACGAAGCGCTTGGCCGGTTGCGTAAAAGACGGCGAACGGTGACGATGCCCGACAACCCCCAAGCCGAAATCATCCGGTTCGAGCCTCGGTCGAATTGTCGATGGCGTCGATGCAGTCCGAAAAGCGGCCCGAGATGAGATCCGTCGCGGCGCGCATCAGGTCAAGCTGATGGTCGGGGGTGGTATCGCGTCCTATACGGACCCGATCACTTTCGCCCAGTTCTCAGCCGAGGAAATTCGCGCAGCAGTGGAGGAGGCAGAAAACGCGGAACGCTATGTCATGGCCCATGCCTATACAGCGCGCTGCATTCGCCACGCCGTGGTCAACGGAGTGCGATCCGTGGAGCACGGGAACTTCCTCGATGACGAGACGGCGCAACTGATGGTGGAGCGCAACGCGTATCTGGTTCCAACCTTGTCCGCTTACATAACCATGTGGGAAGAAGGCCTCTCGATCGGCATGCCGGCCGAGCTTCACGCGAAGATCAAATATGTGCTGGACGTGGGATCAGCTTCGCTGGAGGTCGCGCAGCGGCATGGCGTCAGGATGGTGTACGGGACCGATCTAATCGGACCTCTCCACCGTCATCAGTCGCTGGAATTCGCGATACGCCGCGAGGTGCTGTCCGCAATCGAGGTGATCCGATCGGCCACCAGTACTGCCGCGGAACTCTTCAACATGGAGAGTGAGATTGGACGCGTTGCCCAGGGATTGCGAGCGGACTTGCTTGTTGTCGACGGCAACCCGCTGGATGACATTGGCCTGCTGCAGGATCCTGGCCGTCTGCTGATGATCCTCAAGGACGGCGACATCTACAAGGACGCGATTTGAAACTCGCCGAAACCCAAAGCTCTCCAGCTCAGCGATCTTGAACCGCGTCGCCTTCAAGAGCACCGGGACTCCCCTGTTGAGGGGGTTGGACGATGCGAAGCTACCTTGTCAACTCTTGTCGCGGGCCAGTGGGTCCTCAAAGGTGAGGTCGGGACGTGTTAGGAACTGCGTTGCACAGGCTTCGTGGGCGCCCTGCCGAAATCAGAAACCAATCACCAGCGCACCGCCTGTCAGGCCGGCGCCCGCCGCTGCCAGCAGCAGTTTGGCGCCTGGTCGAAGTGGATCGGCGCTGTGCGCGACCGACAGCGACAGGGGGATCGTTGCGGCCGACGAGTTGCCATAGTCGGCGATGGTTTTGACGATGAGCTCATCATCGATGCCGAGCGCCTTGCCGACCGCGTTGAAGATGCGGGCATTTGCCTGATGCGGCACGAAGCGCGCGACGTCCTGCGCCGAAAGACCAGCCGCCTCCAGCGCCTCTACGGCACAGCGACTCATCATCTCCACCGCCTTGGCGAAGACGTCGCGGCCATTCGCGATGGTCATGCGGGTTTCGGCGATGTCGATCTCGTCGGAGAAGGGACGGTTGCTGCCGCCCGCCGGGATGTGGATCAGGCCATAAGCGGAACCGTCCGAGGCTAGTGAGGCGCCGAGTATGCCGTGGCCAGGATCGCCGGAAGGGGCGAGCACCAGCGCACCTGCCGCATCGGCAAACAACACGGCGCTTGCCCGCTCAGTCGGATTGATCCTGCGGCTCAATATGTTGGCAGCGATGACGAGGGCTGGCTTGTTGTGCAGGCGCACGAAGCCGTCGGCGAAGGTCAGCGCGTAGATGAACCCCGCGCAGGCGCCGGCAAGGTCGACCGCGCCGGCCTTTTCAAGGCCGAGCCTGTGCGCCACCAGCGGCGCGGTCGGCGGCAGCAGATGATCCGGGGTCGAAGTGGCGAGCAGAAGCAAGCCGACGTTCTTGCGGTCAATGCCGGCTGCCTTTAGCGCCGTGTCGCCTGCTTGTGCCGCCAAGCCAGAGAGCGTGTCGTCGCGTTCTGCCCAGAAGCGTGACCGGATTCCGGTGCGCCCCTCGATCCAGCCTCCTTCCAGTCCGAGGCTCGCCTCGATCTCGGCATTGCCAACCTTGCGCGCCGGGACGTGATGGCCAAGGCCTATGATGCGCGACGTGCGGTTCATAGGCTGTCGCTCGCAAGCTCGGCTGCCTCGTCGATTGCATCATAGACTTGGTCGAGTTCGCCCGATGTGACGCTATAGGGCGGCAGCACGTAGATAACATTGCCGAGCGGTCTTACCAGCAACCCGCGCTCGAGGAAGAAGGCGCGCAGCCTTGGGCCGACCTCGGCGAGATAGCCGGCATTGCCGACGCTGAGGTCAAGCGCGGCAATCGTACCGGTCGTGCGCACATTGTTGAAACGCGGATCCCCATTGAACCGCGCGATCTTGTCCTTCTGCATCCTCGACAGGGTGGCCACGCGCTCGGCCACAGGCTCATCGTTCCAGATGGCGACATTCGCGAGTGCAGCCGCGCAAGCGATCGGGTTGGCCGATGAAAGAAGGTCCTGGACCGGTCCGTGGAAAAGTGAGCACGGAAGATCGCATCGGTGGCAAGCGTCGCCGCCAGCGGCAACGAGCCGCCCGTCAGCCCCTTGGAGGTGCACAATATGTCGGGCGCGATCCCTGCCTGCTCGCAGGCGAACATGGTGCCGGTGCGGCCCCAGCCGGTCATGACTTCATCGGCGATGAACAGCGTGCCCGAGCGCTCGGCGATGCGCTTGAGTTCGGCAAGAACCTGTGCCGGATACATCAGCATGCGACCCGCGCCGAGCACCAGCGGCTCGATGATCAGCGCTGCGACTTTGTACTGGCGCGCCAGTCGTTCGAACGCATCGAGCGTCTCTTGTTCGTGTCCCGCGGAAGGGAAGGGGATGATGTCGACCTCGAACAGCAGGGGCTCGTAGGCGGCGTTGAAGACACCACGAGCGCCGACGCTCATCGTGCCGATGGTGTCACCGTGATAGCTGTCCTCGACGACAACGATGCGCGAGCGTGGGAAGCCATTGTTGCGGTGAAAGCCTAGCGCCATCTTGAGCGCAACCTCGACGCTGGTCGATCCGCTGTCGGAATAAAACACCCAGTCGAGGCCCGCCGGCGTCATGTCGACCAGCGCCGCGGCCAATTGCTTGGCCGGCTCGTGGCTGAGACCGGCGAAGATCACCTGGTCGAGCGTTTCGGTTGCCTCCCGGATCGCCGCCATGATCTT
Source organism: Mesorhizobium sp. B2-1-8 (assembly GCF_006442545.2). Lineage (NCBI taxonomy): Bacteria > Pseudomonadati > Pseudomonadota > Alphaproteobacteria > Hyphomicrobiales > Phyllobacteriaceae > Mesorhizobium > Mesorhizobium sp. B2-1-8. Next base: position 237,276 of record NZ_CP083953.1, read on the forward strand.
CGGATGACGATGGCCGTGCGTGATGACCCACCACGACGAGATCGCATCGAGTATGCGCTTTCCGTCTCGGGTCTCGACATAGGCGCAGTCGGTGCGCACGATGGTCGGCGGCACCGGCTCGGTGGCATGTTGGGTGAAGGGATGCCAGACAGCGGAGCTCATGGTCGGATCTCCATGAAGTCGGCGGCGCTGAATGAGGTCTGCATGGCGGCGGACAGCGTGCTGGGCGTCAGGGATTCCAGACGCGGCAGACGGCCAAGCACGCGAACCTTGCCCATATCGGTGATCGTTTTTTGCGTGTCGACCACCCTGTCGCCGATGAACACCACCCCGAGCAGCGGTATGGAGCGGCTGCGCAGAGCCTCGATCGAGAGTAGCGTGTGATTGATGGTGCCGAGCGTGGTGCGGGCGCAGAGCACCACCGGCGCGTTCCATCGCGCGAAGACGTCGATGTAGAACGCGCGGCTGTTGAGCGGCACCAAAAGTCCGCCGGCGCCTTCGACAACGAGCGGCCGGCTGGTCGTTGGCAGGACAAGCGCCTGTGCATCGATCTCCACACCGTCCAACTTGGCGGCAAGATGTGGCGATAGCGGCTGGCGCAGGCGCCAGGCCTCGGGCAGCACACGATCGCCAGACAATCCGGCGAGCAGGGAGACAATTTCGCTGTCAGTTTCTTCGCAGGTACCCGACTGCACCGGCTTCCAGTAGATGCCGTCGATCAGGCCGGTCAGCCCGGCCGCGAACACCGTCTTGCCGACGCCGGTGTCGGTGCCGGTGACAACGATCTGCACTGTCACGGCGCGTACTCCCGTTCGTCAGCAAGCGCGTCAAACAGCGCCGAAACGTCATGCTCGCCAACATTCAGCGTCAGCGAAATCCGCAGCCTTGCCGTACCCTCGGGCACGGTTGGCGGGCGGATGCCCCGCACGTCGAACCCGCGCGCCTGCAACTTCTGCGCCAGCGCCATGGCGCTTGCATTGTTGCCAACGATGATCGGCAGGATCTGCGAACCGCTCGCCGGCAGGCCCAGCGCCTCAGCCCGCTTGCCGGCAAGCGCGACCAGGGTGGCCAGCCGCTCACGGCGCTCCGGCTCATCCGCAACAATGTCGAGGGCTGTCGCTGCAGCCACTGCCATCAGCGGCGAGGGCGCGGTGGCGTAGATGAAGGGGCGGCAGCGGTTGACGAGGTAGTCGCATAGCACCGTAGGCGCGGTGACCAGCGCCCCGGATACACCGAGCGCCTTGCCGCAGGTGTGCAGGACCACGACATTGTTGCGGCCTTCAAGATCATGCGCGAGGCCGCGCCCGTCCGGACCATGGACGCCGGTGGCGTGGGCCTCGTCGACGAACAGGAAGGCGTCGTGGCGGTCCGCGACGGCGATCAGTTCACCGAGCGGAGCCCGGTCGCCATCCATGCTGTAGAGGCTTTCGACTACGATCCACGGACGGCCAGTGCCGCCCATGGCTCGCCAGGCGAGAATGGCGTCGTCCACGGCGCCCGCATCGTTGTGGGCGGCTTCCACCAGTTCGGCTCGGCCCGTTCGCGCCCCCTCGTGCGCGCTGGCATGGATGAGTTCGTCCAGCACGATAAGGTCGCCTTTCTGGGGCAAGGTCGTGAGCACCGCGAAATTGGCGACATAGCCACCGCCGAAAAACAGTGCGCGCTCGGCGCCGAAGAAAGTGGCTGCCTTGGCTTCGAGCGCCTCGTGTTCGGGATCGTTGCCGCGCAGAAGCCGCGAGCCGGTGGCCCCGACAGGCGTGCCGGCTGCGAGTGCCGCCGCAACGGCCTGCGCAATACGCGGGGAGCACGCGAGACCGAGATAGTCGTTGGAGGCGAAGTCGAGCCCTGAGCGGGCGCTCAAGGTGCGCAACCGATCCTTGCGGGCAAGCCCGCTCAAGGTCGCCTTGTAGCGGTCGAGCAAGGCTCGCCCGCTCACAGGGCCTCGGGCTCCATCGGCTTAATGCCGAGCCGGCGGAACAAAGCGCTGTCCTTGTCCTCTCCGGGGTTCTCGGCGGTCAGACCGCGCTTACGCCAATTGCAGCCTCTATCCGCGCGACCCTCTTGCTTTTGCTAGAGCCGGCTTTTGGCCAATGACAAAATTGAAGGAAGGCACTTTTCCTGCCAAGCATCAGCGCTGCCTAAAGGTTCTGAACGATCCGAAGCGAAATTCCATCGCTGCGAAAATCAACTTGCGGAACTCAACAAGCGTTTTCTTGCCGGTCACTGCCTCGTTCCCCAGGATCGCGGATGAGGGGCCAGTCACGTGGCACCTCCGGTCAGCAATCCGTTCAGCGCCGCCAGAGCGGCCGCATCGGACGTCGCGCCATCGGCAAACCCGCCGATCGATTCAACGGTCAGTGGCCGAGACGCCGTCAGACGGGCCGCGAGATTGGCCGACACGCCTTGCTCCAGCACCACATGCCTCGCCTGGCCCGGCGGCAGCGCGTTGAACCAGCGGTAACCGGCGACACGGCGCGCCGCCGGACAGACCTCGCCCCACAGCCTGACGCGCGAAATGCCGCCGTCGGGATAGGCGTCGAGCCTGACATGCGAGACGATCGTGTTGTTGGTGGGCAACCCGAAGACATGGCGCGTATCAGGCTGAAGCGGCCGCCGCGACAGCAGCGGTGTCCAGTGGTCGGCACTTGGCATCGCCTCGCCAATGGCGCCGGACAGCCCGGCTTCGGCCGAGGCGTTGTACTTGAAATGCGCGGTATCGATCTCGACCAGCCTTATCTTGCCGGGCAGAGCGAGGCGGATGACAGCGTGGTCGTTGCCGTCGTCACGGCGGCGACGGGTCTCCCAGCCATCGCCCATGTTGCGCGCCTTGTCCGGTCGGTTGAGCATCGCGGCGGACGTATAGAAGCCGTCGCTGCTCGTCACCACCTGGCCGCCATGATCCTGGCTGGCGAGGTCGATGGTCAGGCGATCGAACAGGCGCGGGTCCGGCACGACATGTCCATGGACGCGCAGCCTGGCAATGCCGCCGTCCGGGAAGGCGGACAAACGGACATGGGTGAAGCGGCGGCGGTCGGACACCTCGAAGCGGTTGTGTGTATCGCCCTTGAGCGGCGCGCGCGGCACAATCTCGATCCATTCGGTGTCGAGGGTCTGCAACGCCTTCGGGCCTGGATAGCCTTCGACACCGCAGGCCTCGATCCGGCACGTGGTCGGGAAGTTGCCGGTGAAGAAGGAGGTGTCGACATCGATGGCGCTGATGGTGCCTGCCGCGCCCAGCCGGATCAACGCCCAGTCATGGCCAGGCCCTCGCCGTCGCTTGGTCTCCCAGCCATCGACAATCTCGCCGCGCGGACCGTAATTGCCGGGCACGAAGGCCGACGGCGTTGGCGTCAACAGGCTTTCCTTCTCACCGAAGGATTCATCGCTGGCGGCAAGCACGCTGCCGCCCAGCCATCGCGATGCGAGATCGACCTCTGCCGCGAAATCTTCCCGCAGCTCTGGCATCGCATAGGCGTCTTGAGCCTCGCCCGGGGTCTTGTCGATCACGTTCATCGCCGGCCTCCCGCGCGCAGCGCCAGACCGACCGGCCGCGCCTTGAGCCGCAGCGCCTCGGACAGCGGCCAGCCGGAAATCTGCTTGGGGTCCGGCCGGGCGTAGGTTGAGACCTTGCTGGTCTTCAGCCCGAGGCCAACGACTGCCTCGGCTAGCCGAACGGCGGCGGCGACACCGTCAATGACAGGCACGCCAAGTTCGGTGGTGATCATCTCCTCCAGGCCGGCCATGCCGGCGCAGCCGAGGCAGATCACTTCGGCATGGTCCACTTCCACGGCCTTACGCGCCTCGTCGACGATCGCGCGCATGGCGGCCGCCGGATTCTGGTCGACTTCAAGCGTGCTCATGCCATTGGCCCGCACCGAGGCGCAGCGGTCGGCAAGGCCGGAGAGCCGTAGCCGGTCCTCGATCGGCGGCACCGAGCGCTGCAAGGTGGTGACGACCGAATAGCTGCGGCCGATCATCATCGCTATATGGGCGGACGCTTCGCAGATCTCGAACACCGGCTCGTCGATAAGCTCCTGCAGCCCATCGCGGCCATGCTCGCCGAAGCCGGCCATGACCACCGCGTCAAACGGCTCATCATAGGCAAGCACACGGTCCATGACGGCGACCGCCGAAATATAGCTCTCGAAATTGCAGTCCACGGCCTCGGGGCCGAAGAACGGTGTCAGCGTGATGATATCGGTGCCGGCGGAGGCGGCGGCCTTGGCGGCGACGTCGATGACATCGGACATGGACTGGCTGGTGTTGACGTTGACGACGAGGATCTTCATTTCAGGCGCTCCTTCTCAATTCTTGGGGCTGGGCAGCTGATGCGTCCTTTGCGATCAGCGCGCCGCGCGGCCGGCCAAACAGATCGATGCGGTGGCCGCGCAGGAAAGTCTCCTGCACGACGCCTCTCAGCGGCCTGCCGGCATAGGGCGTGATAGGATGGCGATGATGCAGGCTCGCCGCATCCACGACGAACTCGGCATCGGGTGAGAACACGGCGAAATCGGCGTCGCAGCCGGGCGCGATGCGGCCCTTGTGCGAAAGCCCGGCAAGGGCAGCGGGGCGCTCGGCCATCCAGCGCACAACCTCGACCAGCGAAAGGCCGCGCTGGTGCGCCTCGCTCCAGACCAGCGACAGGCCGAGCTGCAGCGAGGAGATGCCGCCCCAGGCGGTGCCAAAATCACCTGACACCGGCTCCTTCATCGCGGGCGTGCAAGGAGAATGATCCGAGACGATCATGCTGAGCGTGCCCTCGGCAACTCCGGCCCAGAGCTTCTCGCGGTTAGCCGCTTCGCGGACCGGCGGGCCAACCTTGGCGGCGGTCTCGCCGTCGCCGATCGCCTCGGCCGAAAGCGTGAGGTAGTGCGGGCAGGTCTCGACGCTGAGCTTAACGCCGTCTGCGATGGCCGAGGCAAGCATAGGCAGCGCGTCGGCGCTGGACAGGTGCAAAATGTGCGCGCGGGCGCCGCTGGCGCGCGCTGCCTCGATGACCTCGGCGATCGCCAGGTTCTCGATGCCCTTTGGGCGCGAGGCTAGATAGTCGACATAGCGGCGCGTATGAAGATCGGGCATGGAGGCCATCGCCTCTGCGCTCTCGGCGTGGACGATAAAGAGCGAGCCGAGCCCGGCCACCACATCCATCACCTTTCGCATATGTTGAGGCGTGATGCCGGGAAAATCCTCGGTGCCGGTGTCGCAGAGGAAGGACTTGAAGCCGAACACACCCTCGGCATGCAGCTTCGGCAGATCGGCAAGATTCGACGGGATGGCGCCGCCCCAGAACCCGACGTCGACATGGCACTGGCCTTCGGCGGCGGCGCGCTTGGCGGCGAGTGCGTCGAGTGTCACCGTCGTCGGAACGCTGTCCAGCGGCATGTCGATCAGGGTGGTGATGCCGCCGGCTGCTGCCGCGCGGGTCGCTGTCAAAAAGCCTTCCCATTTGGTGTTGCCAGGCTCGCAGATATGGACGTGGCTGTCGACGAGCCCAGGCAAGAGCACGGTGTCGAGATCGAGCCTGGCCGTTTCCTTGGCGTTGGCGGGGGCGTCGAGCGCTCCGATGCTGACGATCCTCCCGCCGGCAACGCCGACCGAGACGGCGCGCTCGCCATCAGGGAGGACGGCACGCGGTGCCCGGATGATGAGATCGAGGGATGTCATGGCAATTCCTCCCCGCGCGGCCTACCGCGACGAACTTTGGAATGTGGGGCTTTAGGACCGTTGTCCGGAGGCCAGTCGCGGCCTCCGGATAGTCACGCCTACTCAGATGCTGGCGAAGCCGAGCAGCGCCTTCACGTTCGCGCGCTTGTGGACGAGTGTCACGCCGATCAGATAGACGACCGCGCCGGTCAGCCAGGACTGCAGCGCCGGGAAGCCGACATAGTCGCTGTTGAGCATCGGGATCAGGCCCGCTGTGTAGACGCCGACCAGCGTTCCGGCAGCGAGCGCGATGACGCCCGGCCAGTTGGCGATGCCAAGCTCGCTCCAGTTGGCGACGCGGAACATCGGCCGCTTGATGCCGAACAGCCATGGCAGCAGGAACAGGTCGATGGCCATGATCGTGCTGGCCACAGGCACGGTCGTCGAGCCGATGCTGGTTGTCAGGTTGAACGTGTCCTGCAGGTTAGGCAGGTAGAAGGTCAGCACCGAGGCGATCAGGCCAAGGCCAACGACCGTGTACTGGCGCTTCCAGCCGCGGATACCAGAAAGGACGTTCTGCGCGCCATTGACAGCGATATAGAGGTTGCCATCCTGCACCGCCCATTGGTTGATGACGATGACGATGATGCCGAGCAGCGCGCTGCCGAACATGGTGAAGTTGACGAAATAGCTGATGCTCGGGCCGAAATCCGGCTGGTTGGACAAGGCGGCGATCATATACCCCATGACTGGGAACAAGAGCGCACCGACCAGGTACGAAATGACGATGGTCGGGATATTCCACCACGCGGCGCGGCCTGCCGTCGCATAGCGGAAGAAGTCCGGCTCGTTGCCCCAGGTCGATAAACCGACCATGCTGCCAATGACCATGATCATCCCGGTTTTCGAATCGACATGCGGCACCGCCGCCAGCACGCTGCTGGATACGGTGGTGAAGGCCAGGATGGTGGCGAAGATTCCCCACACCAGGATCACCGGCACGGCAACGAACTGGGCGAAGCGTTGCACGCCCTCGAAACCGAAATAGGTGTTGATGATCATGACGATGGCCAGGAGCGCGGTGATGGCGCCGACCGCCGGCACCGTCATCAGCCCGCCGGCGATGTCGATGATGAACTTCACTGTGAACAGGTAAAAGGCCATGCCGTTGACAATCAAGAGCAGCGAGACCAGGCCGCTACCGATGGTGCCGAAGATGCTGCGCGCCATGACCGAATGGGTCTGGCCGGTGACGGCGCCGGCATTGGCGGAGCCGATGCAGTAGAGGCTCATCACGGCGGCCGCTATCAGCATCGCCACCGTCAGTTCGGAAAGGGTAAGACCTTGGAACCGGGCGCCGTAGCCGACGAGCACGGTGCCGAACACTGCCTGCATGGACAGGAACTGAGCCAGCATGCGGAAGTTCGAGCGCCGCTTGGCTTGCGGCACGACGGATTCAGTGTAGTCGGCAATGTCCGTCTCGGTGACGGACAGGATGGTCTCGACGCCGTCAGCAACTGCTGGCTCAGCGTCGTTCGGCAACGATTGCCGTGGCGATGTCGGAGTTTGCAAGGTCATCTAAATATCCCCTTTGCGAGGTTGTTCCCCTGGTCGACACGCTGCTCGCGCCTTGCCTTAACGGCAGCATCAACGAGACCGATGCGATGTCGCCATGCTTGACCTTGGAACGCCCGTTCTTCGGCAACAACGCCCAAAGAACGAACGTGATGCATTAATCAGATCAATGCATCTTCACGCCAGCCGTGTCTGGTCGACCATCTCGGCGAGAAACAGCTCTCGCGCCGTGTGGGATGGGCTTTGCGGATCGGTGACCACGAACATGTTGTTGCGCGGCACGTCGGCACCCGTAAGCAGCGGCCATAGCCGCCCGGCATCGACATCGGGCTGGGCGTAGCCCTCCGGAAGGAAGCAGAGGCCGATGCCGAGCACCGCGAGCCGCTTGGCCTCCTCCAGATGGTCCGACATGCCGGCGATGTTGCGGCCAAGGCCGTGCTCCAACCGGAACTGGGTGAGTTCGTCACCCTCGTCAGCGCCGGTGAGCACGAAGGTTTCGTTCGCCAGATCGGCCGGATCGGCAACGCGCTTGCCGAAGAGCCGGTGCGGGCGACCGCAATAGGGCCGGTGAACCTCGGTGAACAGATGCAGATAGGCAAGCTCGGCGCGTTTGACCCGCGACGGCGAAATGCCGACATCGATCCTGTGCTGGATCAGTGAATTGACCACCTCGGTCCAAGCTGCAACCTCGACGATGAGTTCGACGGCGGGATATTTGGCATGGAACGCAGCGATCGCTTCGTCGAGCGGCGGGGCAACGAGATTACTGACCAGCATGACCCGCAGGTGACCGCGAATTTCGGCCTTGATGTCGGACAACCGGGCGGGGATTTCGCGGATCGCGCCGGTAAATTCCCGACAGCTCTCGGACAGAATGCGCCCCTCCTCGGTCAGCTCGAAGCCGCCCGGGCCGCGATGGCATAGCTTCACACCCAGCCGCTCCTCCAGCCGCCGCAGAGCGAGGCTCAACGCCGGCTGCTTGCGGTTGAGCTCCTGCGCCGCTTTGGTGACGCTGTGGGCAATAGCTATCTCATGGAAGAATTTGAGCAGGTTCCAGTCAAGATTTCTGGCAAACTGCAGGTCCCGCACCGTCGCATCCGCTTGCTTGCGCCCCAATGGCTTGCCCCTTGATGTTTAGCTGTCGCGCCTTCAGCCAACCTTTTTCACGCCGACGTCCTTTGCAAGCACACCCGAAAGGGCGGACTAGAACCTACGCCAGTTTAAGGGTTGAAATGGAAGGCGGCAACGCATCGAAGTTGCGGCGCGTCACGGGCGATCGGGAGACTCGACGGACTGGTGCGAGGTAGTCGGCCCACGGTCGTCCAACCAGTCCAACTCGGCCAAGGGAGGTTAGTTAGTTCGGAAGAGAGGGCTCACATCACGAATTGGAAATCTTTGTGCCGATTTTGACCCACTGTCTGCAGCGGGTCAGTCCAGACACCGGCCGACCTAAATGTCTGCTTTGGCAGGCCCAGTTCTTGAAAGCTGCCTAGCCGACTTCGTGAAGAGTTTCGGGCGCCGGCAGCGTACGAAAGTCCCCGAGGAAGGAACCCGCGGGCCACAGGTCGATGACTATGGAGATTTCGATCTGTAGCTGGTGTCGGCGATGGCGCGACTGCCGCCAGGAAGTGCCGAGATGGATGCGGACAGGCCGCTTCGTTGCGCTTTCGCGCGATGTTGCCGGCTCGGCGCAGGTCCGGACGCGCGCCTTTCGGCGACGGTAGTCACCATGGACACGCGTGGATCCGTAGCCGGCGGCTGAGCGCCTGCAGCTGAAGGCTCGACCATGCCATGCCGGGTCATAGAGCGGTGTCCCGGTTCGTCGCCGTCGCATCTGGCGGTCCACGTGGCTGCTTCCATCGTTCGAACACCTCGATGACGATCATGCGCCCGCCACAGCAGGGGCATGCCGGGCGGAAGTCGCCCGGTTCATCCGGGGTGTCGTCGTCGGATGGCCCAGCGACGTCCAGGAGCTCGCGGGCTCGCGCGAGACTGTCTTTGCGGGCGGAGCCGGCGAGCAGGCCGTAATGCCGGATACGGTGGAAGCCGCGCGGCAGGACATGGAGCAGGAAGCGGCGGATGAACTCGTCGACCGCGAGCGTCATTACCTGTTGACGGTCGGCGCCGTCGCGTCGGTAATCCTTGTAGCGGAAGGTGACGCCGCTCTCGTCGAAGGCGATCAGGCGGCTGTTGGAGATCGCAACCCGGTGGGTGTAGCGCGATAGGTAGGCGAGCACCGCCTCCGGGCCGGCGAAGGGCGCCTTGGCGTAGACCACCCAGCGCTTCTTCCTGACGGGAGCAAGATGGCGCAGGAAGGCTTGGCGGTCGGTTAGGTGCGCCATCGATCCGAAGAAGCTGAGCCGGCCGGCGTCGTGCAGAGTGACCAGGCGGGTGAGGAATAGGCGGCGGAACAGCTTGCCGAGTACCCTCACCGGAAGCAGGAAGGCCGGCCGTGACGATACCCAGCGACTGCCGTCCGGCGCGATGCCGCCGCCGGGCACGATCATGTGGACATGCGGATGGTGAGTCAGCGCGGAGCCCCAGGTGTGGAGGACGGCGGTGATGCCGATCCTGGCTCCGAGGTGCTTCGGATCGGCCGCAATGGTCAGCATCGTTTCCGATGCCGCCTTGAACAGCAGGTCATAGATTGTCGCCTTGTTGTGGAAGGCGATATCGGTGATCTCGGCCGGCAGCGCGAACACGACATGGAAGTAGCCGACCGGCAGCAGGTCGGCCTGGCGCTCGGCCAACCATGTCCGCGCCGCTGCGCCTTGGCACTTCGGACAGTGCCGGTTGCGGCAGGAGTTGTAGGCGATCCGCCATTGGCCGCAGTCCTCGCAGGCCTCGACGTGACCGCCGAGGGCTGCGGTGCGGCAATGCTCAATCGCCGACATCACCTTGAGTTGGGCGAGGCTCAGATGACCTGCATGGGCGGCCCGGTAGGGTGGCCCAGCAGCACGGAAGATGTCGGCGACCTCGATCGAGGTGCGCACGGCTCAGCCGTCGGGCGAGGTCTCTCCCGGCTTGAACAGCCCGAGCTTGTCGAGCGGGCTCGTTACCGTTCTCACCGTCCGGGTCGCGACCTTGGCGTAGAGGGCGGTGTTGTTGAGCTTGGCGTGCCCGAGCAGAACTTGAATGATACGGATGTCGGTGCCGTCCTCCAGAAGATGGGTGGCGAAGCTGTGGCGCAGCGTGTGCGGCCCGACCCGCTTGGCGATGTCGGCGGCATGTGCCGCCTCGACGACGATGCGATAGAGCTGCCGCGTGCTGATCGGCTTCATCGCGTGCTGCCCCGGGAACAGCCAGCCGTCGCGGTGCATCACGCCCTGCTGCCGCCCGACCTTCCACCACTCACGCAGAAGCATGAGCAGATCGTCCGAGAGCATGGCGTTACGATACCGCCCGCCCTTGCCGCGCTCGACGCGCAGCAGCATGCGTTCGCTGTCGACATCGGCGACCTTGAGCATCGACACCTCCGCGACACGCAGGCCGGCGCCATAGGCGACCGAGAGCGCCGCCTGGTGCTTGAGGCAGGTGGTGGCGTTGAGCAACCGGGCAACCTCGTCGCGGCTCAGCACCACGGGCAGGTTACGCGGATGCGCCAGCCGGACGAGCCTGCGCGCCAAGTCGGGGCGGTCGAGCGTTTGGGTGAAGAAGAAGCGCAGCGCCGACACGATGCTGTTCATCGTCGGCACGGGAACGCCATCCTCCTGCTGCTCGATCTGGAACCGGCGCAGGTCGTCGGCGGTCGCCGTGTCCGGTGAACGCCCAAGGAATGTCGCCAGGCGTCCAATGTCGCGGAGATAGTTGCGCTGCGTCTCTCGTGAGAAACGCCGCATGTTCATGTCGTCGATCAGCCGCTGGCGCAGCGGGCTGATCGGTGCATCGAGAACGGGATGGTGCATGGTCAGGCTCCTTGTTGAAGAAGCCCGTCATGCTCTGCCGCTGCCGGGCGACGCTCAATGCGAGCGCGACGCCCGGCCCGTAACCGCTACCTCAACCGTAGGCGCCCTCCCGCGCAGCGGGTTCGTTCTGCGGCCCCATCCCAGCCATTGGTAATGCTCACCGGAGCCGCGGAACGGAGCTAGCGCTATTGACCTCGAAAACGGACCATGTTCGCCTTTTGTGCTCCGATTGGCGTGCTGAGAGACGGGCGGATTTGGTCATGGCAGGTCCTCGATCGTTGCTGGATGCTTGAAGCACTCCGGGCGTCAACTGCCGGCCCACGGCCTTCCCGCAGAAGAATGGCGCGGGGCGCACACTCTGTCGATGACAGATTCGCCGCCTGAGCAGAACCTCCGAAGAGTTGTCCTCAGCGCGAGGAACGAACCAAACTTCCATGCATTTAGCAGGGGCTGCGTTCGTACACTCTTTCTTCTGGGAGCTGGACCATTGTCATCCGGAGGCTACCTCTTGGCCGATCAGGTAACCAATGAAGTTTCCATCGTTGAGCTGATCCCCGCCCTGCGGGCTTTCGCGCGAACCTTCTGTCGCGTCCCCGACGATGCCGACGATCTGGTGCAGGAGACGCTGACCAAGGGGCTCGCCAATATCGACAAGTTCGAACCCGGCACACGCATGAAATCGTGGCTCTTCACCATCATGCGCAACACTTACTATACCCGGATCAAGATTGCTGCCCGGGAAGCGCCAGGCCTGCTCGACTGCGCGTCGTCCAGGCCGATTTCGGAAGCCACCCAGGAATGGAGCGTCCAGAGCAAGGAAGTGCACGGCGCCATTCAAAAGCTACCCGAGCACCAACGCGAGGTCCTGATGCTGATCGGCGTTCTGGGAGTGAGCTATGAGGAAACGGCCGAGATATGTGGCTGCGCGGTGGGGACGGTCAAAAGTCGGCTGAACCGTGCCCGCGCCAACGTTCTTGAATTGCTTGGGGAGAGTTCGCTGCAGACATTGATGGAGAGACGAAACCATCTGTCGGACGGTCAGCTCGATATGACGGTGACGGCCGCAGATAGTCAGTTCTTCACGTGACGTTTACGTCTCTCGACCAGCGCGTTTTGCAACTCCATCGCCAGTTTGGTCAGCCGGTCCGGTATCCTTTCCTGCTCAATCGCAGATAGGAGAGAAGTGATCTCCCGATCCATAGCCAGACCGAATTCTGGGTCCACCGTATCATCCCTCGAACGAGACATCATATTCTCTGGACAATAGATGGCGATTCTTAATCCTAGGTGGCGATCAGCGAGTTCACCGATGCGGGTGCGGATCTGCCGGGGCGGTCGTTGAAACCGTCGACCGGCTGATGCCTGAAGCGCGCGAAATAGTGAGAAATCAGGTTTCTCGGCATGGTCCACGAATACAGGATCGAGAACCCTCCAAGCCCGGCCGAGCAGGATTGAACTAGCCGTTCTGGTCTATCGCGTGGGGCGCGGGTTGGCGCCCGTTTTGCGCTTTGTGGCCGCTGAACCACAACCAGGCGGCGATGATCACGACCGCCATGATCGCTATCCAGGCTATGAGACGAGGCATTGCGGAATCCTCCGTGCCAGCAGTCCATCCATCGATGCGGTGATCAGGACGGGTTGAGGTCGGCTCGCCGCCACCTCGTATTCCAAATCCCACAAGCGAGCCTTTGTTCCGCTTGAGTTGGTTTGTGTCGTGGCCGGCGGTTCCCTGTCACGGTGCATATCTTGCGATCGGCACCCGTGCGATCGGCGTTGATTTGACGGGCACGCGGGGCACACTAGATCAATTCATGCCGATCACGATTTGCTTCGGTTGCGGGGAGACTATTTTTGTGCCGCACCAAATGCCGGCTTTGACCTTCAGTGCCCGTCATCTCAGGCTGGATTATCTGTGCGCCCTGTTGCTTCTGGGCGTTTCGGCGGGATGCTCGTCTTCCGATCGGATCGAGCAGCAATCACAAACTGCGGCCTCCGCCGCACAGACCGTATCGATGGTGCTTGATGCCTGGACAAGCGGTGGGGCGCCGTTCGCATACACCGCCGGCACGCTGCAATCGATCGGCAAGACACTGGCCGATGCCGAGGCGCAAATCCAATCGGCCGAAACGGCCGAACCCGCCGAGCAGGCTGCGTTGGCGGCAGCGGTCAAGGATCTGTCGGTCGCGGTGGCTCACGCCGAGGCGGGATTGCAGGCAGGCAATCGAGCGGGGGTCCAAAAAGCACAACAGGATCTTCAGCTAGCCTCGCGCTCGCTCGCCACCGCCTATGCGAAATATTTGGCCCCGAAGCCATGAAGAAGCTCGTGGAAATATCGCTCGGCGTCGTTACCAGCGTTGGCGGCTTCCTCGAAGTCGGATCGATGGCGACTGCCGCGCAGGCAGGTGCGACTTTCGGGTTCCAACTGATCTGGGCCGTCGTCCTCGGCACCATCTGCATCATCTTTCTGGTAGAAATGGCCGGCAGGTTCGCGGCGGTGAGCCATCACACGATCTGCGACGGCATCCGCGAAAGATTTGGCTTCAATGTCTTTGTGTGGCCGTTGCTTGCCATCTTCTTGCTCAGTCTCATGGTGCTCTCCGCCGAGATCGGCGGCGTTGCCATCGCACTCGAACTTGCCACCGGCATAGGCTTCCAGTGGTGGGCGCTGCCGGTGGTCTTTCTGGCGTGGCTGCTGCTCTGGAAAGGCACGTTCGGCCTCATCGAGAAGGGCGTGTCCATGCTCGGCCTGGTGACGTTGTGCTTCGTCGTCGCGGCCGCAATGCTGAAACCCGATTGGACAGCGGTCGCAACTGGCGCCGCGCCTTCGCTGCCAGCCCACGATGCCGCCAGTTACTGGTTCATGGCGGTCAGCATTCTCGGCGCCTCGATATCGCCCTACCTGTTCATGTTCTATTCCTCCGGGGCCATCGAGGACCAGTGGGACAAGAGCTATCTCGGTGCCAATCGGGCCATAGCGGGACTGGGGATGTCTTTCGGCGGCACCATTTCGGTCGGCGTGCTGATCGTGGCCGCCCTCGTGCTGGCGACGCACGGCATCGACCAGGTGGACGATTATCACCAATTGCCGTTGATGCTGATCCCGGTATTCGGCTTCTGGGGTTTCGTCCTGTTCGTAGTCTCTCTCGCCATTGCCTGCTTCGGCGCTACACTCGAAGTCGGGCTGCAGCAGGCCTACATCGTGGCTCAAGGTTTCGGCTGGACGTGGGGCGAGGACCGCAAGCCGCGCGACAGCCCAGGGTTCAGCGCGGTGTACACGGTATCGTTGTTTCTTGCCGCTATCCCCATCATGCTTGGTCTCGATCCGCTGAGGCTCACCATCTTTTCCATGGCGCTGACGGCGGCCAGCTTGCCGATGACCGTGGTTCCATTCCTGTTTCTGCTGAACGACAAACGCTATGTCGGCGAGCATCGCAACGGTATTTTCTCCAATGCCGCGGTCATCTTCATTATCGCGCTCGGCTTTGTGCTGGCTGTGGTGACGATTCCGCTGCAGATATTCGGAGGCACATGATGAAATTGCTGCGTGATCTCCTGGACAAGCAGGTGGTTGACCGCGAACAGGTCAAGATAGGCAAGATCGATGGGCTGGTGGCCGAGTTGCGGCAGGGCAAGCCGCCAAGGATCATTGCGATCGAGCTCGGCTCCATCACTTTGGCGCGCCGCCTCGGCGCAGGACCCGGGCGGTGGATGGCGCAACTCGCGGCAAAGCTGGGCGGCAAGCGCCATGGCGAGCCGCATCGGATCGCCTGGCATAAGGTGAAGGATATCGGCATCGACATCGAGTTCGATGTGGATGTGCGTCAGACGTCGATCTTCGCCTGGCAGGACTGGCTGCGCGATCATGTCATCGGACGCATCCCGGGAGCTTGATGATGACCAACGTCAATCTCGAACATCTAGCTGGGCGACGCGTTCTACCGCAACGAGGCAAGAGCATCGGCTATATCGAGGAAATCTGCGCCGAACGGGATGACGACGATTTCGTCGTTACCGAATTCCACGTCGGCATCTACGCTGCTTTCGGGCGTCTTTCGGCGTCGGCCATAGGCGTGGCGGTGCTCGATCTGTTTCGGCTGCGCCGCCGGGACGGTCTGTACCGCATCCCTTGGGACAAGCTCGACATATCCGACCCGGCGCGCCCGCGGCTGCTGTGCCCGATGACCGAACTCTCTGGCATGAAGAGCGCACCCGATCTTCGCGAATAAGTCATCGCCTCGCATCGTCGTGAACTTTCAGCGCAGCATGCTCGCGGCCAGAAAAACCGCGGCTGCCATCAAAACGACAGCTGCTATGACCAGGAGCGGCCCGTCACCGCGAGGCCGCAGTTCCGGTTCGCTTTCGATCGGCCGCATCGCATTGGCGAAGCTGGCGTCGTTCTCGAATTTTGGCCGGGAACGTGGCGGCTCTGCTTCAGCGACCGGATTTTGTGTGTCGGCCGCCTCGGCGTCGGTTTCCAGCGGGGCAATGGCGGGATCGAAGCCCGGCGTTTTGTCCTGCGTCGCCCCCGCGTCGATCTCGCCTCGGGCGGAGGCGGGGTAGGATTTGACATCTTGGCCATGACCTCCCTCTCTTTCGAACCTAACTCTGCCAAATCCGCAGCGGCGGTTTTGAAACGACTAGGTATGCTCGAGCAGAATCCTGGCGTCCTTGGCCGCAACGATGAACGCCTGTCTCGCGACCTTTTTTTTCGCCACCCATCACGGCAAGGCACGCCCTGATCGCGGCAAGACGCATTTTTTCCCAGAATCGTGCACTGAAGCATGGCGCAGCTTCGATTCGCCCCGAAGATGTCGCACGCGGGCGGTGATGCCAGTGCCGAGCTCTCGCCTGCTCGACGCACCGCCATAGCCGTTCCTTGATGGAGCGGTTTACCGAGAGGGCTGCCTTGCCGGCAATACTCCCGTCCTTCGCGAACAGGCCTTCGGCGATCTTCGCCGGCTCGCGTTTGATGCCCAAGAGCTCGAGATCTGCGACATCCCAGCATTTCGTCTTGACCCAGGAATCGCCCTTGCCGCTGTGGCAGGCCGCGCTCTGCCGCTTCGAGACGATGCCTTCCAGCCCCCTTTTGTCGGCCGCCGCGTAGAACTCGGCGCCGTTTCCCTCGACATTCTGGCTGTATTGGATGATGCCGGTGGCCGGCTTGACCAGGTCCCACAGGATCGCCTTGCGCTTGATCGTCGGCAGGACGCGCAGATCCTGGCGTCCTTCCACAGAATATCGAAGGCGACGAAGGCGAGCAGCTCGGCGTTCCACGCCATGCGCGAATGCATGGCATGAAAATTCGGCCGGCCGTCGGGCTCGGGCGCGATCATCTCGCCGTCGATGATGAGGGATTTCGCGGCGAGTTTTTCAGCGGTATCGATGACCGGCCAATAGCGCTTTGACCTCGACGCCGGTCCTGGTGAAGGCGCGCGCGCCGGCCCAATCGAGGATGAGTTGGGTGCGGAAGCCATCGTATTTGATGCGGAAGCCATCGTATTTGATCTCGTGCAGCCAGTCGTCGCTGACTGGCGCTTCGAGCACCAGCATCGGTTCCTGCGGCTTGATGAACTTGAGCCGGGGTTCGGCGTTACGCATGCACTCGGTACTCCAACGCGAACTCAAACGCCGCACGGTGCTTTGGTTCCGGCATTTTAGCTAAAGTGTATATAAGGAGGTTATGAGAAAAATCGACGAAGTGGTAGACGAGTGCTGCACTGCGCTGGCCATCATCAGGAGGACTATCGAGGACCACTGTCCGCCCGGAGTGTTGCCCGACGAAGAGATGGTCTCCGGGCTCTATGCGCCACCCTGATGGCGAGGCGGAGGCGATCTCCCGCGCGATCGTTGCCAGGGTGGAAAAGTTGACCAGGAAGGACTGACGCCGGCATGTTGCGGTCGGTGTCACAGACCCGCCAGAGCCACAATGAACTATGGCATTGAACACCGCTTCATGGACGCTGCCGGGGTCCTGTTCGATTTCGGTGCTGCTGATCCCGACCCGACCGCCTTCGCGTCCGCAAAAACCTTCTGGGCAGCTTCCGCAACTGAAAGCACGTCCGCGCTGGGGTGAGGCTGCGAACGGCCTGAGTCACTGCAAAGGCCTCGCTAGCGGCGGAACATAGGCTAACCTTCCTGTTCTTGGGGGAGACCATCAGTCAGATCGTAGAAATCAGATTTCGAGCCGACGAAAATGTGTTTGCTGAGATGAAGGCCCGTCGGCGGGTCGAGCGTGCCCGCCGAGATGAAGATTTCCCCGCTAGAAGTCGCTCTCCAGAATAGGTTGCCGCCGCAGCGTGAGCAGAAGCCGCGCTCGACATTGTCCGACGACCGATACCAGCGCAATGTGGACGAAGTCAGTAGCTTTAGATCGGCCGATCGGCAGGCTGCCATGGCCGCGAAGTTGCCGCTGGTGCGCGCGCACTGGGTGCAGTGACAGGCGATAGGCTCTGCGAGCTCGCCCGCGATTTGGTAGCGCACACCTCCGCACAGGCAATGTCCCGATGACATGGAAACCTTATTCAAATCGAGGCTGACACGGGGCTTCGCAGGCCCCTGGCGGCCCGCTGTGGCTGCAAGGCACCGCTCAGTCGCCGCCGCCCGATATCGCGCCAGCGCCTCTTGCTTCTCAGGCTCGCGCTCGAGGCGAAACACCTCGGGCAATGGCCGCCAGTCGGCCGGCTTCTGCTTCATGCACGATCGCGGCCGACGGTAGCCCCAATGCTCGATGGCGACCAGATCTGAGCCGTCGAACCATGTCGAGGTATTGCTTTGGATGCTTTGCTGCGAGAGTCGATCAGTTTACTTGCAGGCAGGCAGTTCCTTCATCGCCTTTTCGGCATCGGCCTGGGTGCTATACGTCTGCTCGCCGGCATCAGTCTGTTTTGTGCCGTCGGGCTTTGTGGTCACTACCTCGCATTTTTTCGTCGCTGCATCCATGGCCACCCAATATTCCGTGGCTGCAAACGCAGGAATGCTGAAAAGGGCGACAAGTGCACCAGCTATTGCGACTTTGCGTACCATTGCTACCTCCATTCAATGTCAGCCCCAAAGGAGCCCTGCCTAGAATCAAGGCGCGATGGCTGCTTTAGTTCCCTCGCATTTTAGGAGAATTGTATATAGACGTCGTTGATGAAGATCGACGCAGAAGACTGCCGGGGCGCTAACCATCATCAGAAGGACGATTGAGGAGCACTGCCCGCCTGGCGCTCTGCCGAGCGAAGAGATGGTGAACGGGCTCTATGGCCCAGGGTTGATGGATGAGGCGGCGGCGCTTGCAGCTGCAATGATCGCTACGGTCGAGAAGCTGACGGACAGGGGAAGCAATGAATAGCAGTGCCCGCGCATGATCACAGACCTTTTTCTCACTGGTGTCGCCGCTTTCTCACTCCTCATTCCGCTTTATTTCGTCCTCAAATAAAATCCGCTGCCGGCGCTGGGATCTGGGAAGCCGTTTCGGTTGGAACTTCGCGCCAGAGCGCCCGTTTGGCCCTGGTGTTCAACAGGAGATCACGGACATGGATTGGAACCGCGTTGAAGGAAACTGGAAGCAGGTCAAAGGCAAGGTGAAGGAAAAATGGGGCAAGCTCACCGACGATGATCTCGACCGCATCGCCGGCAAGCGCGACCAGCTCGAAGGCAAGATCCAGGAACGCTACGGCCTCGAGAAGGACCGCGTCCGTCGAGATGTCGATGACTGGTATAGCATGCAGAGCTGGTAAATCCTTACCGGCCCGCAGATGGGACGCTGCGGTAACGCAGCGCCCTGCTTCCCGCCCATCAAGGGCAAGCCACACGAGCCACCGACGAGGGCGACCATTTCTATAAGGGCAAGATCTGCGGACAGGTCGGTCGACATGCGCGAAGCGTCAGGTGATGTGGCACGAGCAGCCGAGGCATGAGCGGCTGAAGCCGGAAGTCGTCAGAGACTCCTGAAATGCGACTGGGGCAGTGTACGCCGACCCAGTCAGACCGGGATCATGCACTATGGCATGAAGGATCGTGCGGTAGAGGCTGTCGACATCCTCATCGATCTCTACCCGCTTGATGCCGATCGCCTTGGCATTCGCCTTAGAAGGAAGGATAGCTCCTGCAATGCTCGCGGACGAACTCTAGTCGTCCAAAACGTATACGCATGTAGAAGGTGACGTATACGGCCTTCGGCCAAGAACATGTGACCATGTTCGTGCTCTCCGCCGGGATGGTCCCCGGTTAACCGAAACGCAGGATCGCGCCCCGCCGGTTTCAGGGCGGGTCCTGTGGTCGGTCTGGAGTTGACTAAAACGCGAACTGCCCGCGTTCATCCGATGGAACGGGACAGTGCCGGTTGTGCGATGAGGGCGCCCGGCCTGTCTGGAGTTTGGGGGGACTAGAGGGGGGACAGGCCGGGCCCTTGCCCCATTGCGGGGTAGAAAGCCATCATGCTCCGCCTTTGCGGCGACTGACATTAACATTTTCTAAGGCTTAGCTAGAAGCCCGTCGAGGCTGGCCTAGCGCCGACGATTTACCATTCGTTCACGATATTAGCGCACGTTCATAAGCAGACATGCTGATGTAGCTCGTACGTGTCAAAAGCCCCGGTGCAGACCCAAGCGCCGGGGCTTTTTCAGATAAATCACGGCTAGGCGTCCTTCAGAAAATTCCCATGACAACCAGGATGATCCCAATCGCCGCAAGGGCCATGACGAGGATCATAGCTACCTCGAAGGCGTGACCGAAATTGTCAGTCATCTGGCACCACGCACAAAGGGACAATAGCCCGGCCTGCTCATCGTGTGACACAGGATCCCGCAGGCCGGGCCGTACGCCGGCTTGAGGGCAGGCCGGTGAAGGAGGAGCATGTTCCTAAGCGGACCTGTTCGCAATGGGATGTCCGAATGCGTACACGGCATACCAGCACCGCACCCCAAGTGAGCACCGCAAGGTGCTGATCAGTTCCGGCGCCAGCGATTTGGTTGCCGATCTCCTGCTTGGGATCGACCGACTGTTCAGGGAATCGAGTCCTTGCTGAAACTACCGCGACTTTTACCGACCTGACCGGCAAGGCGCCGCGATCGGTCAGCGCGTGGTTGAGCGAAAACATATCGACTTTTCAGAAGCCCTGAGCTCAAACGTCGCCAACTACCGATCGGCAACAGTCCCGCCTTGGGCGCAAGGCTGGTTGATGGAATAGAGCAGGGCCGCTTTAAAGGCTGTCGTCGCCAACAATTCGGGGAAGCAACCCAGTTCGGCATGCCATTGCCGCAAAATAGAAATGTCTTGATTCTGCAAAGTTGGAATGTCGCCCTTGCTCGTCGATGAGCGAGGGAGACGGCGGGTTGGGACTGATTTTGATGAGCGAGCGCGAGCTGCAACGCATCGAGGTGCTGTCGAAGGTTTTGGAGCGGCGCATGACGGTTCTCTCGGCCGCGCATGTCCTGGATATGACGACGCGTCAGGTCCAGCGTCTGCTGAAGGTGTTCCGGGCCAAAGGCGCCGCAGCACTTCGGCACAAGGCTCGAGGACGACCGTCGAACCATCGATATGTCGCCGGTGTCGGCGATCTGGCGGTTCAGTTGGTTCGAGAACACTATGTCGACTTCGGGCCTACCTTGGCGGCCGAGAAGTTGGCGGCGAACCACGGCCTGGTCGTGTCGCGCGAGACGTTGCGCAAATGGATGGCGGAAGCAGGAATCTGGCTGTCCCGAAAACAGCGCAGGACGTTCCATCCCAAATTACGTCGGGAGTCATATGGCGAGCTGGTGCAGATCGACGGCAGTGATCATCGTTGGTTCGAGGAGCGGGGCGATCCATGCACCCTGCTCGTCTTCATCGACGACGCCACGAGCAAGCTCCAGCAGCTTCGCTTTGTGAAGTCGGAGAGCACCTTCAGCTACTTCGAGACGCTCGAACTCTATCTGAAGGCGCACGGTTGCCCGGTAGCGTTCTATTCCGACAAGCACACGGTGTTTCGTGTCGCCAAGAAGGATGCCAAGGCAGGTCGCGGCATGACTCAGTTCGGCCGCGCCTTATCGGAATTCAACATCGAGATCCTGTGCGCCAACTCGAGCCAGGCCAAGGCCGGGTCGAAAGGGTCAATCGGACGCTGCAGGACCGCCTCGTGAAGGAACTGCGCCTCGCCGGCATATCGGACATCGAGGCGGCCAACGCGTTCCTGCCGATATTCATGGCTGACTTCAACGAGAGGTTCGCCAAGGTCCCTGCCCGACCGGACAATCTGCATCGCGCATTGAATGTTGCGCCGGATCGGCTGCGTGACGTTCTGTGCAAGCGGGAGCAGCGCTATGTAGGCCAGCAATTGTCGTTCTCCTACGAACGCAGGCAAATCATGCTAGGGAAGAACGAGCTTTCATGCGGGCTGGTCGGCAAATACGTCGATATCTACCAGTTCGCCGACGGTCGGCTGGACGTTCGCTGGAAGGCGTGTTGTGTTCGACAAGGAGCAGCGTATCACGCATACGGCGGTCACCGAGAACAAGCGGCTCGGCGAAGTGCTGACCTGGATCAAGGCTCAGCAGGACGAGGCGCGGCCTGCGCCGAAGATCAAGACCAACAGCGAGCAGACCGCCTACAAGAAGCGCGGAACGAAACCGGGCCGCAGGACGGATTTCATAAACGATCCTGCAGTTATCGCGCGACGAGAACAGGCGTTGGCAAGGTTGACCGCTGCCGAGTGTGATGGCTTTCAAAGCTAGACGCGGGCTAGCATCTCCACTTACGCGTGCGACCGCTTCGTCGCCGCCGATATCCTGCAATTGCTTGAGCGCCTCGCCTTCCACCTGCTTCATCCGGCGGAGGGCGATGTACAGGAAATTCCCAGTGCCACATGCGCGATCGAGCACCCGCACTGATGCTAGGTGCCCAAGCAAGTCTTCAACCTCGTGAATGGCGGCCGCCTTTGAGCCGTTGCGAATCGCACGCTCGGCTGCCTAGTCGTTGCTGAGGGGTTCGATGAGCGTGGCATCCACAACCCGTTCGACATAGGCGCGGGGCGTGTAATGTGCGCCGAGACACTTAACGAAGGTGTAACGGCACCGGAGGAAATCCGGCGCCGCGTGTTCTGGATCAGCAACACCATCAGGAAAGTGACGATCGTGGTGCCGGTGTTGATGACGAGTTGCCAAGTCTCCGAATAGGGGAAGACCGGACCAGTTGCACCCCACAGCAGAACCGACCCCAGGCAAAGGGCAAAAGCCCACGGCTTGCCATGGCATGAGCGACGGCCGCCGCCATGCGATTGAACGCTTTTTCCAAGGGATGGGACTCAAAGGGTGCAACGAGCCCCGGCAACCTGCCAGGGCTCGGCGGATGCTGGACCGAGGGAAGATCCAGCCGCTGGACCGCCGCTATGCGGCCTCGGCCGCTATATTGACGGCGGATTCGGCGAGCTCGGTGAGCGCCGCGTCCGTTTCCTTTTCCTCGCCCAATGTCTGGTCGAGCAGGTTGACTGCCTCGGTCAAGCCGAGTTCGGAAGCCCACGTCCGGAGCGTGCCGTAGCGTGAGATTTCATAATGCTCGACGGCTTGGGCGGCGGCCAGCAGGCCGACGTCGAGCGAGGGCGAGCCCTTGTACTCCTCCATGATCTCGGCGCCTTCTTCGGTGATGCCCATGATGGCGGCGCAGGTCTTGCCGACGGGCTTCTTGTCGATCACCTCGAACACTTCCTCGAGCCGCGCGACGTGCTCCTCGGTCTGGACGCGATGCTTCTCGAAGGCCGCTTTCAGGTCAACGCTCTGCGCGGCCTTTGCCATCTTGGGCAGCGTGGCGAGAATCTTCTTCTCGGCGAAATAGATGTCTTTCAGCGTGTCGTGGAAAAGTTCGTTGAGGCCTTTCTTCGAGGCCGCCTTCGTCGTCGCCATGTGCGCATCTCCTGGTGGGGTTGGATCATTCTCAACACGGTCGACCGCAAGTTGTTCCGAGCAGATTTTTGGCCGGCGAGGGCCGTGAACGATCATTTGTTATTGACGAGGTCCGCGCTGATCTTCCGGCGCTTCGACTAGGCCCAGGATTCCAGAATTTCGTCCACCGGAGCGACTTCGACATGGTGGGAATATCTTTTGGTGAACAGCCTCACGATACTGTCATAGGCTTCGTCGGAGGTGCTGCAGATCGCATCCTCGGCCAGCACCGTCCGAAAGCCGAAATCGATGGCTCCAAGCAGGGTCGCCAGAACGCACATGTCGGCCTCGCCTCCACTGACGACAATGGTGTCGACATCCTCCGCGGTGAGCGCGCGTTTCAACCTGCCTCCGAACCAGGGCGAATAGACCGGTTTGTCGAACTGTCGGGCCGGCGGAACGAAATCCTTCAGCTCCGGCGCCAGCTCGATGACGTCCGTCCCCGCTTTTTCGAGTGTCATCTCTGCCCAGTGTTGATAATACCCGCGCCACTGGCCATGCCCGTCTCCTGCCCGTAGCGCCGGAATGAAGCGGGTGAAGATGGTTCGCCCCGGCCGCCTCTCGGTGAGCCGAAGCACTTTGGGCAGAGTCTGGGGAAACCACTCGACCGCCCACGGCCCGGGAGGCATGAACATGCGCTGCATGTCGACACAGATGTGCACGGCGTTTGGAGGAATGGGGCGCAACACAGGCATCCGCCGTTCACCGGTCGGCGAATTTTCGCTTGAAGGATTTCATCTCTTTCGTCAGCGAAAGCTTGGCCTCGGCAGCGTCCTGCCAGCCCTTCAGCTTGATTTTCTTGCCGGTACCCAACACCGACGAAAGGAAGAATTGTTCTATTTCCCGGCGAAGATCCTGTGAGACATCGGCGGCAGCCACTGGCTCGTCCGGCGCGTCTTCCTTGTGAGGGCAGAAGATATACCTGTCGTTACGGACCTTCGTGCCATCGGGATCACGCTGCTTCACCCTCAGTGCGCCCAGAAGGTCGCACTTGATGACGACGCCCGGCGCCGCGGCCGCCTGGTGGATGACCAGCCCGTCCAGCGGATCGCCGTCATCGCCCAAAGTCGAAGGTACGAAACCCCAATCGTAGGGATAGGTGTTCCCGACAGGAAGGAGCCGAGAATATTCAAACACCCCGGTCTTCGGCTCATAGGCAAGCTTTGCAGCGGACCCGCGCGGCGTTTCAACGATCACACGAAACAAATTTCGGCAGGTTGCCGGGAGTCTCAGATAGTCCGCCATGGCCAAGCTCGATCGCAGTCAGGTTTGGCAAGAGAACCTTGCAGCGGCGCGAATGTTCCCTACCGTCCTTTGCCGCCCCAGGGCCGTTCGCCAAGCGGCGACGCCGGGGTCTTATTTTTCCGCATCGCCGCCTCCGGCGATCCGAACCGTGACGCTCAGGAGTATGGCGACCGCACCGTGCTCATCACCATATCCACGACGGCGTCGATCACCGGCGGCGCCATCACAGACCCGTCGGGCGGTGTCCAATTCTTTGGCGGCGAGTCGACCAAGGATTCCAAGTTCGATTTGGGAACCGGGAAGATCCTGACCGGTCTGCATTGGCTTCAGGATGGCACGAATTTGCACGGAACCTGGGTGTTTGAAGGTTCCAACGACGACAGCACCTATACAGGGCAGGGCAGCAGCTTCACGCTTGGCGGCGCGCTGATAACGGAAGTGACGTGGTCGAATTCCACGGCCTACCGATACTACAAGCTTCGGCAAATCTCTGGCTCGACGTCCACGCGGGTCAACCTTGAAACCGAGTTCAGGATCACCTGATCAGAAAAAGAACGAGGGCCGGCGCGACGAAACGCCTTTTCACAGACCGCGCCGTCATGGCTTGGGGCTGACTATGCGCGATCCGTCAGCCGTCGCGGGAGCACATGGAACATTGTTGCGTAGAAAAACTTAGGCGGTTGCACTGTCGTACTCCCATTACAGTGCGTTCCCACGACTGTTGACTGGCCCGCTGCCATGCCCCCTCCGGCAGCGGGCCTTTTTATCGTTCGGTCGGGAACAGCCCCATTAGTCGCAAGTTCCGGCAAAGGCGGCGGCGCGTCCGGGTCTTTCGCGACGCTGGCCGGCCCGCGCCCTCCTTTTGCGGGGTGGGGCGCGGGCCTCAGTGGAACATACGTCAGAGACAAAGGTCGGGAGCCAGCCGCCTACTCCGGGCGGCCCTCCACCTCCGTCAGTTGCCCGCTGGCTCCGGCCGGCGGGCTTTTTGTGCGCTATGTGGGAACTTGGTATTTGTCGGCAGGTTCGAAAGGTAGCAGCCTCCCGTGCTGCTGGTCAGAGTCCCTCCTGGCCGGGCCCGCTTCCCCTTCCTGTACTGCCAGGAGGCGGGCCCACGGGGTTCGCCGGCCCGGGAACATTCCGGGCTAACGACTGTTGGACGAACTTAACAAAGAAAGGTCGTCTCATGTTTTCCCTGTTACGCGCGCTTCATGTCCATGCCGCGAAACGCGGCGATGGGTTATTGCCGAAGCTGTTGACCATGCCGCAGTGGCCCCACGAAAACCCCATGAATGAGAATTCCGCCGCACCTGTGGAGCCGCCCGTGACAGCCTTACCGGCCACGCAGGGCACCATGACGGAACCTAATATCCCCATGCGCCGGGGCTTTTTCACGATTGTACGCGACTAGCGTCCTTCAGAAAATTCCCGTGACAATCAGGATGATCCCAATCGTCGCGAGGGCCATGACGAGTGCCATGGCTATCGCAAAGGCATGACCGAAATTGTCAGTCATCTGCGCACCAGACGCAACGGACAACGGCCCGACCGCTCATCATGTGACGCAGGATTCCGCAGGCCGGGCCTTACCGGCTTTTGGAGGGCAAGAGCCGGTGAAGGTTGAGCATGTTCCTAAGCGGATCTGTGCGCAATGGCATGTCCGAATGCGTACACAAATACCGGTCTCTTCGGCTACTTTTTTGCCAGCAAGAGGGCTTCACGCAATAGCGATGGCGGACTGCCTACGCCCAGCAAGTCGATAAGCTCGCGTGCCTGGGTATGGGTGATACCGGTTCTGTCTACCAGCCAATTGACGTGCTTTTCCTTGGCGGACTGATGATCGCTCTCGCGCTCGTTGGGCACGGCTTTCCTCCCGTTGGGGCGAAAGCCTGATGTTCTCTTCCAAGCGTCCCGATTGCCAGAATTGTGCGCAGACGACCAGATGACCCTACGCCTTCTTTGGGTTGCTGGCTACGTGGCGCCGCCCCTGTCGACCGGCGGCTTCTTCCTCGTCGGCGCCTTGTACGCGTTCACCAGCCTGACAACTGAGGCATCCACCGTGATGGGTATGCCCAGGTTCACCGTCACGCGCTTTCCGTCGAGTAGGTGCATCACGTTGCCAATCAGCTCGATGTGCTGCCCCTTCTGAAGGTTCGACGTCATGTCAATGATCGAATGGGGCCGACCATAGGACGGGATGGAAACGCTTACGCGGTCGTCAGTGACGCGCCTGCGCACGGTCGCAGTTATCGCAACCTCGTCGCCGATGTTGATGCCCTTCGCCATGCCAAGAGTCTGGAGCGGGCAACAGCTTCGTCAAGCGGAGGCTATTATACGGACCCGGAACCGAAACCGCAGATCGAGCTTATGGTTCAATGAGCGCGCGTGGCCTCGATTTCCTGCATGAATGGATCGCGAACAACATCCCCGAGACGGCGAAACCAGACGTCATCTGCGTGGATGAACTTACCGATAAGCTAATTGCGGATGCCAAGGCGATCGGCATCAAGCGGGTCGAGCTCGACGAGGAAGTGGACAGCCTCTACCGCACCATTATCGAAGCGATAGTGCATCACGAACATGGTCGGCCTGAATGACGGCGGCTCGCCCCCGACTGTTGCTATGTCGGGTGGGGCGGAGGAATTAGGTATCACTGACGGAACAACACCTGGCCGGGGGCGTTACCGGGGCTCTAATGTTCGACTTGCATTTGTTTCCGCCCTGTCAAGGTTCTTCATCAACAACAGGAGAGTATATTGAAAACTACCCTCATCCCCGCCGTCGCCGGCCTGGCCCTTTTGGCTGGTCTAGGCTTTGCCCTCGCCGACGAGATCATCGTCACCCCGGAACAGCAGACCGTGGTCAAGGAATATGTCCACAAGCACAAGATCGCTTCGGTCAACGTGCTGGGACTCGAGCTCGGCATTGGCTCGGCGGTGCCGGACACGGTTGAATTGCAGACGGTGCCTGACGTCAAGTATCGCTATGCTGTCGTCAATGATCACACCGTGCTGATCGACCCGAGCACCCGCAAGGTGATCCAGGTAATCGAGTGACCTGATGTTCAAGCCTTAACCGAAGCTTTCCGCCATCTTTCGGTGCCGGAAAGCTTCGGCTTTGTGAGGCTCTCGGACGGTTCGGAAATTTCCATTAAAATTTCAGAGAGGCGAGGTCCCAATGTGTTCAATCGTAACGAATTGCTGATGATCGAAGGCGTGCTTGCCGCAATCCTGCCTGTCGCCCTTGGTCTGCTGATCCTGACGTGGGCTTTGTAAACATGAATCCAGAGCCCGCACTTTGGATGCTCGCGCACCGCGCGTTCCGTCGGACGGCATGAGCGCCTCCGTTGCGGTTCCTTCTTTGCAAGATTGGAGAAACGTACCTTGGGGCGGCCGGAGGCTTCGTCAATCGATCGCTAATGTGAGGTGGTGCCTTTGAGGCGACCCGGCTGCCAGGAGGGATCTGGGGGATACATCCACAGCAGCCGGGTCATGCCGGCGATCCTTGCCGGCGGCTTATCATGGGGCTTATATTAGCAACAGCGCAAATACCCATTCGGTATCTCGAATACCAAATAAGCATAGCAAGGCGGCCCGATCTAACCGGCGGGTGCGCGGAAATGTGTCTAAAGCCGCTTGCTCCGGGTCAACGGGCCTTTTTGCCAGCGTATAGGAACCTGATATTCGTCGGCAGGTTCGAAAGGCGGCAGCCCCCCGTGCTGCTGGTCAGGTCTCCCCGAAGACTTGGCCGGGCCCGCTTCCACCGCCAGTGAGGCGGGCCCACGGGAACTGTCCGGCAGGTGCGCTTGCGCAACGTCTCCCGGCACGACTTCAGGGAAGACAATTAACATTTGTAAGTGACCTCACGAGGCCGGCACGCGACGATTGGTGGCGTATGTTGGGGATCATCCATAATGTCGGACAAAGGGAATGGCGGTGGCCCGTTCGAGGCCGCAATGGTCGTGATCATGGCATTGGCGGCACTCGGGATTGCCGTGATCTTCGCCACAGCCGCGTTGTGGCCCGGATAGCTTTGGGCCTAGGAACAGCGGCCATCTTCAGAAACACTAGATGGAGAGCCGTTTTTTGTTGGCCCTGATTTTCCTCCGATAGACGCCTGCGACCTTGCCTGCGGAGCCGGTAGCGAAGAGCATGCCGGCGAGCGCGGCCGCCTCGACTTTCTCAGTGACCATTTGCTTCGCTTCCCGCTCTGCCAATTTGCCTCCCCCGGCAATCCGTAGCGTTCGAAGCCAGATCACCTGTTGTGCTTCCAGCGCCGACGAATAAAAATCGAACCACGGATTGAACATCGGACCCTCCAAATTGGCTCAGGAGAACGAGTGCGTCGAATGTCGGTTCCGAACTAGCCAGCATTGCCGCACAGGCATTGCCCAAATTCAGGCCACAGCCGCCGCCAGGACCCGAACGGCGCCTCGGCGGTGTAGGAGGGCGGCCGACGAGAAAGCGCGCTGGCGGCGCTGCCACGGCGGGGGCGGGGTATTCGAAATCACCCAAACCTAAGGCGAAGACCGCTTGGCTCCAGCGTTCGCACTGTGCTGAAATTTCGGGAGGGGGGATGTCGCGAAAATCGGGCTGTATGCCGTGCGCCCGAAGGCGTTGAGGTGCCAGCGTCTATTGACGATAGGACTTGCCAACCATGTCGAGACGAGGAATATAATCCTCCGTTGCGGCGACCCTTCAACGAAAATGGAGATCGCCAATGGCCAGGTCCAAACCATCAAAGCAGCTCTCGACGGAAGAGATCGAACGCTTCCTGACTGCCGCGGAGGCGCTTCATAAGAGCATCATCAAGCCGTTTATATCGCCCCATTGCGACCATTACCGCTCAACGCGGATCCTGCACGAGGCGCTGTTGAAAAGCGTGCGAGAGGTGACCGGCAAGGAAGTCGAGTTCATCCAGTGGAACACTACGGGACCGGTACGGCCTCCGACGGCTGGGTAGGAGGAGAAACAAGAAGCCCCACCGGGCTTGGTATCGCCGTGGTGGGGCTCGCCTCGAGGCCCGTGCCAAGATCAGGCTCGCCGAGGAATGGACGTCGGCCCAGGAAGCCGGCGAGGCATCGACGGGCGGCCGGCCGAAAAAAGCGTTCCCGTCTGAGAACGGTTTCACGGCGACCGACGCCGGGTTGACCCGCAAGGAAATCCACGCCGCGCGCAAGCTGGCCGATGCCGAGCGGCGGGATCCTGGCATCGTGGAACGCGCCATTGCCGGCCGCATCGCCGCCGGACTCGAGCCGAGCCGTGCGAACCTGCGCGTGGCGATCGGCACCGACAGCGCCAGCGCCGCCGATCGCGGCCACAATCTCTACGAGACGTGCCCCGAAGCGATGCACACGCTTCTGGCGCTGGAGACGTTCGGCGGCCGGATCAAGGAACCGGCCTGCGGTCGGGGAGCTATCTCACGCATGCTCGAGTCGGCGGGCTATGACGTCGTGCTGGCCGACCTGGTCGACTATGGCACCCACGACCGCCACGGCGTTTGCCAGGAAGTGCGCGATTTCCTCACCAGCGAGCCTGATGAGAGCTGCGACGACATCGCCACAAATCCGCCCTACGGCGCCACCCTCAACGCGTTCGTGGCGCATGCGCTGCGCGTGCACCGGCCACCGAAGATGGCGCTGCTCCTCAACCTGAATTTCCTCTGCGGCTTCGAGGATCCTGACCGCAACTACGCCATGGACGAGTGCAAGCCGGCGCGCGTGCATGTCTTCACGCGACGCCTGCCCATGATGCATCGCGACGGCTGGGACGGTGACCTTGCGTCGAGCCGCATGAACCTAGCGTGGTTCGTGTGGCAGCAGGATCTCGTCGGCGAGTATGCCGGGCCGACGGTGATCAATCGCGTCGACTGGAAGGACTATCAGCCGGGAAAGTCGGCATGAAGCACTCCGCTCGTCAGCAACCGCAGCCGACCTGCCTGTCAGTACCCGCAAACCCGAACGCGTTCCAGCACCCGGTGGTGATGGTGCCAGTGTCTCACCCACTTCACTTGGCAACGCCGATAGTCAGGATGTCGGTAGTAGTAGCGATGCGGGTAGCGGACCACGTACCCGGGATAATCGTCGCCATAGTAGCGGGGGCCGTAATAGCGGCCGCCATAGTCGTAGAACGGGCCGCCGCCGTAGAACGGGCCGCCCCCAAACGGGCCGAAGCCGCCGAACGGGCCAAGACCGAAGAACTGTGCATTCGCAGGCACGACCGTCGCTGCGGCAGAGGCGATCGCAATCACCGACGCAAGGAACAGTTTTCTCATAGCAACCTCCGAGAGGTCCCTTCAGCCGACAAACTTCCCCATGAGCCGTATGTTCCCGTCGCTAATATTCTCTGCGAGCCATCTGCTAGCAACCGTCACGCCAGGACGTTCGCCGAGGCGGACTCGCCGATCGAGGGGGAGCGCAAGGTTGTGCCGCCGCACCCCGATTCCATCCGCCAGGAGAGCATGCTTTGAACCACTTCGCGGGATTTACCGTGCCGGTAGTCGGCGGACACCACGCCATGCTGCGGTTCGCGGAAGACGGCAAGCCTGAACCGGTGCTCGCACCAGGCGGCAAGCCGCAAGTCTTCACGACCGAACTCGAGGCGATGAAGGCTGTCACCGAAAACCTGTTGCGCTACATCAATGGGAATATGCGGCGCGATGGTGCAACGATCACCAGCGCCCGTGACGCGGCCGAGCGCATATTTCGCAAAGGCCGGATGATACCGGTGGAGCATCGATAACAATGGCAAAGAAGGGTTTCAGCGAGGGCTGGGCGACCAGGCGCGCCGACGGGACGCCTCACTTTTTCCGCCGCGACGGACTCGGTCTCGCTCGCTCCATCTGTGGTGCGCAGGACGCGCCCGCCGGCTGGCTCTCGATGGGCATCAATTTGCGCTGTTGTGAGCGGTCCGCGAGGCTGAGGGATAAGGAACTCTCGAAACTAGGCGCTATCCCGCCAGAGGCCGGCCAGGACGCGCGCGGCGAGTTTGGCGAGTAGGATGGAAGGGCCGTTGCCTGAGGTCGCTTCCACGGGCCGCTGAATGAGAAGGCGGTCAGAAATTATTTGAGTAGTCTTTGCAGATTTTCTTTGGCTTGGGGGACGCCCCGATCCGCCGATCTCCTGTAACAATCGATTGCTTTTGAACGGTCCGCTCCTACGCCTAAGCCCCTCTCGTAGAGACTTCCCAAATCGTTGAGCGCAATGGCATTGCCCAAGTCCGCGCTTTTCTTCAGCCAGGCGAAGGCCTCCGCGTAATTGACAGGAGTGCCGCGACCCATTGCGTACATGAGGCCCAAATTGTGCTGGGCTCCGGCATGATTTTGCTGAGCCGCCTTTCTAAACCAATACAAGGCCTGGGCGTCGCTTTGCTGGACACCTTTTCCCTTGAGGTAGCATACTCCCAGATCTTGTTCACCTTGGGCGTCGCCCTTTGCCGCCGCGACTTCAAATAACCTTGCGGCACGATCATAGTCCTCTGGGACGCCTCGGCCGTCGGCGTAGAGCTGGCCAAGGTTGGTGTCGGCCGCGGACAGTCCCCGTGCAGCCGCCTTTTCGAACCAAATGGCGGCCTGTGCGGGATCGGATGCGACGCCTTTGCCGCTGTCATAAATTCCGCCTAGATTGTTTTCGCCGATAGGGCTGTCTAGCGCAGCCGCAGCCCGATACCAGCCGGTGGCAGCGGCGAAGTCCTGTGGGACACCTCGGGCATATTCATACAAATAGCCAATTGCCGCCAGCGCCGTGGGATCGTTCTGGGCTGCCGCCTTCTGATACCACATCATCGCTTGCGCATAGTTGCGCTCAACGCCTTCTCCGCTCTCATAGGCCGCGCCCAGCTGAAATTGGGCGTGGGCAAACCCTTGATCCGCCGCCTGGCGGAGGAGTTCGACGGCCCTGACTGGGTCCTTGGGTACTCCTTGGCCAATCTGATACATTGTTGCCAGGCTCAATTCCGATTGAGCAAAGCCCTTCGCGGCCGCCTTGCTGTACCAGGCAAAGGCGAGAGCGCTGTTCTGAGCCAAGCCGATCGCGCCCTTGTCGTATAGGTATCCTAGGTTGTGCTCTGCTTGCGGGTCGCCCTTGGCGGCGGCTTGCTCGAAATACTCCCTGGCCCGCTGGGCGTCCGGTTTCACGCCGCAACCCAGTTCGTACACAAACCCGAGATTGTTCAGCGCCGACGCCTTGCCTAAGGCGGCGTCCTTTTCCCATTCCTGCCGCTTTGCGGCGAGATCACCGACGGCGTCACACGTCATTTGCTCTGTTATATAGAAATCGCCTGCAAACGCGCAGGAAAGGTGGGTAAATATCCCGGCGCAAGTTGCAGCCAGAATCACTACCGGAGTATTGCATTTCACACTGCTCATCTTGTCTGATCGCCTCAATGGGGTAAATCAATGATTCAGGCCAGTTCAAAAAACGATGCTCGGTGGACGGCCGCAAGACACAAGAATTTGACTCGCCACCAACTAGCGCGCAGCGCCACATGTCCCCGCCCTCAGGAACCAGGACTGGGCTCCGTACAGGGGATCGCTGGATCGTGTCTATATGGTCCGATTAAGGCGGTAACGAGAGGGATAAGTGTTTATGGAGTTTCCTAAGCCTTCCAAGGTGAGTTGCTTAGTAGTTGACCTAACCATTGCTGTTCTGGCGGTTGGCGCATCGTTCTTGGCACCTTTGAACCCAGCTGCAGACGCGGCCGAAGCGCAAGCGTCTTATAGTGCCGAAAACTACGGCAAGGCTTTCACCCAATGGAAGTTGTTGGCGGAGCGAGGGGACGCCGCCGCCCAGTTCAATCTCGGCATGTTGTACGCACATGGCCAAGGAGTTGCGCAAGATAAGACGCACGCTGTTTTCTGGTGGCACAAAGCTGCCGACGCAGGAAATCCGGATGCCGCTTACTATCTTGGCTCTTGCTACGCCATTGGTTCGGGGGTTGAGAAAGACTTTTCCATGGCGGCACACTGGTTCGGCGAGGCGGCAGAAAAGGGGCACGCTCAGGCCCAAAGCCAGTTGGGGAACTTGTATTGGCAAGGTGACGGTGTCGCGCCTGACAATCGGCTGGCATTCAACTGGTGGTCGAAGGCCGCAGTGGCGGGT
This sequence comes from Mesorhizobium sp. B2-1-8, assembly GCF_006442545.2. NCBI lineage: Bacteria > Pseudomonadati > Pseudomonadota > Alphaproteobacteria > Hyphomicrobiales > Phyllobacteriaceae > Mesorhizobium > Mesorhizobium sp. B2-1-8. The sequence continues at coordinate 270,635 of NZ_CP083953.1, forward strand.
GTCGCTGAAGCTCAGTACAATGTTGCCGCTTCATATGCTGCAGGACGGGGCGTTGCCAAAGACGACAACCAAGCATTCGTATGGTTCAGCAAGGCGGCGAGCCAAGGCTATGCTCCTGCTCAGTATGAGCTAGGTGTGATGTATTCAAAGGGCATTGCCGTGGCTGTGGATGAAGTCAAAGCGGCTGCCTGGCAACGCAAAGCAGCCGAGCAAGGATACGCGATTGCACAAACGGTGTTGGGCGCCAGGTACGCGCAAGGCGCCGGGATGGCTCAAAGTGGCCCCGATGCGATCATCTGGTGGCTCAAAGCCGCAAATCAGGGAAATGTCGATGCCCAACTGAGTTTGGGATTCGCGTATGCCACGGGAAAAATTGTGCCCAGAAACGAGGTAACCGCCATGGCTTGGTGGCGTGCTGCCGCTGAAAAGGGGAATGTCGACGCGCAGTTCAATCTCGGTTTTCTGTACTACAACGGTGTAGGTGGTCGCCCTGATTATACTCTTTCTGCGCTTTGGCTCGATAGAGCAGCAAAGAATGGTAGCACAAAGGCGCAGTTTTACCTGAACATCATGAAACAGAAGGGCCTATTGTAGGCTCGAATAAATGTGAAATTGTTGGCGGGCACCGGCACCATTTTGGGAAGCGGCCGCCCGGAGCTACATCAGCATCGTGCGGGCATGTGCCTCGCGCAGTTGAGCCTCCATCGAGCGGATGGTGCGCGACGCTGCAGCCAGCGTGTCGGCCCATTTGTCCGCCTTGGTCGGGTCGACCGACTTCAGAGCGACACACTCGCCGTCCTTAAACCCCCCGGCGATCGCGGTGATGATCCGCTCGACCGTCTTATCCATCCTGCTCATGGCGGCGACATCGTCCTTCGATGGCTCGTCTCGGCGGTCATTGTCGAACATGCCGCCCTGGTCGATGCGGTCGCGCACAGATTGCGCCGCAGCCCTGACGCCGGACCGTCTTTCAGCTTGCCAGTCGTGAAAAGCTTTACGATCTGCACCTGGTCGTTCTTAGGGAGATCGACCAGATAATTTGCGTGTCCGAGCGGGAAATGGTTGCTGTCGACCAGCGACTGGATCGCCTCGTCCAGATTGAGCAACGCCGTGCGGGCGGTAATGCGCGCCTGCTGGACGCCGATATCCTTCGCCAGCTTCTCAACCGTCCAGCCGCGGTCGAGCATGGCCTGAAACGCCCGGGCCTCCTCCATCGCCTTGATGTCGGCGCGGGCGAGGTTCTCCAAGATCGCCTGGGCTCGACGTCTGGGGCCGCTTCGTCGGCGTCAATCGCATCCTCCAGGTCACGTCCGGCGACTGGTTCGGCTTCGGTGAAGCGAACCCGGGGGCTGATCCGTTTGGTCAGGGCGCGTTCTATTCCGGCGCTCCCCTGACGGGAAATTTCGCGCTCTCGGATGAAGCCTTCCGCCTGCTGATCTTCGCCAAGGCGGCGGCCAACATCACGAACGGCTCGATCCCGGCGATCAACCAGATCCTGCTCGGCCTCTTTCCGAATAGGGGCAACGCCTACGTCACCGAGGGCAACGATCCGGGGACCTGGTTCGGCTTTGCGGAATCGCTGACTGCGGTCGGCTTCAACCAGGCATCGTTCTACGCGGGGTCGAGCATCTCGACGATGACGATGACCTACTCGTTCGCGTTCCAGCTCACCCCGGTCGAACTGGCGATCGTCCAGAATTCCGGCGTTCTGCCGAAGCCGACAGGCGTCAAAGCGTCGATCGTCATCATCTAAGGATCTCGCCATGAAGATTTCTGCCCTGCCGTCGAAGTTCTCCGCACCTTGGGGAGCCTCGGCAGGCCCAAGCTATATCCGCAACATCCCGCTCGGCTCGCAGATCGGGATCACCAATGGCGCGGCTTCGCTGGCCGACGGCTTCCCGCCGCTGAACTTCCTGCCGGTAGGATCGGGCGGCGTGCCGCCATTCGGGCAGGACATGAACGGCATTCTGCGGCAGATCACGCAATGGTCGCAGTGGCAGAACGCGGGTGGTCTTGTCACCTATGATGCGAGTTTTTCAGCATCGATCGGCGGCTACCCCTTCGGTGCGCTGCTGGCCGGCACGACGGCGGGCGTCGTTTGGCTCAGCACCATCGACGACAACACGCCCGACCCGGATACCGGCGGCGCGCACTGGAACAACATCGGCGCAGCTCCCTCCACCATCATGGTGGGTGTCGATACCGGTTCGGCCAATGTCGTTACGGCCAATGTCGTGCCGGTGCCGAGTGCCTATGCCGACGGCCAGGTCTTCATCATCCAGAAGATGGCAGCCGACAACAACGGCGCGATGACCGGCAACATCGAGTCGCTTGGCTCGCATCCCATCGTCAACATGGACGGCACCGCACTGACGGCAAAGCAATGGCCGGCGAGTGCGGCGGGCATCCTCGAATACAACAGCGCGACGACGTCGTTCCGGTTGCTCAACCCGGCAGTCACCGTGGCGCTTAGTGTTCGTTTCGGGAACAGCTCGACTAGTCGCAAGTTCGGGCGAAGGCGGCGGCGCGTCCGGGCTTTTCGCGACGCTGGCCGGCCCGCGCCCTCCTTTTGCGGGGTGGGGCGCGGGCCTCATGCTGTGCGCTGGCTCCGGCCGGGCTTTTTGTGCGGTAGGTGGGAACTTGGTATTTCTCGGCAGGTTCGAAAGATGGCAGCCTCCGTGCTGCTGGTCAGGATGTCCCAACCACCTGGCCGGGCCCGCCTCCCCCGCCATCCGGGGCGGGCCCACGGACGGGCGCAATTGTCTGATTTTTCCCATTTAACTAAGCCGGCTTGCGAGTCATTTTAACGGGGGATATTTTCCAGTTTCGCCATGGAGCATTTTCCCATGAACGAACTCGATGGAGCGAAAAGTCCGATCCAGTCCGCCAAGGAAAGGCACCCCAACTGGCTTGTCGACAAAACCGGGATCACCCATAGCCAGGCACGCGAGCTTTTCGATTTGCTCGGCCTAAGCAATCTGCCATCGCTGATCCGCGAAGCTCTATTACTGCTGAAAAAGTAGCGTCCTGCGTCAGAACCAGTTGGCAGCGAGCAGGATTATCCCGATAGCCGCCGAGGCCATGACGACGGCCATAGCTATCTCGAACGGGCCGCCGCCGTTCCCTGCGCTTTCTGCCATAATGCACTCCCCAGTCGCCCCGATCTTTTTGTTTTCCCTTCCCCAAAGGAAAGATGATGTCCACACCCAGTGGAATAACATATGTTAATAGGGAGGAAAAAAGCCTGCTTCGCGCGCAGGCGTGACGCTCGACACGCGAGCCCGCGGTCGCGACAACGCAGGGCACCATGAGGGGAACCTAATATCCCCAAAAGACTTGTGTCGGAATGAGCACGCGTGGCATCGACTTCCTGGACCGATGGATCGCGAACAACGTCCCTGAGACCACCAACGCGGATTCATCTCGGTCGACGAACTGACGCACAAGCTCATCGCCGATGCCAAGGCAATCGGCATCAAGCGGGGGGAGATCGACGAGGAGGTAGACAGCCTCTACCGCACCATACTCGATGCGATAGTGCATTATGATCCCGGGTTGACAGAGTAGGCGTACCCTTCAAGGCTTTTTGACGAGTTCCGGCTTCAGCGGCTTGTGGCGCGGCTGTTCGTGCCAGATTACCTGACGCAGGTCGCGCATGTCGACCGGCTGGCCGCAGACCTTGCAAATATAGAAGTTTTCGTCCTCATCATCGGGCTCGCCTTCGTGCCGCTTGCCGGGGATTGATGGTCCAGGGTCTGAAAGCTTGGTCATAACCTTTCAAACATTCAATTTAGCTAAAATGTTCCGGAACTGAACCGTGGCTCAGCCCTTGAATCGCGTCCGGAGTAGCGTGCATGCGCGCCGCAGAGCGTTTGAAATTCATCAAGCCGCAGGAGCCGATCCTGGTGCTCGAAGCGCCAGTCAGCGACGACTGGCTGCATGAAATCAAATACGATGGCTTCCGCACCCAACTCATGCTCGATTGGGCCGGGGCGCGCGCCTTCACCAGGACCGGCATCGATTGGTCGAAGCGCTATTGGCCGATCATCGATGCCGCTGAAAAGCTCCCCGCGAAATCCTTCATCATCGACGGCGAGATGATCGCGCCCGAGCCAGACGGCCGCCCGAACTTTCACGCCATGCATTCGCGCATGGCCTGGAACGCCGAGCTGCTGGCCTTCGTGGCCTTCGACATCATGCTCCTAGACGGGCATCCGCGCGCCTTCCTTCGCCCACTTGCAGGCAATGGCCTACCTACGCCGGGGATATGTCTGCCGAGGTCTCAGCGATCATCGGTACGCTCGACATCGTCTTCGGTGAAATCGACCGATAGCTGCGATCGGTCAGGATGGCATGTCCGAACCTGGCGCCTTCGGCTATGAATTCCGCCGCCGCATGAATTCCTCGGTGCCGGCCCCCGGCCGAAAACAGCGACATCGTTGCCTGCGAAACCGCTTGAGCGTCAGGACTGCCCTCCGCGAACCCATGCTCGCGGCAAACGCGATCGAAAAACCTGCTTCAGCAGTTTCATATCGTCCGCATAGGTAATGCCGCTGTCAGAAATGAAAGGGCCTTTCAAGGCTCCTCCCTTTGTCGGGGTGGAAGCACGTTCGTCGCTCACAGCCAGAAGCGTCCTTTGAATTTGCCGCCGATGGGGTGAATTTGCCGCCGATGGGGAGGCATAAGCGCTTGTCAGGCCATGTTGTGCTCGGTCGAAGCTGAAGAACCCCCGGGGCTGCCATCCGGTCTTGACGCTGAAGGCCGACCTTCACATATTTTTTCGCAGGTCGTCGCCGCTTGTTGGGACGACCATCATCAACCACCAGAAATCGTTCAAGAATTGGAGGTTTCTATGAGCGAGAAGACATTCGAGAGCCCCGTATTCGTGAGAGCCGCGGAAGGTCTCATTCGGGAAATAGCCTGCCTTGAGGATGCCTTCGACTTCCTTGATGAATGGCCTTCGCACCGGCGTGGCGTGATCTACGAGACTGCGAAGCGGGCGTGCTGCCGGGCCTTCGACGGCAGTGTGCCGTTGAAAGTCGCCCGCGACGCGTTCGCTGGCTTTGCCCGTTCGGTGAAAATCCTCGAGGATGTCGCCACGGCGATACCTTGGATGGCCGGCGCGCAGACGGGCCGGACCGGCGGCTTTGCCGCCTGACCGTTCGGAGGGAGGAAAAGATGCTATCCCAACCTTTCGAAAAGCCCGTTCGCGTTTGGGTCGGGCTTGGTTTTCCGCGGCAGCTCAACTCAGTTGTCGATGCATACCAGTTCGTCACGGATTGGTGTGGCAACAGTCCTGAGCAAAAGGCGGCGATCCGCGCCTGCAAAGCTGCGCTGGCCGGCGACATCGACGCAGAGACCGCGCGCGGTATTCTCGTGCAGTTCGCCAGGAAGAAGGACATCTTGGTAGAAGACGGAATGATCCCGCCAGTCAGAACCACACAGAAACCGTTGCATGTCTAATCAGCAATCGATCTCGGGGCGACGGCCATTTGGCCGCCGCCCCGCATCGCCAGCCGAAGCGCGCTCCATCCGTGGCGCAGCACAGTCTTCGAGATCGATATCTATCCGCCTGGCATCCCAGCCAGGATCTTTCCGGGCGGACTAAGCAGACTGCCTTTCAAGCCTTGAACGGCTAAATCGCCTAACTAAATCCTAAGATGCCGGAGGCCCATCTCGGGACCGGCATGTCGAACGGATGCAAAAAGCGTCCGACGGCAACCTTATACCCATGTTGCTCAAGGGAGGATGTGGCTATGAGAAACACTTTCGACTTCACCCCCCTGTTCCGGTCGGGCGTTGGCTTCGACCGAATGTTGAACGCGCTTGAGGCCGCGAGCCGTGTAGAGACGGTCGACAACTGGCCTCCCTACGATATCGCCAAAAATGGCGAGGACGACTACCGCATCACCATGGCGGTGGCCGGCTTCTCACAGAATGAGTTGGACATCACGCAGGAGCAGAACATACTCATGGTGTCCGGCCAGAAGGCGGCGGAGGACAATGCCGAATACCTGCATCACGGCATTGCCGAGAGGGCCTTCCGTAGGCGTTTCGAACTGGCCGATCATGTCAAGGTCCTGAACGCCAGTCTGGTCAACGGTCTTCTGACGATCGATCTCAAGCGAGAGATTCCCGAAGAGATGAAGCCGCGCCGGATCGAGATCGGCAGCGCCAAGGCAAAGCCGAAAGCCGAGGCAAAGCAGATCGAGGCCAACAAGCAGGCCGCCTGACGCTGCCCGGTGACCCAACCGGGACAAGGCGCCGGACGGTGTGTCCGGCGCACCGGAAAGCATTGTGACCCATGAAAAAGCATTGTGACCCATGAACGAACAGAAGGAGATGAACTATGAGTGTCCGTGATCTTATTCCCTGGAGCCGCGGCAATGGCGACCAGCTTCCGAGCGTCTTGCGCGACAGTGATCGCGACCCGTTCCTGTCCTTGCATCGTGAGGTTAACCGGCTGTTCGACGACGTGTTCCGTGGCTTCGATTCCAGCCTGCCGGCCTTTGGCAGGGCTTCTTCCTTCGGCGGCGGCTGGCCGAGCGTCGAGATTTCCGACGGCGAGAAGGAGGTGAAGGTGACCGCCGAGGTACCCGGTCTGGATGAGAAGGACATCGAGGTCCTGCTCGACGACGGCGTGCTGACGCTGAAGGGCGAGAAGCGTTCCCAATCGGAGGACCAGAACAGGCAGTTCTCGGAGCGGTACTACGGCCGATTCGAGCGCCGTATCCCCCTCGGTTACGAGATCGAAGAGGATAAGATCGACGCCCGCTTCAAGAACGGTGTGCTGACGGTGATGCTGCCGAAGACCGCGAAAGCGCAGTCACAGGCCAAGCGCATCGAGATCAAGCACTGAGGCGATTATGCCGGCGGCTGGCCCTAGCCGCCGCCGGCACCGTCCTTAGCGGTCCGTTGCTCGATCGAATGGGCCGCGTTGCAGGCGACCGGCTTGAAGACCTGTGCCATCAGGCAGTCGGGCGTAGCGCGCGAACAGATAGCGCAGGGTAAGCGAGCGCGTCTGCACCTCCTCGAACTCACGCAGATCGGCGCGGAAGAAGGATCGGCCCAGTTGCACTTCCGCGCGCGTATAGGCCGGGAGATGGCCCTGGCTCACGAAGCCGCCGATGGCGCCGTCATGGCCGGATGGGCTCGCGGGGCCCCAGATCGCAAGGGAGCTGTCACGCGATAAGGGCATGACCGTCGTCTTCGTGACAGGAAGCCCTGACCAGAGTCCGCCTGACTACGCTACGCCGGCGTGATCGGCGCATCACGAAGCCTTGGTCTCCCGAGGCGCTGGGAGCAGGTGGTGTTCCTGGTGCGCACACAGGGCGGGACAAGCCGACACCTGCAATTCTGAAATTCCAACAAATCGGCCCCAAAGGAGTAGTCACTCTCTTGAACAGAAAATAGGCGCTTCCAATATTTTTCACATAAAAGCGCTCAAAAGGGCCGGGGCAGGAATATTCCGTCTCCGCTTGCGGTTGTTCCCGTCCGACGGGATCGCTGACATGCTCTGACGCGCTCCACGGTGAGAAGGGAGGTTGCTATGGAAAGTGGAACGTTCAAGCAGCCGATTTTCGTAAGGGACGATGGCTTCGTTCTCCGAAAGATCGAGTGTGTTATGGATGCCATAGAGTTCTTGGAAGAATGGCCCATCGAAAGGCGTGGCCTTCTTCACGCGGCGGCATGTGAAACGTGCTGTTCCGCCTACGACGGCCGGAAGTCTGTCGAGGCGGCGCACAAAATCTTTACGACTTGGGCTCGCAGAGTCGGGCTGATCGAGGATGTCCCCGTGGCGCCGCCTTGGATGACGGGACCGAAGATCGGCGGCCTAGACCATTTGGAAGCTGGTGCTTGAATTCGCTGCGACGGCCTCCGTACCGCCGCAGCACCGGTCGATAGCGGAAAGAGGCTCGGTACAGAGCTGCCGGAGAGCGACATGGTCTCTGGTCATCTGGAACCACCACAAGCGTAAGTCCTTGGAGCGTTGGCTGGGAATGCGAGTTGGCAAGGGAGAAGTTGCCCCCGCCAGACAGGGCTTCCTGCCGACGCGGATGGTGACCGGACTACCAGCCGCTATCGGCAGCGCTCGCGTCCGGCCGTTTCGCAATGACCAATGACGGGTTGGATCCAGGCTCGCGCTTGGTCACAGTCGCTGGAGAAGCAACTTGGCAACTGCATATCAGGCGTCGTGGTTCTGTTGCAAACTCTGAATTTGGTACGTGGCCGCCGGGTCCGACCGTTGTTCAGATCGCGGTGGCCAGGAACGGCCGCGGCGGCAAAGGATTTGAAGCCGAGCATCGATCGCACACGGCGCTTGATGCGCCGATAATCCTGCTCGATGCGATTGTTCAAGTATCGACTTTTCCGGATTGTGATCGGCTTCACCCGGTGCCGGGAGCGTTCCTGCAAGCGATTTGTCGTGTCGCAGGACACGATCGCCTCGTGGTTGGTCTGGCTGCCGTCGATGACGACGCGATCGGGACGGCCATGGCGGTCCAGCGCCTTGCTGAAGAAGCGCTTGGCCGCAGGCAAGTCCCGGTTCTCGCTGAAATAGAATTCAACCGTGTCGCCCACGCTGTCGATGGCACGATAGAGATACATCCACCCCCGCGGATTGGAGCGCGTCTGCGCGGAATCCGATCGACATCCCTCCAGGTTGCGGCTTCCGCACCGCGACGCTAGGCGCTCCTAATCGCCGCTCGCAGGTGCATTGATGGCATTCGCGGCGACCATGAGCGCGAGGAAGACCACGACGCCGAGCCGGAACAAGACGGCGAAACCGTCAAGTGGTCACACGATCCACTTGAGTCACAGGCACGGAACTGCGCGTCTCATGGCGAGCGACTGCCATTTCACAGGTGTCGCGGGTAGGTGCATTGATAAGATGCCAAGCATTACCGGCAGCGCTTTGTGAACGGTCTGCTCCACTGCCGGTTGAATTCCTTCTTGCGCGCTCGGTGCGCCGCGGCCATCCCGGATGGCGGAGACGGGGACTATGGCTTGGCGATCTGCTCACGGGAATCTCGCTGGCCGCCCGCGAACAGGGCTGTCTTGCATTAGACATCAAAAACATCAGATGCGGGATTGCGCCGCAAATGCTCTTGTTGTACGAACGTTCAACAAGACATTTGTGGGTACCTGCCGTGGTACGAACCGAATTTCCCTTTGCCGTAGAAACCGTCGATCCGCTCTGGATCACGCTGGCTGACGGCACCCGCATAGCCGCCACGCTGTGGCGTCCCCGGACCGAGGGCAGGGTGCCCGTCGTCGTCGAGATGGTGCCTTATCGCCGCCGCGACGGCACCGCGGCTCGGGACGTCGATATCCACCCCTGGCTCGCCGGGCACGGCATTGCCTGCGCCCGCATAGACATTCGCGGCAGCGGCGATTCCGACGGCGACCTGGCGGACGAATACCTGCCGCGTGAGCAGGAAGACGCCTGCGAGATCATCGCCCAATTCGCGGCATTTTCCTGGTGCAACGGCAATGTTGGCATGACCGGCATTTCCTGGGGCGGCTTCAACGCGCTGCAGGTCGCGGCACGGCGGCCGCCGGCCTTGAAAGCTATCATCGCCAACTGCGCCGCAGACGACCGCTATGCCGACGACATTCACTATATGGGCGGCGCGCTGCTGACCGAGCAGGAGATGTGGTCGAACTTCATGCTGGTGAAGAAGGCGATGGCACCAGACCCGCAGATCGTCGGCGACGCCTGGCGCGGCATGTGGACGAGCCGTCTCGAGGCGACAAGCTCGTTGTCGGAAATCTGGCTCGCGCACCAGCGCCGCGACGGCTATTGGCGGCAGGGCTCGGTCTGCGAAGATCATTCCGCGATCGAATGCGCGGTCATGGCCGTCTGCGGCTGGGAAGACAGCTATTCGAATTTCGTGCCGCGCCTGCTCGAGCATCTGCCGGGGCCGAAGCTCGGCATTGTCGGCCCGTGGTCGCATGCCTATCCGTGCCGTGGCGCGCCGGGACCACTGATCGGCTACCTGCAGGAAGCGCTGCGTTGGTGGCGCCATTGGCTCGCCGGCGAAGACACCGGCATCATGGACGAGCCGCCTTACCGTGTCTGGATCACCGGTGAAGAGCGGCCGCGGCCTTTCTACCTGCCAGATCATGCCGGAAGCTGGGCCGCCGAGGATGCGTGGCCGTCGCCGCGAATCGAGCGCCGTGTGCTGCACCTGAACGCCACCGGATTGAGTAGCGAACCCGTTGTGGGCGCCGTGCTCCCGGTGCGCTCGCCCGCGACCGCTGGTCGCGACTGCGGCCGCTGGGGCGGCTATGGCGGCTCCTGTCCGGACATGCCCATCGACCAGCGACGCGAGGATGGGCTGGCAATTTGCTTCGATACGCTACCGCTGGACGATGACCTGACCTTGCTCGGCGCACCGGAACTCGATCTGCTCGTCACCGTCGACCAGCCGCATGTCAACCTTGCCGCCCGTCTTTGCGATGTCTATCCCGACGGCACTTCGGCGCTGATGACCTATGGCGTGCTCAACCTCAGCCATCGCGGCAGCCACGAGCATCCAACCCCCTGTCCGGTCGGAACACAGTTTCGAGTCCAGCTCAAGCTCAACGATTTCGCCCGCACGGTGCCCAAGGGCCACCGCATCCGGCTGGCGCTGGCCAACCAGCACTGGCCGATCCTGTGGCCGCAGCCAAAACTGTCGACCCTGTCGGTGGCGAGCGGTGACAGCACGGTGATGCTTCCGGTGCGCCCGCCCTCGCCACGCGACCGTGATGTCCGCTTCGAGCCGGCCGAAACCGCGCCACCGGTTCCGACCACGACGCTGGATGAAGGCTTCGACCGTCGCGTCGTCACCGACGATGTCGGCAGCGGCATTCAGACCATCGCGCTGACCTCGGACCATGGACGCAGGCGCTATGACGATCGCGGAATCACCGTGTCCTCGGCCAACAGCGACACGATGAGCATCAGCAGTGGCGATCCCCTGTCGGCGAAACTCGTCACCGAATATCGCTGGGCGATTGCCAGCGGCGATGCCGATACCGAAGCGACGGCGGTGACCGAGCTGACATCAGACGAAACCCATTTCAATCTAAGCTGGCGTCTCGAGGCGCGAGAACGGGGCAAGCTCGTCCACAGCGCTTCGGCAACGCGGCGCATCAGGCGCGATTTCGCCTGAGGCGAGGGGAGGAGGCCATGCTTGCATATGCAGTGAAGCGCATCGGTCTCGGTATCCTGATCCTCGTCCTCGTCATGGTCGCGATGTACTCGGCCGTCTTCCTGGTTCCGGGCGATCCGGCAACCGTCGCACTCGGTCCGCGCGCAACGCCGGAACTGAAGCGGCTGCTGATCGAGCGCATGGGCCTCGACCAGCCAGTCTGGTGGCAGATCGTCGCCTTCTTCCGCAACGCGCTGACCGGCAATCTCGGCTACGACGTCTGGTCGAACCGGCCCGTTTCCACGCTGGTCCTGGAGGCCCTGCCGAACACGCTGATCCTTGGCCTGACAGCGCTGGCCGTCGCGCTTCTCATCGGCGTGCCGCTCGGCTGCCTGTCGGTGATGCGGCGCGGCACCTCGGCCGATGCTGTCATCGGCGTGCTCTCGGTCGGCGTCATCGCCGTGCCGTCCTTCGTCGTTGCCATCTATTCGCTGCTGCTGTTTGCGGTGACGCTGCGCTGGCTGCCGGCCATCGGCGCCGGCGAGGCAGGTGACTTCATCAGCCAGGCCAAGGCGCTGGTCATGCCGGCCGCGGCCATCGCACTCGGCTGGATCGGTTATATCGCCCGCATGGTGCGGGCCTCGATGATGGAGGTGATGGGCGAACCGCACATCCGCACCGCGCGCTCCTTCGGTCTGCCGGAGTGGAAGATCGTCTCCAAATACGCGCTGCGCATCGCCATCATCCCGACCATTTCGCTGGTCGCCGTCGGCCTCGGCAGCATCCTGTCCAGCGCCGTCTTCGTCGAGGCGGTGTTTGCCCGGCCCGGCATCGGCAAGCTGATCACCGACGCTGTCAACACCCGCAACTATCCGGTCGTCATGGGCACGGTGCTGATCATGACCGCCATCTACGTCTCCATCACCATTGCCGCCGACCTGTTGATTGCGCGGCTCGATCCGAGGGTGCGCGATGTCTTCCGTGGTTGAGACCTCTATTTGCGCGCCCGATCGACAAAGGTTTCCGCTGCTGTGTGCGTTGCTTACCGATCCGTTCACCTGTGTGGCGCTGATCCTGGTCGTGGGGTTCCTCGTCACAGCCGTCCTCGCGCCGTGGCTCGCGCCCTATTCTCCGGTCAAGATCGACGTGCTGCACAAGTTGCAGCCGCCATCGGCCGGGCACTGGTTCGGCACCGATCATCTCGGCCGCGATCTCCTGTCGCGCGTCATTTACGGCGCGCGCACCGCGCTGACGATCGCCATTGTTTCGGTGGCCATCGCCGGCGCCATTGGCCTGATGCTCGGCCTGATCGCTGGCTACGGCCCGCGCTGGCTCGACGCCATTCTGGTGCTGACATTCGACAGCCTGAACTCGCTGCCGATGATCATGTTCGCGCTCGCCATCATCACCGTGCTCGGCGCTGGCACCGGCACGCTGATCATCGTCATCGCCGCGACCTCGTTTCCAAGCTACGCCAGGCTGATCCGGGCGCAAACGCTGGCGCTGAAGAACAGCGACTACATCCTTGCCGAACGACTGATCGATGCCGGTGCCGCGCGCATCATCTTCATCCACCTTCTGCCCAATGTCGTCGGTCCGCTGATCATCCTCTTGTCGATGGACATCCCGGTCGTCATCATGGTGGAGGCCGGTTTGAGTTTCCTTGGCCTGGGCGTCCGTCCGCCAACACCGTCCTGGGGGAGCATCCTCTATGACGGCTACACCTCGATCCGTTCGGCCCCCTTCATGGTGATCTTCGGCGGGCTGCCGCTGGTGCTCGCCACACTCGGCTTCACCTTCCTCGGCGAAGGTCTGCGCGACTATCTCGATCCGCGCCTGCAACTGCGGAGGCCGGCATGACCGGCTCGCTCGCCGCCAATGACCTCAGCGTCCGCTATGAGACGCCGCATGGCAGCGTCCATGCGCTGCGCCATGTCGACATCGAGGCGCATCCGGGCGAAGTGATCGGCATCGTCGGCGAGAGCGGCTGCGGCAAGTCTACGCTGGTCACCGCCTTGGCCAACCTGTTGCCGGCCAATGCCCGCATCGACGGATCGATCAGCTACAACGGCGTCGACCTGGCAAAGCTCGACGCCCACCGCCAGCGCCTGCTGCGCGGCGACGAGATCGCACTGGTCAGCCAAGACCCGATGACGGCGTTCAACCCGGTGCTGACCATCGGCGACCAGCTCGTCGATTTCCAGCACCATCGCAAGGATCTTGGCCGGGTACAGAAGCGCGCGCGGATCGCCGCCATGCTTGGCCGCGTCGGCATCGCCGATGCCGAGCGCCGGATGCAGAGCTATCCGCATGAACTGTCGGGCGGCATGCGCCAGCGTGTCGCCATTGCCGCCGCCTTGCTGACCGATCCCGGCCTCCTCATCGCCGACGAGCCGACCACGGCGCTCGATGTCACCATGGAGGCGCAGATCATCCGTCTGCTGCGCGAGCTCCGCCGTGAATACAACGGCATCATCATCGTCGTCTCGCACCATCTCGGCGTCATCGCCGAACTCTGCGACCGGGTCTACGTCATGTATGCCGGCGAGGTGGTCGAGGGCGGCGAGGTCGATGCGATCTTCCACGACGCCAGGCATCCCTACACCCAGGCGCTGCTCGCCTGCGATCCCGCCCGGTTCCATGAGCGGTTGGACAGGCTGCCGACCATTCCAGGCTTCCTGCCCAACCTGACCCAGCCACCCACGGGATGCGTCTATGCACCGCGTTGCGGCCGCGCCTTCGCGCCATGCGGTTCTATCACCCCACCGCTGGTGAAACTCGCCGCTGCCCATGTCGCACGCTGCCACGCGGTGATGCCATGACCCCGCTGCTCGCCGTGGAAGACCTGTCCGCGAGCTTCGTTCGCGGCGGCTTGCTCAATCGGCTAATCAATCCGTTCCCTCTGCCGGGCTTCAACGTCATCGACGGCGTGACGCTGTCGCTGATGCCGGGCGAAACGCTCGGGCTGGTCGGCGAATCCGGCTCCGGCAAGACGACGCTGGCCCGCACCATCCTCGGCCTTGTCGTGGCAGCGGCGGGCCGCATCGTCTTCGAGGGCAGGGACGTGGCGACGCCGGCCGATTTCCGCGCCATGCGACGGCGCTCGGCGATGATGTTCCAGGACCCTGTCGCCTCGCTCAGCCCGCGCCTGCGCATCGGCACGCTGCTCACCGAACCGCAGATCATCCAGGGCGAGCCGATGCCGGACCGCCGCGTCGCCGCCAAGGCGCTGCTGGCGCTGGTTGGGTTGCCATCATCCTTCGTCGACCGCTTTCCGCACGAGCTGTCTGGCGGGCAGGCGCGCCGCGTCGGTGTCGCCCGCGCCTTGGCGATGAAGCCGCATCTGCTGCTCGCCGATGAGCCGACCGCAGGTCTCGATGTATCGGTGCAGGGCGATGTGCTCAACCTGATCGGCGAGCTCAAGCGCGAACTCGGTTTCGCCGCCATGATCGTCACCCACAACTTGGCCATGATCCGTCACGTCAGCGACCGGCTCGCCATCATGTATCTCGGCCGGCTGGTCGAAACCGGACCGACACTAGATGTGTTTTCCGCGCCGATGCATCCCTACACGGCGACGCTCATCCGATCGGAGCCGATACCCGACCCGCGCAGGCGTAACCACAACCCGGCCGTCACCGGTGAGATTCCGAGCGTGTTCCGGCGGCCTTCGGGCTGCGAGTTCCACACGCGCTGCCCGATCGCCCGCGAGCGCTGCAGGACCGAGCCGCCTGCCTATCGGTCGATGGGCGCCGGCCGGATGGTGCGTTGCCATTTCCCGCTGGAGACCGGCGGGCAAGAACGGGAAGCGTTTTCACGCGCTTCCGCAAACCAAAGGGGAAACTGACATGACGCAATGGACCATGGACAGACGTGCATTCCTGAAGGCAGCCGGCGCGCTGGGCGCTGGTCTCACGATGAAGCCAGGCTTTGCCTGGTCGGCCGTTGGCGACACGCTGCGCATGCGAATGGAAGGTGACCTGCAGTGCCTCGATCCTGCCTTCATGAATGGCGGCATCGAGGATGTCATGATGCGCGGCATCTACGTCTCGCTGAACCATTTCGGCGATATCCAGAAAGGCTCGCCATGGTCGCTGTGGGGCGCCGAGAAGCTCGAACAGAAAGACCCGAAAACCATCGCCTTCACCTTGATCGATGGGATGAAATGGTCTGGCGACTTCGGCGCGGTCACATCAGACGACGTGAAATTCTCGTTCGAGCGCATCGCGGACAAGGCTCTCGCATCGCCCTGGGCCTATCAGTTCGAGAAGCTCGACCAGGTCGAGGTCGTCGATGCTCGCAACGGCATCATCCACCTGAAAGAACCATACCAGCCGATCTTCGTCACCAGCCTGCCTTACTATGGCGGCCACATCATCAGCCGCGCCGGCACCGAGAAGGCGGGCGGCAAATTCACCACGCAGCCGCCGGCGACATGCGGGCCTTATCTCTTCAGCGACTGGCAGCAGAAGCAGAAGGTGACGCTGACCGCCAATCCTGACTGGCCGGGTCCGAAGCCGGATTTCAACAAGGTCGAGATCTATGTTGTGGCAGACGATCAGGCAGCGCAACTCGCCTACGAGGCCGACGCCTTCGACTACACCAAGATCGCCATTTCGGCGACCAAGGCCGTCAAGGCGAACCCACCAGCGGACACAAGTCTGATCGAGGCGCAGTCGACACGATATGTCTGGCTGACCATCAACATGCTGAGCCCGCGGCTCAAGGATCTGAAAGTCCGCCAGGCCGTGCAGTACGGCGTCGATGTCGGGCAGATCCTCACCGGCGTCTATGACGATCTAACCAGGCGTTCCACCGGCGTCGTCCAGCCCGGAACCAAATTCGCGCGGGCCGGCAATTTGATCGCCGCACCGGACTATGAGAAGTCCGCGTCGCTGCTCGCGGAAGCCGGCGTTAGCGACCTGTCACTGACCTTGACGGTGATGAACGATTCCATCCGCACCGCGACCGCCCAGATTATCCAGGCCAGCCTCGAACAGGCCGGCATCAAGGTCGAAATCCAACCGTATGACGAGGCGGCATTCTGGGGCGTCGGCGACAAGACGCAAGGCGATGGCTACAAGAACATCGATCTGGCACTGATGGATTTCGCCGGCGGCATCGATCCTTCCGAAAACCTGGTCTGGTTCCGTCCCGACCAGATCGGCGCCTACAACTGGTCGGGCTTCGACAGCCCCGAATTCGAGACCAGCTATCAGCAGCTGGTGGCGGAAAGCGACGAGGTCAAGCGCATCGCCCTGTCCAACCGCATGGAGGATCTGATGGAACAGTCCGGCGGCTTCGTCTTCATCTGCCACCAGCCGCTGGTCGCCATCCACAAGACCGCTTTCGAGCCGGTCATCTATCCCGACGGCCATCCCAATCCGGTGCTGTTCAAGAAGAAGGCATGACCGCCTCCGTGGACAGGAGGGGCGTAATCGATTAGCTGGTTTGCATGACGGATGCCCAACCAGAAGGTGCAAGAAGGAAGCGCGGTGCAAGAAAAGCTCCGCCGCGCTTCAGCCGCGAGCAGGCCGATGTGCGCCGCTCCATGCTGATCGAGGCGGCGACGCGATGCCTGTCGGTCGGCGGCATCGGCGCCTTCACCATCGACCGCATCTGCAAGGAGGCCGGCGTCTCGCGCGGCCTCATCAACCATCACTTCGAAAGCCTCGATGGCTTGCTGGTCGAGGTCTACAAATCCTCGCTCTACGCCAGCGTCAACAACCAGATCGCCGAAGCCAAACGCCGCCGCGCCGAGACGTCGGATTGGTCGCCGCAAGCAGCGCTTGCCGCCCTGGTGCACTCCAATTTTGCACCCGAATACTTCAGCCGCGAGAACCTGCTGATCTGGCTGTCGCTGTGGGGCGAGATCGCCGTCAATCCGCGTCTTCAGGCGGCGCATCGCGAACTCTATGACGCCTACCGGGCGGAGCTGGCCGAGGACATTGCCGCCGTCGCCATACCGCGCGGCAGGCAAGTCGACGCCCGGGCGCTGGCGCGCAATTTCATCGCGCTGGTCGACGGGCTCTGGCTCGAATGGTGCCTCGATGAAAGCGTGGTGACGCCGCAAGCAGCGGAAGCCGCAGGCTTCGAGATGCTTGAGGCTCAGGTCGGGCCTTTGCGAGACGCCTACTAGTTGAGCGGCGAACCGCCTTCGCGCTTGCGGCGCTCCATATAGTCCCGCAAGGCTTCGTCGATGCCCGGGTCGATCGGCGGCTGCTCGTATTCGGCGACCATCCGCTTCCAGACGACATTGGCGCGCTCGCGCGCGGTCACCTGGCCGCGCTCCATCCAGGTGTCGTAATTGTCCCAGTTGGATACCAATGGCGAATAGAAGGCCCGCTCGTAGCGTTGCATGGTGTGGGCGGCGCCAAAGAAATGCCCGGCCGGGCCGACCTCGCGCACGGCCTCCAGCGCCAGCGTGTCAATGTCAACGACCGGCGGATCGAAATAGGCCGACATCATCTGAAGCATCTCGGCATCGATAACCAGTTTCTCGAACGATGCCGTCAGGCCACCGCCGAGCCAGCCGGCGGCGTGCATCACCAGATGGGCGCCGCCCATCAGGCAGCCCCACAGCGACATGGCGCTCTCATAGGCCGCCTGTGCATCGACCGAATTGGCGGCGGTGACGTTACTGGATCGGAACGGCACGCCGATCAGCCGGCTGAGCTGGCCGGTGATCTGTGCGGCCTGCGTGTATTCGGGCGTGCCGAAGGCCGGGGCGCCGGTCTTCATGTCGACATTGGAGGTGAAGCCGCCATACATGACCGGCACGCCGGGGCGAACGATCTGGGTCAGCGCGATTCCGGCCAGCGCCTCGGCATGTTGTTGCGACAACGCCCCGGCCAATGTCACCGGGCTCATCGCACCAGCCAGCGTAAATGGCGTGACGACATTGACCTGGCCGTGTTCGGCCAGCGCGATCAGGCCTTCGGCCATCGGCTCGTCGAGCTGCAGCGGCGAGTTGGTGTTGATAATGCCGGTGAATACCGGCATCTCCTGCGCCAGGTTTTCGCGCGTCGTGCCGAGCGATATCGCCACCATTTCCAGCGCGTCGATGGCGCGCCCCCGGCCAAGCGCCTGCGGTTGCCAGTTCTTGTCGAGCAAAGTGATCTCAGCATAGTAGAGGTCGAGATGGCGGGTATTCTGGTGCAGGTCGAGCGGCTCGAACGGCCCGCCACCTTCCTGGTGCAGCACGTTGAACGATTGGATCAGCTTGAGGTAGTCGCACATCTCCGCATAGGTTCCGGGTCGGCGTCCGCGATCATTGTCCATGACATAGGCCGGCCCGCCCACCGACGACAGGATACAGTGCCTGCCGCCGACCTTGACGTTTTTTTCCGGGTTGCGGGCGCGCAGCTCGAACGAGGACGGCGCCGTGGCGACGCGCTCCATGATCATGGCGCGGTCGAAGCGCACCCGCATCTCGCTTTCGTCGACATCACAGCCCGCCGCGCGATAGAGCTGGCGCGCCCGCGGCTGCAGTACCCGCATGCCGATCTCTTCCAGGATGGTGAGACCCATCTCATGGATGGACTGGACCTGGTCGGCCGACAGCACCTCGATCGGCGCGTAAGGTCGCGTCAGCTGTTTCCACGGACGCTGCGCGATGCCGCCGATTTCACGCTGCGGGCGGCCGGGTCTGCGGCGGGCTATACTGCGTTCCATGGCTTGGCTCCTGTCGTGAAAGATGGTCGTTCGCGCAGCGGTATTCCTGCCCCTGCCGGCAGATCCAGATGGCGGGCGTACTTGTGGCCGGAATGCACCGCATCGGCGATCGAGGACGGCGCCAGGCAATCGCCGATCCGCGTTATCGACGGGTTGTTCTCGCGCTTGCGCGCACTTGCTGCGGAGAGCGCGTCGAATAGCGTCTGTTCGGCGATGCGTCCCGTCACCAGCACCAGCGTGCCGAAGTCGCGGCGCGTGACCCGGCGGGTGTAGGTGCAGGCGAATTCGGCAACGCCGTTCGCTGCCGACACCAGGCTTTGCGACAAAAGCAGGCCAATGCCGCTTTCCATCAACTGCTTCTGGACGAAGAACTGCTCGTCGGTCATCTGCGTCCAGCTCGACACCACTGGCAGCGGCGTGGCGATGGTCACCGCGTGGCCGGCAACGCGCAGTTTCTCCGCCAGCGCACCGCCCATAAAATAATGCTCGTCGTCATAGACCAGCACCGGACCCGTTACCGGGACTCCGGCGAAGATGTCGTCCGGCGTCAGGATCGACGGCGACGCCTCGATCCCGACCGGCATCTCGACGCTGGCGCCGACACCGTCGCGCCGCCAGAAGCTGCCGGTCGCCAGCACGATATGGTCGACGCCGAGTGATAGCACGTCCTCGGCGTCGAGCCGGCTGCCGGGATAGATCGCGACCGATGGCTGTTTGCCGAGCATGTGCAGGCGGTGGTCGCGTACCCGCGCCCATGCCGCCAGCCCGGGCAATGTCGCCTCCCGCGAGACGCGGCCGCCGAGCAAGTTGCCGGCTTCGGCCAGCATCACGCCATAGCCGCGCCGGCCAAGCGTCAGTGCGCATTCGAGCCCTGCCGGGCCGCCGCCGACCACTAGCACGCGCGCTTCCGAACCCTTGTTGTCGACCTGTTCGGGATGCCAGCCGCGCCGCCATTCCTCGCCGATCGTCGGGTTCTGGGTACAGCGCAGCGGCACGCTTTCATTGTTGGCCGAGCGGCAGATATTGCAGCCGATGCATTCGCGGATCTCGTCCTCGCGTCCCTCGAAGATCTTCTTCGGCAGGAACGGGTCGGCGATCGACGGGCGCGCCGCGCCGATGAAATCCTGGATGCCACGCCTGATCTGGCCGACCATGGTGTCCGGCGAGGTGAACCGCCCGACGCTGACCACCGGTTTTGTCGTCAGCCCTTTGACGAAGCCGACATACTCTTCCTGAAAACCTTCCGCGCTGAACCGTGACGATTTGGAATCGTTGCCGAGCGAGCCGGCAACGTTGATGTCCCAGAGATCCGGCAGCTCGGCCAGCATCTCGATGATCTCGCGCCCTTCGCCTTCCGAGGTGATGCCATGCGGTCCGTGCAGTTCGTCGACCGCCAACCGCACCGCCACCGCGCAGCTGTCGCCGACGGCTTCCTTGGTGTCCTCGATCATTTCGCGCAGCAGCCGCACGCGGTTCTGCAAGGCGCCGCCATACTCGTCGGTGCGGCGGTTGGTGCGGCGCGACAGGAACTGGAACGGCAGGTAGTCGTGCCCAGCATAGCAGTAGACGATGTCGAACCCCGCCCGCCGCGCGCGGATCGCGGCTTCGCGCTGCCAGCGACGGAAGTCGCTGATGTCCTGCCGGTCCATGGCGCGCGCGCCGCCGGGCTGGACAAACTTCGCTGGTTGCGCCGAGGGCGCCAGCAGTGGTTCGCGCGTCAGCCGGTTGTTGGTGTGGGCGCCGCCATGCCACAGCTCGACCGCTGCCAGGCTGCCATGGGCGTGGATGGCGTCGGCGGTGCGCGCCAGCTCGCGGACGTCGTCCTCATCCCACAGCGACAGGAAGCCAAACGGCGAGTCGTCGGAACTCGGATGGATCGAGCAATATTCCGTTGAGACCACGCCCCAACCGCCTGCGGCCTTGATGCCGCGCAGCGCAGCGCCGCTTTGCGGCCTGAGCGTGCCCATGCCGGTCGCATGCGGGGTCTGGTAGAAGCGGTTCGGCGCGGTGACGGGCCCGATGCGAACCGGTTCGAAAAGGATTTTGTAGCGGGGATTGCAGTGCATCGGGGCTTCGCGAATATGCTTGTTGAACGATCGTACAACAAGCATATTCGCGCTTTTGGTAAAACGCAATCCCAATGCCGCGCTTCGCACCTCGGTACGCAATCTCAAAGATCGTAAGTTCCACACGTTCGAGAAGGGCGACGCATACCCGGCACTGTCGAACCACATCGGAGCACCGATCAACACCACGCTCATTCTCGACCACTGGGACGATCTGCTTCAGCTGGCAGCGTCGATCACGACGCGATCCGTCGTGCCGTCGACCATCCTGAAGAAGCTCTCGGCACGACGGCGGGTAGTGTTTCAGTTTGAAAATAGCGCAAACGCCTGTTCCGTTTGATCGAGGTGGCGCAAACGCCTATAATAGCGGAAGCATGGAGGCCACTCATGTCGGTGCGCGCCCGCGAATCGCGAACAGCCTCAACCATCCGAACCTCAAAGGGGTCGGGGTTGGAACCCATGTGTTCAGTCTTACCTGTTTGGCAAGCGAGGCTCACATCCGAATGGCGAAGGTCATCGCAGAAGCCGGCCCGATTGCTGCTGCGCTTACAAAGCGGGTCACCTAAACGATGCCGGCGGCGCGGGATCTTCGCAGGAGCAAGGCAATTTCGTCCGAGGGAGGCGAGGACCAAATGTGGCTACTCAATCTCCAGGTCCACGCTAACCCGAGGCGCCCGGCGCCCCCGACTTTTTTATGCTCCCGTTCCGGCCTAGGCCGCGCTGCTCTTGACCACGTGCAATTCGTGCTTGTTTGGCCGTCGGGGAGCGGCTGACGAGTCTTCACCGCTTGTATGATGGACGAACTCGGCTATCGGGCAAGGCCGGCCGAGAAGATAACCCTGCATGGCGTCACAGGGTTCTGCACGCAGAAAATCTAACTCTGCGTCGGTTTCGACGCCCTCCGCCAGAACCGGCAGGTTGAGGCCCCGAGCGAGACCGAAGACGGCGCGCAGAACTGCGGCGGCCTCATCGCTCGCATCCACAGAATGCACCAGGGACTGGTCCACCTTGATCTTGTCAAACGGGAACGCCCGCAGGTTCGATAAAGAAGAGTAGCCAGTGCCAAAATCATCCATCGCGATCTGGACACCAAGGATTTTGAGCTTGTTGAGCACTGCGAGCGCTCGGCCAATATCCTTGATCAGCGATGATTCTGTAATCTCCAACTCAAGTCGGGATGGATCCAGACCCGTTTCCTTCAGTATCTCTTCCACCAGTTCCGGAAGATTCCCGCCATGGAGTTGTACGGCCGAGACGTTGACGCTGATCGCTAACGGTTGTTCCCATGACGCCGCTTCGGTGCAGGCGGTGCGCAGCACCCATTCACCGATCTTCAGAATGGCGCCGCATTCTTCCGCGATCGGAATGAACACCGCCGGGGATACGGCGCCCTTGGTGTTGTGATCCCAACGAAGCAAGGCTTCGAAGCCGTAGACCTTGTTTGATGGAAGCTTTGCCTGCGGCTGGTAGACGAGGCGGAACTCGTTGCGCGAGATTGCAAGACGAATGTCGTGTTCCATCTGGCGTCGGTCGCGCAGATGCTCACCCATGGCCGGCGCAAAGAAGCGATACACGCCACGCCCTTCCGCCTTAGCCTCATAAAGCGCGGCGTCTGCATGGCTTAGAAGCGTCGCGCGATCAGGCGCATCATTCGGGAATACAGCGATGCCGATGCTTGTGCCGAGCGTGACCCCGGCGGGCAGAATCATCCCTCCTCCGTCGCTAAACGCCTCCAGGATGGCTTCAGCGGTTCGCGTTGCATAAGCGGGGCTCGGCAGGCCCGGAATGATCACCGCGAACTCGTCGCCCCCAAGGCGCGCGAACATGTATTGTGGCTTGAGAATACTTTTGATCTTCTCGGCAACCAATTGAAGCACCTCGTCGCCGACGAGGTGACCGAAGAGATCGTTGATATCCTTGAAGCGATCGAGATCCAGGAAGAGGACGGCAAAGCAGCGGTCGGCGCCACGATGCGCCACGAACTCAGCGTCCAGCCTCTCGTTGAAGCTTCTGCGATTTGGCAGACCGGTCAGGGGATCGTGGTTGGCGAGGAAGTGAATCTCCTCCTCGGCCCGCTTGCGACCGCGGATGTCGCGCACTGCAAGAACCTTGTGTGGCTTGCCGCTAAAGACGATGCTGCGGCGGATCAACTCCACCGGTATCGTGGTGCCGTTCGTCGCCCAAAGCCCCGCCTCCAGTGGCTTCCGTTCCGTGTTAACGAGTTCGTCCTGCGACAGCGTGGGGAAGAAAGAAGCGAGCGAGCGGCCGACCACTTCCGATCTGTCGACGCCGGCAAGTGCGGCGAAGCTTTTATTGGCTGCAACAATCCCGGCCTCGTTGCACACAACCAGCCCCTCGACGGTGGCGTCTGCCAGTTCCTGCATACGCGCAGTCTCACCCGCGCGGCGAAGGTCTCGCAGATCGAGGCCGAGACCGACAAGGGCTAAAAGGATGATGACAGTCGAAGCGAGCGCCACACCGATCGCCATCCATTCGGCAGGCAGCGCCGAGGCCGAAACCACAACACGCGGATCAGGTATGATCGCTGCCGCGGCCATCGCCGTGAAATGGTGGCTGCAGATCGCAATTGTCAGCACCAGGGCGCCGAGCGCCTTCCACCTGACGTTGTTTTCCCGAAGCGCGACCGGCAATGCAGCGGCGCCGAACATACCGCCGAGGAGGATGGAGGCGGCAACGAGCGGCGGATCCCAGTCGATGCGGCCGGCGATCTCGAACGCGGCCATGCCGGTATAATGCATAACGGCGATCCCGCCGCCCACGATGGCGCCGCCAATCCAGCGGCCATGCTGCACGCGTGGTGAGATGCCAATGGAAAGGCCAGTTCCCGTCAAAATGATAGCCGCGACCAGTGAGACGATCGTCAAGGCGATGTTGTAGCCGCTCGGCACCGCGGGCTGGAAGGCCAGCATGGCGATGAAATGGGTAGCCCAGATGCCGAAGCCGGTGGCGACGGCAGCGACCGCGAGCCAGAACCGTTGCATCGCAAATTCGCTGCGCCGGACATGATGGAGAAGATTAACCGCAGCGAAGCAGGCCAGTGCGCAAACGAAGGCCGCTAGCGCAACCAGACGCAAATCATGCTCCGTTGCAATGCAGGTGTAGACCTTCAGCATGCTTTTTTCTCGAAGCCCGCACACACTTGCAAGAAAAATGCGTTGAGTAATGAATAAGTGCTTAAACTGCTTGCGCACTGTTTAAGAAATGATTTGTTGTTGCTATAAATAGCTCATCTGACCAGCAGCGACGATGCTTCTCATGCAGGCGGGCGTGGCAGACGCTCCAAGGCGGTGTCTGAGGCCGGGCGCCGCGACCGGCGACGGCTATGGCGAGAAGAACCCGCGCCGGCTGCGCAACGGCTACCGCGACCGCGACTGGCCGCGGCCGATGTTGTGGCTATGGTTCGTGATCCTGCCAGAGCCGAAGCGCTCCGAGCCCAAGGCGTGACCTCCGGCAGGGGGATTACAAGAGGCGCTGGTTCGATGACAGCCAGACCCTAAGTCGTCTCATCCGCCGAGCCACTACCTCACTGGAAGGCGCGGTGGCCGATGCGATGTAAGAATAATCTGGTTTGGGGAGCCGCTTCGGCTCGGCGCCTGCTGGGATGGTCGGGGCGCACCCGCATATCGAACCAGCAAACTGAACTGGCCAGCAATGATGTTTGTAAACTGGCGAGAGGCGTCTCGACGGCGCTGCCATTCGCGATCGCTGGATGGAGATCGATAGCCGCGTCTAAGCTTAGCAGTATGAAAGGGCCGGACGACGACCGGTGACTATGTAAGATCACCGGCTAGCCGCCATTCGGCGAAACCAGTTGGCGACGGTGAGACTACTGGATCAGCCATGAAAAGGCACGCCGCAAAAAGGCTTCGCCACCCGTCCTGACAACCTCACCGTGCGCCACGACGACGTGCTCGGGATGGTTTCCGATCAACTCACGAATCTTTGGGCGCGCGGTTGCACGGTTGCGGAAACTGATCCGATAGTCGATCGGCGGATAGCCCCAGCCTTCGACCATTTTCGAAAGGTTGGCGATTGGCCGCGTCCACCAAGGCCAATGGCGTTTCAAGAACGTCTCACTGAAGGTCTGCGAGAGGTCGGCGATGATGGCGGTGCGCGACGCGCGGTGAAAGAAGATCAGCTCGTCCATGAAAGGCGAATTGGTGAAATAGAACTGGTCGATCTGGCCGTTCCATTCGGCTGGCGGATTATCGGCCAGCGCCCCGGAAAAGCGGAGTTCCCTGCACTTGGCGATTGTCTGCGCCGTCGCCCATAAATTCGCTTCTGGGAATGCGGCCTGCCACTCGCCCAGAAACAGGTAGTGCAGCTTGTTGGGGCTGACGATATTCCGAACAGGGCCAAGCGCCCGAATCTCGTCCTCAATCGCTGCCGTCCTTTCGACAGGCGACCATAACCACAGCCCCCCATCGGCAAGACGCACGACGACCATGCGTGTCGGATAATCGAAGCCTTTGAATGAGACGACCCCGCCATCCGCAAACCATAGGTTCAATCCCAGCGGCTCCAACATGGTCGGGAAGTCTAATCCGCCAGATGGACGCTTTCCACCCCCTGAAGGAGCTAGAAGCGCGATTGCAGCGATATCGAAAACGGCCGTCCGACACGGCCGCAGCTTGCTGTCGATTGCTTGCCAGGTCGAAAAATGCACGATCGCGCAGGCGTCCCTCTCCGTCGAGGAAGAAGCCGATCGCTTAGATCCGTTTCTGAGTAAGTGGTCGCTTTGTACGAATGGTTTCGCCAGCGTTCCATGCTGCGCGACCGTGCATGCTAGGATCATAGTGTAAAGAACCCGTCATCGTTCTCCTTGACCTAGATTGGCTGAAGACGAAAACCGATTGAGGTGTGAAGCTCTGGCTCTATGCAACCGTTTAACTCCCAGTTGGTCGACCTACTCGCCGACAGTCTCGAGCCATCCTCCCCGAAAGCCGGCCCCGCGCAGACCGCGAACAACATGCTTGCAGCCGCGCATCAGCCGCCAAAGAAAATCGGATCGGTGATTCTCCACCATCAGCACGATCGGCCCCTGGTTCAGCCCCAGATGATCCGGAGCCACCCAGCCGGCAGGATCTCCGATGTCTGGCGAAAGCGTCGGGTTGAAACTCGCCTTGAAACCGTAGGAATTGTCGAGATTGAGGTTGATATCATGGAAATGGCGCAGCGCTGGCAGGACGATCTCCGGAGCAAAAGGCAGTGATGCCGCGACTGCCCAGGGCGACAGAGTGCCATCGTCGGGTCCGAACGGCACGCCGCGGGCGCGATAGCCGTAGAACCGCCGCTCGACCCCGCCGATCCGTCGCGTCTGCCATCCTGGCCCGTCGCTGGCAGTCACGCCCCAGCTGTTCTCGTGATAACCGGAAAATTCCATTGAATTACGGGACGCGTATTCGCGCTGGACATAAGTCGCCGTCCGGCTGTTCTCGAAATAATCGCTTTTGTGGTCGCGCATGAAGCCGTCGCGGATGCCGCGGAAGTCGAGCCAGACATGCGACAACTGATGGATGAACAGCGGTCCTGCATAGACGAACTCGTGGCCGTAGATCTTCTTCCAGCGGTAAGTTGACAGCCACGCCTGGTAGCTTTCAGGCGGCAGGCAATGCGTCGGCGAGCCGATGCCGAGGACATAGAGGATCAACGCTTCGTCGTAGCCTTCCCATCGGTAGCCAAGGAATCCTTTTTCCGGCGTCCAGCCATGGGCCACGGTGGCGCCGCCATTGCGAGCCCAGTCCCAGTCGACGCGCTCGTAAAGCGCCTCCGAGAGGGTGCGGATTTCCGTTTCGTCCTCGGAGTTCTCCCGGAAATATGCGCCTACCGTCAGGATGCCGGCGATCAGAAGCGCGGTGTCTATCGTGGACAGTTCGCAGCGCCAGACGCGCCGTCCCGTCTCCATGTCCAGGAAATGGTAATAGAACCCCTTGTAGCCGGTGGCATCCGGTCCGGTTCCTTGCGTGCCCTTCCAGAAGAAGCGCAACGTGGCCAGCGTCCTCGCGCACGCCTGCTCGCGTGTCATGAAGCCGCGCGCCACCCCGACCGGATAGGCCGCGAGCGCGAGCCCGACCGCCGCGATGCTGGCGGGGGAGCCTTTTCTGGATCTGTCGGCAACCAGCCCGTTCGCCTCATTTGCTTCGTAGAGGAAATAGGCGAATGACTTGCGCTGGAGCGCCGCCAGCAGGTCCTCGCCGACCGGCATCTGGTCCGGATCGGCTTTCATTGACCGAGCCTGGATGGAAGAGCGACCGTCACTGCGGCGACCGACTGCGGCGGCATAGAAATCTCGAAGCTCGCCGTGTTGGCGTCGTTCTTGATCTCGATCGGTTCGCCCCGGAGCTCTGACCGTCTCTTGAGTTCATCGACCGACGCTGCGTCCAAATATTCCGGCTCGCCCAGTTGTTCCCAGTGGCGCTTGGCATTGGCGTGCTCGATATCAATGCGCTGAACCGAGGCGCCCATCCCCGACGGCGCGGATTCGAGCGCGAAGAGAACCTGCTCCGTTTCAATCGGGTGGCGTGGCAGTCCAAAGTTCGTCAGCACCACCGTGGAGCTTCGGTCGCCGTGCACGAGCCAAGCATCGACGGTTTCATGGCTGCCCTCGACAGGCAGCATCTGCGTGCCCAGTCGATGCAGCAGCTGGAATGCGCGATACGCGGGCTTGGCGATCCCGTGGATGTTGAGCAATCCGAACCCTCCCTGGAAGGGGACGGAAGGTAAATAGTTCTCCTCGAAAATGTCTGAGAACGTCCAGTAACTATACCCCTGAACGAGCCCTCTCGCCTCCATGACCGTCTTGACGATGAACGCGGCGGCATAGGGGTCGTCGTGCATGGCGTCGCGCGGGTTCGACGATGTGCACCATTCCGTGTAGTAGAGGGGCAGATCGCCCGCTTGCTTGCGCGCGATGCGGGCTTCGTCGCGCAAGGCGCTGCGCCTGCTCGCGGCAAGCTGTGCCTCGCTGTCGTCGCCCGGCTTGCCGAAGTCATCGGTTGGGTAATGATGCGTGCTGACGAAATCGGCTGGAAGATTGCTGGTCCGGCAATAGTTCAGAAAATCCTCGATCCACGCATTGTCGGCTGTCGCGGGGCCGCCGACCTTGAGCATCTTGTCGACGCCTTTAATGGCTTCGACGGTGTAGCGGTACAGCTCGAAGTAGTCGCTCTGCTTTCCGCTCCCGAAGGCAGCGAGGTTCGGTTCGTTCCAGACCTCGAAGAACCACTGCCGCACCTCGTCCAGGCCGTAGCGGTCCACCCAGTGGCTCACTAGCTTTCGGATCAGCACCGCCCATTGCGCGTGGTCCTTTGGTGGCGTGACATTGGCACCATAATGGAAAACCGTTTGATCGCCCGAGGCCAGGGCGGATGGCATGAAGCTCAGTTCGACAAAGGGCCTCATGCCAATGGAAAGAAGAAAATCGAAAATCTGGTCTGCGTTGAAGAATGAATAGAAGAATGTGTCACCTTCGGCGACGAGCGTCCCCATGTTGTCGCATAAGATACCGTGGAACCTGACATGCCGCATGCCCAACTCGTCATGCGTTTGCTTCAACTGAGTTTGCCAGTCGGCGCGCAGCGCAAGCGTAGCATGGCCGCTGCCTACCGTGTGCTCCCAGAAATGCGGAAAACTGGTCGCGGGTCCGTTCAGGTCGCTCGAAAACATAGCCGTCATAGGAGCCGCTCCTTGATCCGGTCCGCGACACGGAGCGCGTTGGCGATGATGGTCAGTGTGGGATTGACCGCGGCGATCGACGGAAAGAAGCTCGCATCTGCGAGGTAGAGGTTGTCGAGTTCATGCGCCTTGCAGTCGACGTCGAGGACCGACACTGCGGGATCAGTGCCGAAGCGCGCGGTTCCTGCCTGGTGCGCGGTTCCGGCAATCGGGATGTCCTGGCTGAGATAGAGCTTGCGTTCCAACAGCAGCGGATGCGCCCCAGCCTTGCCCAATATTTGCTTGAGCTTCTGCCGGAGCCGGCGGTGCGCCTCCTGATCGCCGTCGGCGAGGTCGAGGACGACCCGCTCGCCATCGTAGCGAATGCGGTTCTCCGGGCGCGGAAGATCCTCGCTCGACAGCCAGAAATCCATCGAGTGCCGCGCCATTTCATCGAACGGCATCTTCGGCAACCATTCCAGCCACTGGGGCAGCACTTCGCCCCTGATCTGGGCGCCATGCGACGTCGCGCACATCTGGATCAGGCCGAGCGGGTAGCCCCAGTCATCTTCTGACTCGAAGTAGAAATCAGAGACGGCGAGAGTCTTTTGGAAAATGGTTTCGTTCGGCTCAAGCATCAGGGCCATCAGCACGGATTGATTGTGCCGCATGTAGTTGCGGCCGACCTGGCCGGAACCGTTGGCCAGGCCGTCGGGATGCTTGTCGTTCGCGGAGCGCAGCAGAAGCAGCGCCGAGGATAGCGCGCCGCAAGCGACCACCACAATGTCGGCCGTATAGTGCTCCTTCTCGCCGT